>JBJPGE010000018.1:0-23931 GCA_048595465.1 Methylophagaceae bacterium | reverse complement strand
TTGCCTACGGCTATAGCCGCAAATTTTAATACCATCGCAGTTAAGAAAATCGCTGGAAAAATAATTTCATCTGAAGCTCAAACACCCCTGACCCCCTTTGCTGAAAACCTTGCCGGACAACAACAATTATCAAAATGGACTTCACGAATTAATACAGGGTTTTCATCAAATGAAGCCGAGCGTTATTTCGCGGAATTGCTAGCTGCTTTTTTACGTCAGCAAGGAATCACTGTAGGCGAACAGCTTATATGGGGTAAAGTGCCCCAACAGTCCATTTATTACACGCATACGAATAGTAAAAGCTTAGCGGAAATAATTCGGCCGATGATGAAATATTCAACTAACTTTATTGCAAATCAATTGATACTAATGTTGAGTGTAGAGCATTACTTACGCCCAGCAAATTTTGCTGATGTTGAGTTATATATGGAAGATCATCTACGAGAAGAATTTAATTGGAACCGGGTCAGTTTGAAAGAAGGTGCAGGTTTATCGAGAGAGAATAAGTTATCACCCAAACAACTAGTACAATTATTAGAAGCATTTCGACCGTGGAAGCATTTATTGCCAGAAGTTGCTCCTGGCATTTATGCTAAATCGGGTACTTTGAATAAAGTGAGTACATTAGCCGGCTATGCTGTCGATAACAATCAGCAGTGGAATGCCTTTGCATTAATGATGAAGCAATCGGTTTCACATAAACGCAGAAACCAGCTTGCTAGTGAGCTAGGAGTTTTGCTTAATCATCAAGACATAATTAAGCCGTAAGCAACGAGTGCAATCCAAGAAATTCCAAAAACAAAGATAATGGCTGTAAAGCTTTGAATGACCCACTCTTCTAATTTTCCCATAACGTACCCCAACTATATAAATTGGAATGTATTTTCCTATAATATGAAGATAAAGGCATTGATCCAGATCAAAGACTTGGATGATTACTGATAGCAGCGAATGGCAGGCATAAAAAAACCAGTCAGAGGACTGGTCCTTAATTTCTTAAGAAGAATAGTAATTAGTGGCTAATTAAACCATACGCAACAAGCGAAATCCAAGAAGCTGCAAATAAACAAATAATGGCTGGGAATTTTTCAATAAGAAATGTCTCTAGTTTTTGCATGATTCTCTCTCTTTTAATTAATTGATCTATGTCAAGAATATAGCAGTTATCGGATATTTAAGCGAATTTTTACGTACACAGCCTAGCCTGATATGATCATTGCTAATGAAACAAAATAAAAATTTAATATTTGATGCACAACATATCTGGCATCCCTATAGCAGTATTACTAACCCGCCGATAATTCATGAGGTTGTCTCGGCTGAGGGTGTGCGTTTAACGCTAGCAGATGGGCGCACTATGATTGATGGCATGTCATCGTGGTGGTCAGCAATTCACGGCTATAATCATCCGCGCTTAAATCAAGCGGCACAACAGCAAATTGATCAAATGTCGCATGTGATGTTTGGTGGGCTTACCCATCAACCTGCAATAGATCTAGCACGTAAGCTAATTGATATCACTGCACAGCCATTACAAAAAATCTTTTTCACTGATTCTGGTTCAATCGCGGTTGAAGTGGCGATTAAAATGGCTATTCAACATTGGTTTGCTCAAGGGCAAACTAAAAAACAACGCTTATTGACTGTTTACAATGGCTACCATGGTGATACCTTTGGTGCGATGGCGGTGTGTGACCCAATTAATGGTATGCACAGTATGTTTGAAAGTGTACTACCTAAACACCTATTTGCACCTGCACCAATGTGTATTAATGATGAAGATTGGAAAGACAGTGATATTGCCGAATTTCGCCAATTAATTAGTGAAAACCATGATGAATTAGCCGCCGTTATATTAGAGCCAATTGTACAAAATACCGGTGGAATACGCTTTTATTGTCCAGAATATTTACGCCAAGTTCGTGCATTATGTGATCAATATGATGTGTTATTGATTTTAGATGAAATTGCTACTAACTTTGGTCGGACTGGCACTTTGTTTGCTTATGAACAAGCGGATATTTGTCCTGACATCTTATGTTTGGGCAAAGCGTTAACCGGCGGTTATATGACATTGGCTGCAACACTGTGTACTGATAAAGTAGCTGAAGGTATTGCTGCAGACGGCAGTGGCGTATTAATGCACGGCCCTACTTTTATGGCAAACCCATTGGCCTGCTGTGTTGCTTGTGAAAGTATTGACGTATTATTAGAATCAGATTGGCAACAAAAGGTTAAGAAAATTGAACAGCAACTTATTACTGAGCTTATGTCTTACCAATCTATAGACTTGGTAAAAGACGTTAGGGTCAAAGGTGCGATTGGCGTGGTTGAATTACACCAGCCTATTGACGACCAAATGGATTGGCTGCCAAAATTTATCGTTGATCAAGGCGTGTGGATCAGACCGTTTAGAAACCTGATTTATATTATGCCGCCGTTTATAATTGAGGATGATGATTTAAGCTGTTTAACAGTGGCCATTGGGAAAATAGTTGAACAGTTATCGAAAGTATCAAACTAACAAGCAGTGAAACTATAGAAATGACGTCACCTAAGGTAAGTATAGGCTTAGTAAACCCTAAAAGTCCTGACAATGTTGGCTCAGTGATGCGTGCCGCGGGTAATTACCAAGTGGACCGTATCTTTTACACCGGCACGCGATATCCACGCGCCTTAAGCTACCAGCCTCGTTCTGTAGATATGAGCCGTAAAGTAAGTAATGACGTATCCGTTAAAGGCGTTATCGACCTTGTTGATTCTGTGGCTGATGATATGACGATTGTATGTGTTGAATTTGCACTTAATGCACATTCTTTACCTGAATTTGAGCATCCTGAAAATGCTTTTTATATTTTCGGACCTGAAGATGGCTCAATCAATCAAGAAGTTATTGAAAGAGCAGATGCCGTTGTGTATATACCAACAATCGGGTGTATGAATCTGGCCGCGACGGTCAATGTTGTGCTTTATGACCGACTAGCAAAAAGGAATCAATTCAGTTCAGGGAACGATCTTATTCGTCAGAGCAGAGATAGGAATAATAGGTTAAAGAAAATTAATCGAGTTTGATCCTATGGATTTTCTGGTGGCGGCTAACGATAGCATTAGATCTGGACCACTTGATTCCTACCTTGAGACTTCGCTATATACAATGCCTCATCTATGGCTTTAATGCTTTCTTGAACAGTTGATGTGCTGGCTGCTGTAACCTCTCCGACGCCAACAGATATGGTTACAAATTTAGACACATCAGAACTTTTGTTAGGAATATGTAAAGCTTCCACCTCTCGCCGGCAGTATTCTGCAAGGGCAAAAGCATCTGATGTTCCGGTCAAAATAATGGCAAACTCCTCCCCTCCATATCGACACACGATATCCGTCGTCCGATTAGCTGTTTGCAACAGAACCTGAGCCACACTATATAAGCAACGATCTCCTTCGGTGTGCCCATAACGATCGTTATATTTCTTGAAGAAATCAACATCGATCATTAATAAAGAAAAAGAATCACTATTGCGGCGACAGTTTTTCCATAACGTCTCAAATTCTTCGTCAAATTTTCGCCGATTAAATATTTTTGTCAGCGAATCAGAATATGATAGTTTTGCCATGTGCTCGATCTGATAATCAGCCAAAAACAGTTTTTTATATTGGTGATTTATATAAATTAGGAACGATAATGAAGTAATAGCTAGCAGCAAAATGATTTGAAACTTAAAGTTATTGGAGTTGCGAACAAGTATATTATTTGATTCTAGTGCTTTGCTGAATAGTTGCACCGCTTCAACGCCTTGCTTTCGAATGGAGGAAGAAGATCTGTGAAAGACAAGTACCTCATTGTGATATTTATGGAAATCAAAAGAGCCTTCCGCACCAGCGTGATTTTTCTTCTCAAATAACAATGTCCCTTGGTCTTCTAATGCTGAAGCAGTTGAACGAAGATTACTTATCAGCTTATTCCCGAGAAATTGCTGGTCAAAGGTCGAAAGTTGCTCAATGAGCGCATGAAGTCTTTTGATGCGCGCAAAAAACTTTTCTCGATCAGTCTCAATATCTAGAGTAAGAAATAAGAATAAATGCCCTTCGGCTCTTTTCGCATAGCTGCTTATTTCATTGGATAGGCTAACCATCTTTATAAAGGTTGCATGAGAGGAATTAATTTGAATATCTTGAGATTTCTTAACCCAAATAATACTAGACATTATGAGCGAAACCCCAAATACTAATAGTCCTGCAATATTACGTCTACGAAGTGGCAGTTCTTTCTGCATTAGATATATAACCAAGTTTGCTAATAATGTGAATGTTCTAAATTATAAAGTTAGATTCATAGCTAAGGTATCGGCAGAGCAGCTGAAATCTAAATTTTTCACGTTACACTAACTATATGAATCAATTAGGGTCGGGGCATACTCGATTACTTTTAATAGCTAGCCAGATAAATCCAGCAAATTAATAATATTCATCTTAATGGCAAGATGAGTAAGTTCAATATCACTATTCACATTGAGCTTTTTCTTAATAATGTAATGTGCATTGGCCACTGTTTTGGGGCTGATATTAAGTGAGTCTGCAATCATTTGTGTCGACTTGGCTTCAACTAACATACATAATATCTCAAACTCACGGACGGTGAGTTGATCTAAAGCGGTAGCATCAGCGCCTAGTTTTTCTAATGCTAACGCTTGTGCGATATCGGCGCTGAGGTAATGTTTATTTTGATACACATCGACAATAGCTCGAATTAATACTTCGGGATCGCTGCTTTTAGTGACATAAGCTAATGCACCAGCGCGGGTTGCTTGCACTGCAAAACTGGGGTTTTGGTGCATGCTGAACACAAGAATTTTTGCAGATGAATCAAACTGTTTAATGCGGGATATTGCTTCTAAACCGCCTTGACCTTGCATTGATATATCCATAACGGTGACATCTGGATTGTGCTTTTTATAGTGTAAATAGGCTTGGGCACCATCACTTGCTTCGGCAATTACTTCCATATTATCTTGCTTTTGCAATAAGGACAGATAGCCTTCACGTACGATGGCGTGGTCATCGACAAGCATAATTTTTATGATGTTCATTGAATATCTACGGGAATGGTAATAGAAACGGTTAAGCCACCTGTTTCGTTAGATATTAATGAAAGCTCGCCACCTAAGGCTGCAACGCGTTCTCTAATGCCAAGTAATCCTACGCCAATGGCATTATCGAAGTCATTTGTTTTAGCGATGCCATCATCAGTTATTTCTAGCTCGATATTTTGATTTTTTTGGTAGCTGATCCTTACACTGGCGGTGCTGGCACCGGCATGTTTAGCAATATTGGTCAGGCATTCTTGAACGATGCGATAAATGTTGACAGGCAATGGATCAGGGAAGGTATTGGTGTCGCCGTTAAGTGTTAACTGATATTTTGTTTTGCCAGTTGAACGGTTATTCCAACTAGTGATTAATTTCTCTAGACTGGCATTTAGGCCTAAATCATCAACGTCGACAGGACGCAAACGTGTTAACAAGTTTCGCAATACATCCATCATATGGTGTGTGATGGGACTAATGGTCTTAACTTCTGTGGCAAGTTCAGGATGTTGCGTTTTTGCTGTTTGATGGATGGAGGTGGTTATCGCGTTAATACCTGCTAAACACTGGCCAAACTCATCATGTAATTCACGGGCAATATAGCGATGCTCTTCTTGTTGAATATTCATTAGTTTTAATGCCAACTGCTTATTATTGGCAATGATTTTTTCTTGACTGCTTGCTAGTTGATTAATGGCATCACTGGTGCGTTGCCATTCTTTAATAGCAAAGGAGGGCAGGCGAGTATCAAGCTGACCACTTCGCATTTTCTCTAAGTCGGTAATGATGTGTTGCGCAGGTTGCAGCATTCTATTGATGGTGAAATAAACCAATAAGCAGACAGCAAAGATACTGGCAAATAATACACCGATAACCGCTTGTAAGTTGTTCCAAGCCCGAGCGGTTTGGATCTGTGTATTGAGCGTAACTAAAATTGATCCATAAGCTAGCGCATTGAAGTAGATATTTTTTTTGACTTCAAAATTGGGGTTAAAAAACTGCTGATATAAGGAACCAAACCAAGCGGGCCAAGTTTGCTCTGTTGCTATGGTTTGTTTGCACAAGCTTCGTTGTCGGCTTTGAGATAGCGATAAAAACTGAATACAGGAACCCGATAAACCATTGATGCTAGGCCATAGATCGGTATTGGGAAATGAATTAGAAGTCTCGTATCGGCTAAATATTTGTAATAGCTGTGCATTCATTTGTTTCTCAATGCTATTAGCGGTGAAGTTTGCTTCAGATATCGCATGCTGATTGGTTTGATAAAGCACATAAAAAGCACTGGCTGTTAAGCACATAATAGCAATTAATAATATTCGGTATAAAAGTTGTACTTTTAAGTTCATAGGTATTTATGTGAATTGTATTTTTTGGGTTAGTTTAGGGTTTAAAGGCAGTAGGGAAAAGACAAAATTACATCATAGGGAAATTTGCCCGAGATTGTTAGGCATATTTAAGGTTATTATTACCAACGAGCGACGTATGATGAGCTTGTAATTTATTTGAGGAGCAACAAATGGAAATATTATTGATAGGTGGTGTAGCAACAGCAATGGCGCTGATTTTTTCGGCTTGGTTGATGACCTTTGCTAAGTGGTATCCGATTCCGGGCATAGATGGCACATTTGATTTTGCAACCATGATTCGTGCCCATGTTGATTATGCATTAATGTCAGTGTTCAACTTTGGTTTTTTTGGTGCGGCGATGGGTGCGGGTATTGAATTGCCTATTATTGCTTGTTGGTGTGTGGCAATTGGTGGGTTTACTAACCCGAGTATTTTTGTGGTGGCAGCTCTTGATGAAGACTTCTGGGACAAAATGATTTGGAAAGTCTTGTCAGGGATTAGCTTTTTAATTACGACAACCGGTTTTGTTTGGATTTCTTATACGTTTGTACAATATTATCTAGCCGCATAATTTACATCTAAACGTGGCTAGCAGAAAAATAGAATGATGGGGATGAATTTACAGTGGGCATCACCGTTGATGTTATTTCTCCTTCCGCTCATCGTCTTGCCTTGGTTTACAAGAAGCCAGCAAAAGACGGTGGTGTGGAGTAACTTTGTCCCTGTTGATCCACTGTCCAATGTTATCGGGACTATTTTAAAATTGTTAGCTTCTCTGGTTATGGCCTGCTTAATATTGGCACTTGCCAAACCTTATCTTCCGGAGCAAAAAATCGAAAGGGTAGGAGAAGGTTCGGAAGTTGTTGTGCTTGTAGATAGAAGCCGTAGCATGGATGATGCTTTTGCTATTAAAGGGCAGTTATTGATGGCAAGTGTGGGTAAATCTGATAGTAAACGTCGTGTTGCTAAAAAGTATTTACTTGAATTTGTTGATAAACGTCCAGACGATCGCTTTGGTTTTGTGTTATTTAGTGACAAGGCGGTTGATATATTACCGTTGACTTATAATAAAGAAGCCATTCGGGCAACAATTAACGCGAACGCGCTAGGCAAAGGCTTATCGGAGACTAATATTTCTCGCGCATTAATCCGTGCCGCAGAGATGTATAAAGACCAAACGTATCGAGGATCTCGGATTGTACTGCTGGTCTCTGATGGTGGCCGCCTGATGAGTGATGAAGCAAAACTGAAAATAACAGAGATATATCAACGTGAAAATGTCTCGCTGTATTGGTTATATATGCGATCGGTAACAGGAATGACACTGGATGAGGCTGAAGGCGATAATCGGCGTTGGACCAAGACACCAGAAAGGAAGTTACACAAGTTTTTTAAGTCAATTGGTGTCCCATACCGTGCTTTTGAAATTGAGTCAGTAAAAACGTTTTCTGAGGCAATGGATGCTATTGATAAACAGCAATATCAAACGTTGATTGTTGAAGAAACACTTCCTCGACAAGATATGACTAAGCCTTTTTATCTAGTGGCATTGATTACACTATTACTGTTGACCTTTGCTCGGTTTTATACCGCATGGGGGGTAAGGAAGGCATACGAATAAAGCAACATAATATGATGTATTACTCGACATTATTTTGAAGAGAGTTGTGCTCTGACTAAATCACAAAACTTTTCTACCGTTCTTTTTCGGCTTCTGTTTTTAGCAACCAGTAGCCCTATTGTTCGGGGAGGTAGTTGGGGGTTGAGATCAACTATTTCTAATCTATATTGCGCTTTTAATGCAGAAAATGCTTCAGGGAGAATACTAAATGATGCGCCACCTTCTACCAAATCAAGAATGGAAGATATTGTGTTTACTTCGGTTACATTTTTATATTTGATGTTGTTATCTGAAAAATATTTATCGACTATCTTTCTGGTTTCAAAATACTCTGAAAGTAGAATTGCCTTTAGGTGATGAGTCTCGCCGGCCATGATGTTTTTTGCAAGATTGGCATGGCTTGGCGAAATGATAAGTTTCCATTTTTCATCAAACAATTTTTCAAACTCAATATCCGGATAATCTTTATTTAATATGAACCCAATACCAATATCAATATCACCACGAGATACTTTTTGCTCAATTTTGTGGTTGGTCAATTCTTCAATTTGCAATGAAATATTGGGGTTATTGCGATCAAATTCAGCTACTAAACTACGCAGATATAAAGAATTTATGGACTGTAGAACACCAATTTTAAGTGTACCGGTTTGTCCCGACACTAAATCTGATACTGATTCTTTCAGTAGCTCTACTTCATTAAGTATTTTTATCGTAGAAGATAAAACGAGTTCACCACTTTCTGATAGCTTGACACCACGTCCAACACGTTCAAATAACTTGGAATTAAGCTCTTGTTCGAGTTGCTTTATTTGGTTCGATAAGGCGGGCTGTGTGATATGCAGTTTATCTGCCGCGTTATGGAAATGCTGCAGTTCAGCAACGATTTTGAAATATCTTAGATGTCGAAGTTCCATTGTTAGCCTCCGTTAGAATAAATGATTCATAAAAGTTATCAATATGATAGTTATAAAAACTTATACTTTCAATTAAATCTCTGTCAGTATTCGGTTACACCGTATTTTGGCGTTTGACTATTTTATATATTAAGGGGGGAGGAAGCATGATAGAAAACACATTGTCTGGCATTATTGCTTATACCGTCACCCCTTTTTCTGACGATGATGATCTGATAAATCTTAAGGTGCTTTATCAGCTTATCGATCAACTTATTAATTCAGGGGCGGATGCTATTGCGGCATTAGGCAGTGCTGGTGAATGTGCCTATTTAGATGATGATGAATGGGAGGTTGTGGCAAAGAATACAATTGACTATGTTGATAAACGTGTTCCGGTTATTATTGGGATTGCTGATTTAACAACGGCTGATGCAGTGTTACATGCTAATCTAGCTGAAGAATATGGTGCGGATGCCATTATGGTCTCACCGTTTTCATATTACCCTTTGTCAGAAGATGAAATATTCGATCACTATTCTGCGATTTCTGCAGCGATTTCTATTCCAATCATGATTTATAACAATCCAGCTACTTGCGGGGTTGATATGTCACCTGAATTTATGATTTCAATGGTCAATGAAATTGAAAATGCGACCATGATTAAAGAGAGTACGGGTGATATTCAGAGAATGCGTAAGCTTCAACGATTATCAAATGGTGCAGTACCTTTCTTTAATGGGTGTAACTATATTGCACTTGATGCGCTTAACGCTGGAGCAACAGGCTGGTGTACTGCGGCGCCATGTTTAATTGGTGATTTACCAAAACAGCTTTTAGAAACGGTTAGAAATGGTGAAATAGACAAAGCAAAAGAACTTTTCGAACGGCAATTGCCACTTTTAGAATTCATCGTAACGGGAGGTTTGGCATCAACAGTCAAAGCAGGCTTAGAGATGAAAGGACTTAATGTGGGCGAGGCAAGACGGCCGTTAAAACCACTTACAAATGAGAAAAAGAATGTCTTGGAAAGTATTCTAAAAGCAACAAATTAAGTAAAGAAGATAACAAAAGTGTGTAAATGGCTGAAACATTTATGCGAAATTAATTAAGTAAATCATGACGATAATTTTAAAGAGAGGAAGACATGGCAGATACAGAACTATTGCAATCAGCTCGCGATAAGGCGTTAGCTTTAGAGAAGGTTGTTAACACAGTTGTCATTGGGCAACAAAAAGCAATTCGATTAATTTTGATTGCTTTGCATGCACGAGGACATGTATTGCTAGAAGGTGGTGTAGGTGTAGGTAAAACAACATTACTCCGCGCTTTCTCAAAAGCATTAGGTGGCGCATTTGGTCGTATCGAAGGTAGTGTCGATTTAATGCCAAGTGATTTACTATATAGTGCTTGGGTTGATGGTGATGGTAAACCTGTTATTGATCCTGGTCCCCTCATTGCCCATGGTGATGATACTGCTGTATTTTTCTTCAATGAAATTAACCGTGCTCGACCACAAGTTCAATCATTATTGCTCCGTGCAATGGCTGAGCGTAGTGCTGAAGCCTTTGGTAAAGAATATAAATTCCCTCATATGGTTGTATTTGCTGATCGTAATGGTGTGGAAAAAGAAGAAACATTTGAATTGAGTGCTGCTGCGCGAGATCGTTTCTTATTTGAAATAGGTATTGCTAACCCTGAAGCATTAGATGATCGTAAAGCATTAATCTTTGATTCTAAATTCCATGACGTTGATGAATTATTAAGTGGTTTAACAGAACCATTACTTGATTACACTGAATTGAATGCGCTTGATAAAGACGTTCAGCATGCCGTATTTGTTTCTCAAGAAATTGAAGACTACATCATCAGAATTTGGGATGCGACATGGAAACCTCAAGACTTTGGTATTGATATTCCTGATGTGTTTATGGAAGATCTTGTTGTTGCGGGTGCCAGTGTTCGTGGTATGTCTGCAATGGTTCGAGCAGCTAAAGTATCAGCATGGTTAGAAGGTCGTGACCATGTACTACCGGATGATGTTCACACTGTATTATTTGCAACATTAACGCATCGCGTTTTCTTATCACCTATTTATGAAGGTCGTCGTGAACAAATTATGCCATTGTTCATTGCTGCTCTTAGAGATCACATCTCTGCACCTTAAAAATATTTTGTATTCCCAATTTTATATAGATTATTTTAGGGCTTAATAATGAGCGAAAATAAAAATAGACAAGACGAGTTTAGTTATCGTTATCCTCATAAGGTATACGGTAGCTTACCTGGTGTGCATCATGGTAAGTCGTTAGGAACAGGCGATAGTTTTGCAGGTTTTTCTGATCTGTTTGATTATCCTGATCCAAGACGATTAGATCTGCGTGCGACCATTCGTGACAATATGGCGACGGGTAAAGATAATTATCTGGTTAAACGTTATCAACAGCGATCCCCAATTACTTTATGGATGATGGCTGATTTATCGCGTTCAATGGCGATATCGAATGTTAATCATGATCAACTCGCAAATTTAACGCAATTAGTTGCTCATTCAGCAGTGGGTATGGGTGACCGTTTTGGTTTGGCTGGGTTTGATTCAGGTTTGCGCCATGATGTATATATGATGCCAACTAGACAACGTAGCATGCCTATGATTGCAGCAGATATGATTCGTGATGCTGAACCTGCACCTGATGCAGGGGTTGATGGATTGATTCATGCTGCAAATATGATAACGAGCAAACATGCCATTGTTTTCTTAGCATCTGATTTCTGTTGTGATATTGATGTGGTTGATAAAGCATTAAGACAATTATCACGTTATACCGTTGTTCCTGTTGTTTGGAAGCATGATGATGTTAATCATTTGCCTTCACATGCGGGCTGGACAGAGATGTGTGATTCAGAAACAGGTGAACGCCGTAGTATCTGGATGCGACCTAGTATCAAAAAACAATGGAAACAAACAATGGATGACCATTTTGAACAGTTAACAAATTGCTTTATGCGACATCGCGTTAGGCCTATCTTTACAGATGGTGATGTAACAGGTGAACAATTAACCGACTACTTTTTAGGCAGGAAATAATAATGAGAAATCGTTATATAACACTATTAATGCTGATTCTGAGCAGTACTTTTGCCAGTGTCACTATTGCTGAAGAAACACTCAATGCATCAGTGGATCGAGCATGGGGATTATTATTGGGTGATGAAGTTAATGTGAAAATTGACTTAACAATACTGGATGTAGGTATTGATGAATCAAGCTTACCTCAAAAAGGTAAACGTTATGGTACATGGTTATATTTAAAAGAAATTGATACTGGAGCGGATTCTTTAGTTTTCCACTATCAAGTTGTTAATGTGCCAACAAAAAACACGTCAATTGAAACACCAAAATTTGATGTGAAGCAACAAGATGAAAAGTGGATTGTTATTCCGTCAATACCACTCACCATTGGTCCATCACTCGCTGTTACAGATGGTGGCGCTAATATTGTTGCTAAACCAGATATGACACCAATGTTGATACCAACAGTAGAAATTGAAAAGCAATTAAAATTATTTTCTATTATCGCTATCTTGTCTGGAATTGTATTAGCACTATGGCACTTCGGCTGGAAAACTAAGAATCGTCAACCTTTTGCACAAGCTGTACATGATTTATCTCGGTTAACATGGCATACCGTTACGCCAGATCAAGCTGCTCGTATTTTGCATTCTGCTTTTAACCATACATCAGGCACGGTTGTAGTGTATGGCGAATTAGATATATTACTAAAACAATGTCCTTGGTTGATGCCATTACAACAAGATATTGAATTGTTTTATGAGCAATCAAGAGAACACTTCTTTGCACGTGATGCACAGCAGGGGCCTGATATCGATGATGTGAGAAAACTAGCCAAGGCCTGTAGGTCTAAGGAGATGCTAGCATGACATTGTTAGGTTTACAGTGGGCATCACCCATGGTGCTGTTGCTGCTGCCTTTGGTGTTGTTACCATGGTTTACGCATAATCAGGATAAAACCGTGGCATGGAGTCATTTTGTGCCAGTTGATCCGCTATCTAACGTTATTGGCCTCACCCTTAAAACACTTGCTTCCATTGTTGTAGCCAGTTTGATTTTGACACTTGCCGGCCCTTATATCCCCGAGCAAACAATAGAGCGTGTAGGCAGTGGAGCAGAGGTTGTTATTTTAGTGGATCGTAGTCGAAGCATGGATGACCCTTTTTCAACACGAGGTAAAGCACTTGCCGTAAATAGAACGGTGGGTAAAGGTGATAGTAAACGCCGCATAGCTACAAGATACTTACTAGAGTTTGTTGATAAGCGTCCAGATGACCGGTTTGGTTTTGTATTATTTAGTGATAAGGCACTGGATTTATTGCCTTTGAGTTATAACAAAGAGTCCATTCGGGCAACAATCAATGCCAGCACTTTAGGCAAAGGTTTGTCAGAAACTAATATTGCCAAGGCAATGATTAAAGCCGCCGAAATGTATGGCAAAGAAACCTATAATGGCTCTAGAACCGTATTATTAGTTTCTGATGGTGGGCAAGAGTTTACAGATGAAGATAAAAGAACAATTACTGAGTTATATAAACGCGAAACCTTAACGCTTTATTGGATTTATATGCGGTCTACAACAGGGCTGAGTATTGAGGAGGAGAGTGATGATGATTCATGGAAAAACACACCTGAGAAACGCTTACATAAGTTCTTCAAAGAACTGGGTATTCCTTACAAAGTCTTTGAAATTGAATCCGTAAAAAGCTTCTCAGAAGCGATTGATACGATTGATAAGAAAGAAAGTCAAACCTTAATTGTGGAAGAAATTATTCCACGTGAAATAAAAACAGAGCCATTCTTTTGGCTTGCAATGCTAACCATGTTGATATTGGTGATAGCGCAATTTTATACTGCATGGGGAGTGAGGAAAGCACATGAATAAGTCATTACATATAGCACATTGGTTGTTAGTCGCAGTTGTAATTGTGAGTTTACTGGCTGTAGGTCGGGCAGGATTATCATTGGTACAGACCAAAAAACTAAATTCATTCATTAGTAATCCTAGTGAGTTTGAGCACGTTCCTGAAAATTTAAATGCACAGTTCGCTCAAGCATTTAGTGAAATGGAGCAAGATAACTCAGAAGCTGCTTTAGAGCGACTGACCGCTGTTTTGGCTGCAGATGACAGACAGTTAGAAGCGGCTACATATTTTAATAGAGGAAATATTCACTTGCGTGATGCCAAAGCATTAGAAGCTAGTAATACAGGTCGAATTGCTTTAGTGGGTCTTGCAAAACAAGATTATCGCTCTGCACTGTTAATAGACTCATCATTATGGGATGCGCGTTTTAACTTAGAGCTTGCATTATTAATGGCGCCAGAAGAGTCTGCTGAAAATAAGATTTATACCAAAAGAAAAGGTTCAGAAAGTGTTGTAGTGAAAGCGGTTGGTTTTAGAGTAGACCTACCATGAGACTTTCATATCAATCTCGCATAGCAGCCTCAGCATTTCTTATGTTATTAGTGATTATTTTAATTATATCGGCATTATGGTTTCCTCGTACCGAACGTACTGTGCAGGTGATGGATCTATTATTTGTTATCGATATCACTCAAAGTATGGATGTGGCTGATGTTGAGATAAATGGTGAAACAGTTACCCGTTTAGAATGGGCTAAAGAATATGCCAAGCAAACATTACAAGGATTACCGTGTGGTTCACATGTTGGCATTGCTGCATTTAGTGAGTCTCGTAGCTTAGTACTAATTAACCCAGTAGAAATATGTTCAAGCTACAACGATCTTTCTCAAATGCTGTCTAAGATTGATGGTTCCATTGCTTGGGCATTATCAAGTGAAGTATCAAAAGCAGCATTTGGTGCGATTGACCAAGCTAAGTTGATGGATCCAAGTCCTGATTTGGTTTTCATTACTGATGGTCATGAAGCACCACCTTTACATGCAACCCTGTTTCCAACATACAAAAAGAAACTAGAAAATGTTTCAGGCGTGTTCGTTGGTGTAGGCGGTGATACTTTATTACCGATACCTAAACATAAGTTTGATGGTACTGCTGATGGTTTTTGGAAGCAAAATGAAGTATTACATGAAGATGTTTATGCTTCGCTACGAAGTGAGTCTCAAGAAGTACGCAATGCAAAGCCCAAAAATGAGCATTTATCATCACAGAAGCAATCACATTTAGAAAATTTAGCGACCATGTTGAAATTTGATTATGTTATTTCACCCAGTAAGTCACGCACTGTCATCGATGCGCTAAAGAATAGAGTTAAAACTCGAGATCAAGTCGTAGATTATAACTGGGCCCCATGGTTTGCTGCAATTGCATTATTTGTATTGGTACTACTGTATTTACCTTTTAGACTGATCCGAGACTAAAAATAAGATACATATCCAAATTACCTTTTTACTGTGGTTTGGAGATATAGCTAAAAGTCTGTACATCAATGATTACAGGTATATACTTTTCTCATGATGAGGATAGATATTTCTATAAAGAACCAGATTTGTAGCTTGATTGAACATGATAATGAGCTATTTAATGCTGTAATATCGACAGCGCATAATGGCGCTGGAGAGCAAAAAGGTAGTGGTTGCACTCCTCGAGGTCTTCACCAAATCCGAGCCTGTATCGGTGCTAATCAACCAGAAAATACTGTTTTTGTTGGCCGTCGACCTACGGGTGAGATATATACGGCTGAGCTTGGCTTGCAATTTCCTGAGCGGGATTGGATATTAACGCGTATTTTATGGTTAAGCGGTCTTGAATTGGGCAAAAACCGATTGGAAAATGTTGATACAATGCAACGTTATATATACATTCATGGTTGCCCAGATAGTTTGCCGATGGGCAAAGCCTTATCCCATGGTTGTATTCGTATGCATAATAAGGATTTACTGACTTTGTTTGAACGGGTTGAACCTGGCACCAAAGTCATGATCCACGAATAGAGATACCCATATGACATTAGGCCCATTAATGGTCGACTTAGTTGGTTTGGAAATGACTGAGGAAGAATGCGATATTTTGCGTCACCCATTAGTGGGTGGCGTTATATTATTTAGCCGTAACTATGAATCGCCTGAACAAGTAGCTGCGCTCACGGCCAGCATTCGTGCACTACGAGATCCACACTTGCTTATCTCAGTCGATCATGAAGGTGGTCGTGTGCAGCGTTTTCGCACGGGCTTTACCCGATTGCCACCGATAGGTGAAATTGGAAAGCATTACAAACAGCATCCCAAACAAACTTTAAAGAATACAGAAGTTGCCGGTTGGTTGATGGCGTCAGAATTACGTACGATTGGTGTTGATTTTAGCTTTGCTCCGGTCTTAGATTTGGATTATGGGGTAAGTGAGATTATAGGAGACCGAGCGTTTCACCGTGAGCCGGAGGCAGTAGCATCATTGGCTCACGCTTATATCCAAGGGATGAAGCGTGCTTGGATGCCAGCTGTAGGCAAACACTTTCCGGGCCACGGAGCGGTAGAAGTAGATTCTCACTTAGGTTTACCTGTAGATTCACGCCATTTTGAAGATATGCTACAAGCGGATATGTTGCCATTTAAGCGTTTATGTCAATCTGAACTTGTCGGAATTATGCCTGCTCATATCGTTTATGAACAATGCGATAGTTTACCCGCCGGTTTTTCACCTTTTTGGATCAAAGAAATCTTGCGTGATCGCTTTGGGTTTCAGGGGGCTATTTTAAGTGATGATTTGAGCATGGAAGGAGCCGCTGTCATTGGTGATAGTTTAGCGCGCGCTGAAGCAGCGCTATCGGCAGGTTGCGACATGGTTCTAGTCTGCAATAAACCTGAAAGTGTGGTGCACGTTATTGATGGGCTAAAAATTGAAGATGATCCTGTTCGCCATATGCGATTGCTCCGACTCCATGGCCGACATGGTAAGCACCGAGATGAACTGTTTGCTAATGAAGAATGGAAGCAAGCCGCTCAGATGCTCGCAAGATATCTTCCTGATTCAGAATTGGAGTTAGACTTCGCATGAAAATAATTATAAAAATACTACTGTTAGTCGTTATAGGTTTAGCTTATTTTCCAACAACATATGCTGAAGATTTTCTTTTGGCACCTGAAACGGTAGTTGATGAAGTAGTTGCTGTACAAAAAATACCACTTGCATTGAGTAGTCCACGAGCGACGATGCAAACATTTATATCGGCGATGGAAGCGGTATCTGAGGGTAATAAACAACAGCTAGTACAAGCTATATCAACGCTCGATTTATCGGAGTTTAGTGAGTTAATTCACGATGCTAGGGGCAAAGAGCTGGCCACGATACTCTCTTCGGTAATTGAACGTAGCAAAAAAGTGGACTTAGATTCAATTGATATTTCTGCTGAAGAGAGCAATTATGTATTTGGCCGATATTCTCAGGGAACAGTAGAAATTGCCAAACAAACAGATGGAAGTTGGTTATTTAGCAGTACGACCTTGGCTACATTACCTGATGTATTAGAAGGCCTATTGGATGTGCCCGCAAAACAAGGGGCTGTCGATCCACAAGAAAAATTACCCTTCTATATTAAGCTACGGTCTATGGTTCCAGAATCATTGAAAGGTGGGTTTTTATTAGAATATTGGCAGTGGTTAGGCATCTTTTTAATTATCATTGTCGGCTCGCTGGCAGATAAGATTGTCGCGTGGTTTTTGTCTAAAAACGTGATTCGATGGAAAAAGAAAAACTATGGATTCAACACCTTAGCTAATGATGTGTTGAGACCACTAGGATTAATGGCGATGGCGTTAATTTGGTGGTCAGGCTTAAGTCTTTTAGGATTACCTGATGCAGCACTCATTATCTTATCGCTAGCAGTGAAGTTGTTAGTGAGCTTGTCAGGCATTTGGAGTGCATTCCGTCTAGTTGATGTTTTGCAGGCCTTGTTAATGAAAAAAGCACACGGAACAGCGAATCGTTTTGATGATTTGTTAGTGCCAATGATCAGCAAAAGTTTAAAAGTATTTGTTGTCATCATTGGTATTATTTTTGTTGCTGATAACCTGAATGTTGATGTGACCAGCTTATTGGCTGGTCTAGGATTAGGTGGTTTAGCCTTCGCATTAGCAGCCAAAGATTTATTAGGTAACTTTTTTGGCTCCATTACGGTTTTATTAGATCGGCCATTTCATATTGGTGACTGGGTGGTTGTCGGTGATGTTGAAGGCAGTGTTGAACGCGTTGGCTTTAGAACAACGCAAATCAGAACATTTTATAACTCTGTTATTACTTTACCTAACTCGGTTTTAACCAATCATACCATCGATAATATGGGGGCTCGACGTTATCGTAGGATGAGAACTATGCTGGGCTTAACTTACGATACATCGCCTGAGAAGATTGATGCGTTTTGTGAAGGCATTAGAACGCTTGTTCAAATGCATCCTTATATGCGTAAGGATTATTACCAAATCTATTTCAATCAATTTAGCGCAGCATCATTAGATATTTTGGTATACGTCTTCTGGGAAACCCCCGATTGGAATACTGAATTACGTGAGCGCCATCGTTTTTTAGTTGATATTTTACGGTTAGCAAAACAACTTGAAGTTGAGTTTGCTTACCCAACACAAACAATTCACTTAAAACAAAGTGGCGATCCAGTAGCAGAGTCTATCAATGCAGAATCGTTTGAACCAGCAATGACGGAGTTGGATGCAAAAGCAATGGGCTTTAGGGAAGCAGAATCAATTGTTGATGCAACATTAGGGCGTGGCGTTAAACCTGCACCTGTGATATTTCCATCTAAATAATGACAGCACAGTTTGTTCATCTTCACCTGCATACCGACTATTCCTTAGTAGATGGTTTAGTACGGATAAAACCTTTATTCAAGGCTATTACTGATGCGGGCATGCCTGCCGTTGCAGTTACGGATCAGCATAATCTCTTTGCTGCAGTAAAGATTTATACCGCGGCACAAAAAGCGGGCGTAAAACCTATAATAGCTGCCGATTTACGTTTGCGTGATCCTGAGGATAACAAAAAAAATAGTCGTTTTGTATTGTTATGTCAAAACCAACAGGGCTATTTGAATTTATCTCGGCTTTTGTCACAAGCTTATATTGAAGGGCAGCATCTCGGTGTTCCCATGCTTGAATTAGAGTGGTTAGAAGGTCAAACGGACGGCTTGATTTGTTTGGCTGGTGGCCGAGAGGGATTGTTGGGAAAGTCACTGCTTAATAATCAGCAACAAGAAACTGAAACTATAGTTGAGCACTGGACAAAATTATTCCCAGATCGATTTTATCTAGAGCTAATCCGTACGGGGCGAGAGGATGAAGAACGTTATATTCAAGCAGCATTAGATTTAGCGGTAAGCCATAATTTACCTGTTGTTGCCACCAATGATGTGCGATTTATTGAGCCAGATCATTTTGAAGCGCATGAAGCCAAAGTGTGTATTAGTGATGGGCGTTTGCTTGATGATCCTCGTCGACCAAGGAATTATTCAGAGCAACAATACTTACGTACACCACAAGAAATGGTGGAATTATTTAGTGATATTCCTGAAGCGATTGAAAATACCCTTGAAATAGCTAAACGCTGCAATGCTGAATTAACATTAGGTGAACATTATTTGCCTGACTTTCCGGTGCCAGAAGGGATGACGATTGCTGAGTTTTTCACTCAAGAATCATATGAAGGTTTAGAAGAACGCTTACCTGTTTTATTTCCTGAGCCAGAAGTGCTTGAGCAGAAGAGGAAAGAATACGAAGAACGCTTACAAATTGAGCTAGACGTTATCAATGAAATGGGATTTCCGGGCTACTTTCTGATTGTTGCCGACTTTATTAAATGGTCGAAGAATAACGAAGTGCCTGTTGGGCCTGGCCGTGGCTCTGGTGCGGGTTCATTGGTGGCGTATGCTTTAAAAATCACTGATATTGATCCCCTGCAATATGATTTGTTATTTGAGCGGTTTTTAAATCCTGAGCGGGTATCGTTGCCTGATTTTGATATCGATTTTTGTATGGAAGGACGCGATCGCGTTATTGAATATGTATCACAACATTATGGTCGCGATCATGTATCTCAGATCATTACGTACGGCACAATGGCTGCAAAAGCAGTATTGCGAGATGTAGGTCGAGTGCTGGGCTATCCCTATGGTTTAGTTGATGGTTTAGCTAAATTAGTGCCATTTGAAATAAAAATGACTTTAACAAAAGCGTTAGAAGATGAGCCATTATTACAAGAGCGGTATGACAAAGAAGAGGATGTTAAAACGCTGATAGATCTGGCTTTGCAGTTAGAAGGATTGACCCGAAATGTAGGTAAACATGCCGGTGGTGTGGTTATCGCACCCAAAGCATTGACAGAATATACGCCAATATATTGTGAGCAAAATGGTGCCAGTTTGGTTTCACAATATGACAAAGATGATGTGGAGAATGTTGGCTTAGTTAAATTTGACTTTTTAGGTCTGAAAACGCTAACGGTCATCGATTGGGCAGTGAAAAATGTTAAAGCCATGTTGCCGCCAGAAGAAGCGGCTGAAATTAATATTGATATCCTACCATTGGATGATAAACCGACGTATGACCTATTAAAACGAGCTGAAACCACGGCGGTATTTCAGCTTGAATCACGTGGTATGAAAGATCTGATTAAACGCCTGCAGCCTGATACCTTTGAAGATATCGTTGCGTTAGTGGCTTTATTCCGCCCCGGGCCATTGCAATCAGGCATGGTAGATGATTTTGTTAATCGTAAACATGGTCGAGCAAAAGTCGATTATCCACACCCTGATTTAGAACCGGTTTTAAAACCGACTTACGGCGTTATAGTTTATCAAGAACAAGTAATGCAAATTGCTCAGGTGCTTGCGGGTTATAGCTTAGGCGGCGCCGATATGTTGCGTCGTGCGATGGGTAAAAAGAAAGCGGAAGAAATGGCTAAACAACGTGAGTTGTTTTTAGAAGGGGCTTTAAATCGGCAGATTGATGAGAAAGTAGCGGGTCCGATATTTGATTTGATGGAAAAGTTTGCTGAGTATGGCTTTAATAAATCGCATTCAGCCGCTTATGCTTTAGTTGCTTATCAAACCGCGTGGTTAAAAGCTCATTATCCTGCCGCGTTTATGGCTGCAGTATTATCTGCTGACATGGATAATACTGACAAAATTGTTGGCCTAATTGATGATTGCCGCTCAATGAATTTGACTGTTCTCCCCCCTGATGTGAACCACAGCAAAATTCAATTTACGGTGGCAGATGAAAAATCAATTCGTTATGGCATGGGAGCTATTAAGGGCGTGGGTGAAGCGGCACTAGCCGGTATTGTAACTGAGCGGGAACAAGGTAAGCCATTTACTAATTTGTATGATTTCTGCCAGCGTGTTGATATGAAAAAAATCAATCGCCGGGTGATGGATTCTTTAGTTAAGGCCGGTGCAATGGATTCATTAGGTGGGCATCGAGCCAGCTTAGAAGCTAGTTTAACAAAGGCTTTGCAAATTGCAGAACAACATCGTGATAATAGTGACAGCGGCCAAAATGATATGTTTGGCCTGACCTCTGTTGATCATACTGATGAAGTGGATGAACCTCTCATTGAAATGGAACCTTGGACAGAAGAACAATTATTAGTGGCAGAAAAAGAGACGCTGGGATTATATTTAAGTGGTCATCCTATCGATCGCTATATTGATGAATTATCACGGTTTATTCCTAAAAAAATTAGTGAGCTAGATGCACCAGAATCTAAAGGCTATAAACGAAATGAAAAGTCAGTCATTACGGCTGGATTGATTGTAGCCATTCGTACGATGAAAGGACGAAATGGCGGTAGAATGGCCTTTATTACACTTGATGATCAAACGGCACGGTTAGAAGTTCGCGTTTTTGCTGAAGTGTATGAACAATACCAAGATCAGCTACAGCCAGATAAATTAGTGGTTATTCAAGGCAAAATTGGTAAAGATAATTTTACGGGTGGCTTGGCTGCAACAGCTGAAACGGTCTACGATATAACGCGTGCACGAGAAATGTGCGGTAAAGCATTGATGATTACACTAGACAATAAAGTGGCTGTACCTGATGTGGTTGTACCGATTCAAACAGTTTTAACGTCTTTCCGAGATGGTTTGACGATTATTGAATTAGAATACATCAACAAGGAAGCGCGGACTTTAATTCGTTTGGGTGACGATTGGAAAATTTCACCGACAGATAATTTAATATCAGATTTATTAAAGTTGCCAATAGTAAATGCCGTTAAAATGAAGTATGGAACGGCAGGATAGAATGTGCGAAATAGACATGGTCGTCTAATATAATTGAGGATAGAAGCTTGGATATAACACCCTATTTGAGAATCATGGCCGATAAAGGTGCATCGGATTTATTTTTCTGTACAGCAGCACGGGCGCACCTCAAAATTGACGGGCAGATTGTGGCTCTTGGCGATAAGGTATTGCCACCAGGTGTGGTGGAAGAGATTGCTTTCTCTACAATGAATAAAGCACAGACAGATGAGTTTGAGCAGACAATGGAAATGAACTTTGCTATTTCTCTGTTTGATGTTGGTCGATTTCGAGTCAATATTTTTCGCCAGCGTGGCGAAGTATCCATTGTTGTTCGCTATATTCAAATGCATATACCTCAATTTGAAGAAATGGCATTGCCACCTATCTTAGGTGAATTAATTATGGAAAAACGAGGCTTGGTTCTAGTCGTGGGCTCAACAGGATCGGGTAAATCAACCTCGCTTGCCGCAATGATTGGCCATCGCAACCGTAATTCAACATCGCATATTTTAACGATAGAAGATCCATTAGAGTTTGTACATCATCACGATCAATCTGTTGTTCAACAACGTGAAGTGGGTATCGATACTTTGTCTTATCATAATGCGCTAATCAATGCACTTCGGGAAGCGCCTGATGTCATTATGATAGGTGAGATTAGAGATATGGACACGATGAAGCATGCCATTAACTATGCAGAAACAGGCCATCTATGTTTAGCAACCTTGCATGCGAATAATGCTAACCAAGCGATAGATAGAATTTTAAATTTCTTCCCAGAAGCGGCACATCGACAAATACTAATGGATTTATCGTTGAACCTAAAATCAATTGTATCTCAGAGATTGCTAGTGGATGTTGATAATAAGCAAGTACCGGCAGTTGAAGTATTGATTAACACCCCCTATATTTCCGAACTTATTATGAAAGGCAATATTGGCGATATTAAAGATGCTATGAAAGATAGTACAGAAGGTGGGATGATAACATTTGATGAGGCGTTATTAGCACTTTATAGAGAAGGACGAATTACGATAGAAGAGGCTGTACATAATGCAGACTCTAAAAATGATTTAAACCTCGCTATACGGATGGGAACAGAACATATCCAGAAGGATAATTCAGAACCTACAGAATTAATATTAGGATAAAACACTCCTAAAAGATTAAAAATAATTAAGAAACTTCCTAAGATATTATTGGAACTGTATTTCTGCATCTTCATGTATCACGGGTATAGGTGTATAATCCCTTCCATAATTGAATCCAAGGGTTAACAATGCAATTAAACTTTCTAGATTATGAACAGCCGATTGCGGAATTAGAAGCAAAAATTGATGAATTACGCCATATGAGTGGCGACAGTGAACTCAATATCACGGAAGAGATTCAGAAATTACAAGAAAAAAGCAAAGATCTAACGCGCTCTATTTTTTCATCGCTAACACCTTGGCAAACAACACAAATGGCGCGGCATCCTCAGCGCCCTTACACGCTAGATTATATTCACCGCATCATTACTGATTTTGAAGAGCTACATGGCGATCGCACCTATGCTGATGATAAAGCGTTAATCACGGGTATCGGCCGCTTAAATGGTCGTAGCGTGATGGTGATTGGTCATCAAAAAGGCCGCGATACAAAAGAGAAAGTAGCACGCAATTTTGGTAT
>JBJPGE010000017.1:0-24636 GCA_048595465.1 Methylophagaceae bacterium | reverse complement strand
TTTTTGATTTTTTTCTGTTTCATGTCACTACTCCTTTTAGTTGATACGGGCTTTCAGTTTTAGTGAAAAGCCAAGCGTTATAGAGCAATAATGTTTAATGATTTTTGCAGGGATTACCCTGCTGCTTGTTTAAATTTCTTTCGTCTAGTAAACCAGCTGAGGAGTGCCAAGCCTGAACCAAAGAGTGGCAGAGAAGCAGGTATTGGCACGACAGAGGCATTGCCAGCCGCAACCAATTCGACATTAAAGTATCCTATCTCACCAGGTGCAAGGTTGAACATAAACGCCAACTCCGGTGATACTTTATCATTGGGATTAGACCCAAGAGCAGAACATTCTGGATGATTGAACCCACAGGCTGCTGCTGAATCTTTAAATATTGAATTCCCTACTCTATCACCTTTAGAGTCTAATTTACCCCACTGTACTTTAACGCTGGATTCGGAAAATGCACTGCCACGTGGGTCAGCATGTGCTTCATTGTGAAACGAATAAGCGATTAACCAGTTTAATAATAAATTGGTGTCTGTTACGTTTTGGAAAAAAATGAGCAAATCCCACCGTACTTTGGAATTGGACAGCTCGACAGGATCTCTTGCGATGCCATCAACATTCGCAGTAAAACGTGCGGGTCTTGTCGAGGTGCTGGTTGTATTGCCGCCTCTGCCTTCAGCACCTTGATTTATAGCCTCGACACCATCGAAACTGGGTTTAGGGCCTTTCTCCGGAACTAAGAATAAATCATCGAGAGGTTTTCGGGGACCGAAATCGGGATTGAGAAACTGACCAATAGAGAAGCCAGGATCGAGGGCTTTGTTTACATTGATAACTTTATTTTTGACTACAGTACTGCCATCGGCCGTAGCTTGGGTACTGGCCTCATAGCTGGTATTCGAACCGCGATACCAAAGGCCGTCGAGCGATGCATTCGATCTAACATCGAGAATAAGATTTGCGCTCGCCGCATAGGTAGAAGCGGCATTTGCAATACCGCAGGCTGTAATAAGTCCACATGCGGTCAATACGAGAAGAAAATGTCGGAGTACAAAGTTAAAACGTTGCATCATATCTCTCCCTGTTAATAGAGTTATTGTCTATTGTGAGGTATTAGGCGTTTTGTGGCAACTATTAACGAGGCTTTGAAGATATGATAAATGGGTACTCAAGCAGTTTCTTCTTCGGTAATGATTCCATCCTTAATACTAAGATAGTTTTTAATTTCTAAAATACAGTAGATAGAAATTGTAGTATCTTTTTATTCAAACTGCGATGAAAAGCTTCTCGGTCAAAACCATCAGGATCTTGCGAAGGAATGATCTTACGATGTGTTAACGATTTAGGAAATGGGCTCAAGAATGAAAAATGTCCCGCATTTTTAACTTCTTCAAACAACAGCTTACTTTTATCAGGGATGCCCGACGACACTATTTCAGAATGATTAATGGGCGTAATGTCATCTTTTTCTGCAACTACTAAATAGATAGGAATAGTTACATTATCAAGTGATCCCTTAGGTGAAAAAAAGGATGTTGCTGGCGCCAAAAGGATGATTGCTTTTACGCTAGGGTGAGGTGTAACTAAGACCGCCTCTTTATTCCGAGTCCAAGGCTTGCCTCCTGCGACTGCAAGCGCGGTATAGCCGCCTAAAGAATGCCCAATAATGGCGATATTTTCTTTATCAAAATGATCTTTAAAAAAAGGATCTGAGTAAATAGCCTCTATCGTTAAATTGACATGGTGAGGTCGGTTTTCAAGATTTTCTTTAGTATTTCCAAGGTCGTTATTTTTACGGTTGTTTTTATAGTGTTCTAATGAAGCGACGATATAGCCCTGTTCAGCCAAATGTTGGGCGATAGTTAAATAGCCAAGATAATTGCCACCGCCACCATGGGAAATAATAACAAGTGGTAAGACCCCTTGTTTTATTGGGGCTTCAGGGTTCGCTTCAACTGAAAACGGACCAAGCTTGACATGCTTTGATGGCTCTTCGGTCGGATACATCAATAATAAGGGAAAAGAAATCTTATTTTGATTATCCGTTACTTCAAGTTTTTTAAAACCGGCGAACATAGGATGTGTTTTATTGGAATGTGTCATTAAATGGTAGTCTACTGGAAGCTATCGTTATGCTTCACTATTATGACTACATTTCCTTTTTTATGTCCTTTGTCGACATAGCTATGCGCCTCGACAATTTGTTCCAAGGTATAGGTTCTATCAATCACCGCCTTTAGTTTTTCCGATTCCATCAACGCTTTGAGGAAGAGTAAATCTTTAGGCTTTAATTTCAAACCGTTTGATGATGTTAGAACATTAAGATAGATGCCCCCCTTATTTAGAACTTTTTTGCATTGTGAAGCATTAAGCTTACCTACAGCATCAAAAATAATGTCATAAGTCTCACTATTTTGGGTAAAGTCTTGTTGAGTATAATCAATTACTTGATCTGCTCCCAGTGACGTTACCATGTCTAAATTCGGCGTACTGCACACTCCGACAACATGTGTTTCAAAATAGTTAGCAAGCTGGACAGCAAAAGTACCGACACTGCCAGAAGCACCATATATAAGCACCTTTTGGCCTTTTTGAATATTTGCTTTTTTAAGCATTAGCAATGCAGTCATACCCCCATTGGGGATGGGAGCAGCTTCCTCATAAGTCACATTTGTTGGTAAAGGTGCTATTAGACCCTTCTCGGGGATGCATGTGTACTGGGCATACGTTCCAAAATTAAGCTCGGTAGAAGCAAAAATGTTGTCACCCAGCCTAAATAAAGACACATTTTTACCTACAGCTTCAATTTCTCCAGCTAACTCCATCCCAAGTATTTTTTTCTTGGGCCTCTAAAACCAATCATTACTCGCATCATGGGTTTAACTAGCAAATCAAGCATAAATCCCATGCCAGGCTTGAAACTTCGTATTTTAGTATCTCCAATATGCACCGTTGTCGCATGTATTTTTACCAAAACCTCATCGTCTTTTGGAATAGGCTTGTCAACCTCTTGGAGTTGAAGCACATCAGGCGATCCGTATTTTGTGCAGATAACCGCTTTCATAAGGAGCCCTCGAGAATTATTTTAATCGATCACTTCTAAATACTGAACGATAGAGTAAATTGCTAACGCCTGCTTCACCGGAAAAAGAAAGTTGCGTAGTGGAAGCGAAGCAGCTTTACCCCCTCTGCGTGTAAGCACTTGTTATGATAGAATATTTCACATGGTCCTTTGTAAATAAGAAATAAATTCTTTTTCAGGTAAGGGTTTTGAATATAGATATCCTTGTCCATAAAATATGCCATTCTTGATTAAGAATTCTTTCTGCCCTAATGTTTCAATACCTTCGGCAATGACCGAAAGACCACTAATATTTACAGTATGAACGAGACTTTTTATATAACTTTGTTCTTTGATGTCAGAAGAGCAAAACTCAGTCGTGAGCTCTCTATCTAATTTAATACACTTTGGTATATTTGAGGCGAGCAGCTTTAAGGCGCCATAACCACTACCAAAATCATCAATAGATACTTTCACACCTAGTTCATCCAATTGACAAAGAGATTTTATTGCAATATCACTAATTATTTTATTCGTGTATGCACTTTCTGTAATCTCAATTGTTAAATGAGAAGCTAAATCAGGATCTTTATCTACTTCATCTTTAACCATCTGAGCAAGGTTAAATTTTGGCCATCTAAATACTGCAGGAGACACGTTAAAAGACAATTGAAAATTAGAAGGGATTAATGATCGGTTTTTATTGAAAAAAGCGATTATTTTATAAAATGCTTGTTGGGTAAAATCAGTTACATAGCGACTATTTTCAATAATGCAAATATAATCATACGTTTTTGAAGCCGACAATCCTTCTCCTGTCCAACGAGAAAGAGCTTCCGCACCAATAACTTTATTGGTGATCAAATTATGTTGTGCTTGAAAATACAAGTCGAAATCAAGGCTGATAATAGACTCTATTAATAACTTCTCTGTATGAACGTAATTATCAGCCCTGTTTACTATTTCTTGTGTAAAACGGTGGCATTGCGACACCATTAACTGAGATGTTATCTCTGAAGATGCAAGTGCAGCAAATCGAGTAATGGGCTTGAACTCATTTAAGCAACCAGTATCATCAGGGTAGATGACATATCCCGTTCGTGTTGCTAAAAAAGGACTGATACCACTTACTAAATCAATCCCATCAACTTGCATGTTTTCCAAAGTATAAGTGAATTTTTCAATAGCTTTGATAAGCTGCTCTAAAGCATTCTCCCCCCATAAATGAATAGCAACCCCAAGCGAAACCCGACCTACGTATGTATTTTCGGGAAGGTTGAGGACAATGCAGTCTATAATTTTTTGCCATAGCCTTAAGTTTTGCTCTGCCCCCCCGTAGATGTATGATCGTTCTGTATTTAAAACTTGTACAACACAAAACGCGCCTTTTTCCTTGGTGTTATTTAAGTGATCGAGTAACAATTGACCGCATTGAAACATTTTTTTCTGATTAGGATAACCAGTCCCTTCATCAATATCTTCACGAGAATTAAGAAGGTCTTCAATTTTCGTTAGTTCTTTTGTTTTTTTACAATTGAATGTGATTTTGTTCATATACCAATACTCTTAATTACAAACATAACGTGTTATTAACGAGAATAACAATTCTCTGTAATCTAACAATGAAGCTCAAACAAAGAATTTTTCACCCCACATTATATCGTCCAACCATTTCACCTAATGATAGCACTTTGATCTTACTAGCATGGCCTGCACTGCCGAAGGCTTCATAACGTGCTTGGCAAATTGTGCTCATGGCTTCTAGTGCCACTTTATAAAACTTGCGTGGGTCAAAGTCTGAGGCATTTTCTTTTTGGGTCAAGTAACGGCGGATGGAGCCTGTTGATGCCATGCGTAGGTCAGTATCAATATTCACCTTACGAACACCATATTTGATGCCTTCAACGATTTCTTCAACCGGCACACCGTAGGTTTGGGCAATGTCGCCACCAAAATCATTAATAATTTTTAACCAGTCTTGTGGTACGGAGCTTGAACCATGCATAACAAGATGTGTGTTGGGCAGATGTTGTTGCAATAACTTTAAATGGCTTATAGCTAAGATGTCACCCGTTGGAGGTTTGCTGAATTTATAAGCACCGTGGCTTGTGCCAATGGCGACGGCTAAAGCATCAACTTGGGTTTGCTCTACAAATGCTACCGCTTCTTCAGGGTCGGTTAATAATTGACTTGGGTCTAATTTTTCTAATGATCCATGACCATCTTCCTCGCCCATCATGCCGGTTTCTAGTGAGCCTATGCAGCCGATTTCACCTTCAACTGATACGCCACAAGCATGCGCCATATCGACCACTTTACGTGTGACATCGACATTGTATTCAAATGAAGAGGGGGTTTGCATGTCGGCCAATAAAGAGCCATCCATCATAACCGAGCTAAAACCCGATTGAATGGAGCGGGCACAAATATCAGGCGAAGCACCATGATCTTGATGCATGACTACGGGAATATGTGGGTATTCTTCAATCGCCGCGAGAATTAAGTGGCGTAGAAAAGCCTCGCCTGCATATTTTCTGGCGCCGGCAGAGCCTTGCATAATAACAGGGCTATTGCAGGCATCAGCAGCCTGCATAATGGCTTGAACTTGCTCCATATTGCTGACGTTAAATGCGGGTATAGCAAAACTATGCTCGGCGGCATAATCAAGTAATTGTCGTAATGATATTAAAGCCATAATAGCCTCCTGTTATGAAGCAGCTATGATTTTGCTTTCAACGTCGCTGCTTTTATTAGATCTTAGGTTCTACCATATCACCAACGCGCACTAATTTCAGTGCATTGGTTCCACCTTTTTCTTCCAGCTCACCTTTGGTGATGATAACTAAGTCGCCATCACGCACTACGCCACGGCGTTGCAATTCATCGATTGCTTCTCTGTTGAGTGCAGTGTAGTCATTATGATCTACGGTAAAACTAACGGGGTAAACGCCTCGGAACAAGGTGACTCTTCTGCGTGTTGCGACATGGGGCGTGAGTGCAAAGATAGGAATGCCCGAACTGATCCGAGACATCCATAACGGTGTAGAACCTGTTTCGGTTAATGCGGCGATAGCTTTCACGTCGAGGTGATTTGCCATGTACATAGCGGCCATTGCAATGGCTTCATCCATGCGTTCAAACTGTGAATCCATGCGATGGCGTGATACGCGAATTTCACGTTGTTGTTCAGATTCGAGGCAAATGCGGTCAACGGCCTCGATGACTTTAACAGGATGCTTACCAACGGCAGTTTCACCTGAGAGCATCACAGCATCGGTTCCATCTAATACGGCATTTGCCACATCAAATACTTCGGCACGTGTTGGAATGGCATTTGTGATCATCGATTCCATCATCTGTGTCGCGGTGATAACTACGCGATTCAAGCGTCTCGCCCGTTGAATAATTTTTTTCTGTATTGGTGGTAATGCTGCATCACCTACTTCAACACCCAAATCACCACGAGCAACCATCACAGCATCTGATGCTTCAATGATTTCATCGAGTACATCTAAGGCTTCAGCACGCTCAATTTTGGCAATAATGCCACCCTGACCACCGGCATCGCGTAATAATTGGCGAGCATAATTAATATCTTCTGCGCTGCGGGGGAATGAGATGGCGATATAATCAGCCTTCATTTCTGCTGCGGTGATAATGTCTGCTTTATCTTTATCAGTCAATGCCTCTGCAGATAAGCCGCCACCTTGTCGATTGATGCCTTTATTATTAGAGAGCTCACCACCGATTTCTACGCGGCACATAATGCGTTGATCTTCAACTTGGTCAACCCATAAAACAATACGCCCGTCATCTAACAACAAGGTGTCGCCACGCTTCACATCCTGTGGCAGTTGTTTGTAATCAATACCTACTTGTTCAAGGTCTCCAGCATCAGTATCGAGATCAGCATCGAGAACAAAAGATGCGCCTTCTTCAAGGAAGACTTTGCCAGATTTAAATCTGGCAATACGAATTTTAGGGCCTTGCATATCCGCAAGTACGCCGACTTGGCGGCCATAAGCACGAGCACGATTTCGCACAGTTTCTGCCAGCGCAAGATGTTCTTTGGGATCGCCATGAGAAAAGTTTAGGCGCACAACATCAACACCTGCTTCGATAATTGCATCGATAAGCTCAGGCGTATTAGTTGCTGGACCAAGGGTCGCAACGATTTTGGTTCTTCTTCTTACTGCTGCCAACGGATAGTTTCCTTAAAAAAGTAACGTCATTCCCGAGATCTTTTATCGGGAATCCAGTTTGTTTTAGGTATAGATCCCGGCTAAAAGCCTACCGGGATGACGACGTGGTGAAATTAAGCACGAGATTCAAGCATGGCTACGGCGGGCAGTACTTTGCCTTCTAAGAATTCTAAGAACGCGCCACCCCCCGTTGAGATATAAGATACATCATCGCTGATGCCGTATTTTGATACGGCTGCTAGCGTGTCACCACCACCGGCAATAGAGAATGCACTTGATTCTGCAATAGCCAGTGCAATGGCTTTGGTACCTTCACCAAATTGGTCGAATTCAAATACGCCAACAGGGCCGTTCCAAACAATGGTGCCGGCATTTTTAATTATTTCTGCAAGTTCAGCCGCAGAGTCTGGGCCAATATCAAAGATCAAATCATCGTCTTGCACATCACCAGTAGGCATTAACGTTGCCGCTGCTGTTTCAGCAAATTCTTTAGCACACACCACATCAGTTGGAACAGGAATATCACCGCCGCCCGCTTGAGCATTTGCAGTTAATTTTTTACAGGTATCAACTAAATCAGCTTCATAAAGTGATTTACCTACATTATGTCCCGCTGCTGCGATGAAGGTATTTGCAATACCACCGCCCACAATAAGTTGATCAACAATTTTTGATAATGATTCTAAAACAGTCAATTTAGTTGAAACTTTTGAGCCACCCACAATAGCCACCATTGGACGAGCTGGGTTGTCTAGGGCTTTACCAAGTGCTTCTAATTCACCTGATAGTAATGGACCAGCACACGCAACCGGTGCGTGTTTAGCCACACCATGAGTTGAAGCTTGAGCGCGATGCGCGGTACCAAAGGCATCCATTACATAGATATCGCATAATGCCGCCATTTTTTGAGAAAGGGCATCATCGTCTTTCTTCTCACCAGTATTGAAGCGTACATTTTCACAAAGAACAACTTCACCAGCTGCCACATCAACACCGTCTAACCAGTCTTTTTCTAAACGAACTTGTTGACCTAACAAACCAGCTAAGTGATTGGCAACAGGGGATAAAGAAAATTCTTCAGCATATTCACCTTCAGTCGGGCGACCAAGATGTGACATCAGCATCACTTTAGCACCAGCTTCTAGTGCTAATTTAATAGTGGGCAATGAAGCACGAATACGTGTGTCATCAGCTACCGCACCATTTTTAAGTGGCACATTTAAATCTTGGCGAATTAATACACGTTTTCCAGCTAAATCTAAGTCAGACATCTTGATTACGGACATGGGTGTTTCCTCTTTACTATTTCTTGTTTATTTCATTGCCACAGCAATGTAGTTATAAAACAAAAAAGGCTTCCTCAAACTATGAAGAAGCCTTTTCATTATTATTTACATTTGAGTTACAGCTTATTTACCAACAAGCTCAACTAAACGCATCATGTTGCATGTATAACCATATTCATTGTCATACCAAGCGACTACTTTAACGAATGTGCCATCTAATGCGATACCTGCGCCGGCATCAAAATTTGATGGTGCGGGGTGACCACGGAAATCCGTAGATACAACGCTTTCATCTGTGTAGCCAAGCACGCCTTTCATTGAGCCTTCAGAAGCGGTTTTCATTACGGCACAAATGTTCTCGTATGTAGTGCTTTTATCTAACTGAACCGTTAAATCAACAACCGATACATCTGATGTGGGTACACGAAACGCCATACCGGTTAATTTACCATTTAATTCTGGCAATACTTTACCTACAGCCTTTGCAGCACCAGTTGAAGATGGGATGATATTTTCTAAAATACCACGACCACCGCGCCAGTCTTTTAATGATGGGCCATCCACTGTTTTTTGTGTTGCTGTTGCAGCATGAACCGTTGTCATTAAGCCTTTTACGATGCCGAAGCTATCGTTAAGAACTTTAGCAACAGGTGCGAGTGCATTTGTTGTACATGATGCGGCTGAAACGATTGCTTCACCGTTATATTGTTCATCATTTACGCCATAAACAAACATCGGTGTGTCGTCTTTAGAAGGCGCAGATTGAACTACTTTTTTCGCACCGGCATCTAAATGTGCTTGGCAAGAATCTTTTGTTAAGAAGAAACCAGTACATTCAATAATTAAGTCAGCACCTACTTCGCCCCATTTAAGATCAGCAGGATTACGCTCTGCAGTAATGCGGATTGTTTTTCCGTTGACGATTAAGTTACCATCTTTGACAGAAACATCACCGTCGAAACGGCCATGAACTGAATCATATTTCAGCATGTATGCTAAATATTCAGGATCTAATAAATCATTGATTGCAACGACTTCAATATTTTTAAAGTCTTTTGCTGCAGCACGAAATGCCATACGGCCGATACGACCAAAACCGTTAATACCTACTTTAATTGTCATTCTCTTAATTCCTTAAAACTATTTAGATACCTCTAAAAAATAAGATCTTAAAAAAATCCTAGTTTTTAAAGGTATATATTTGATAGTAATAATAACCGGTGAGCTCACACTCACCGGTCATCATCATTTACTTCGCTATAAAGCGTGTTTAAAAAACTTAGATAGTTTCTTTAACTACTTTAACTACGTTTTCAACTGTGAAGCCGAAGTGTTCCATCAATACGCCACCCGGTGCAGATTCACCAAATGTATCGATACCAACAGTTCCGCCTTCTAGACCAACATACTTGCGCCAGAAGTCAGTTACACCCGCTTCAACAGAAACACGCTTAACGCCTGGCGTTAAGATGCTATCTTTGTATGCTTGGTCTTGACGATCAAACACGTTTGTAGATGGCATAGAAACAACGCGAGCATTGACTCCATCAGCTGCTAATGCTTCGGCAGCTTTAGCCGCTAAATCAACTTCAGAACCGGTAGCGATTAAGATTACATCAGCCGCACCTTTAGCTTCAACTAATACATATGCACCTTTGCGCATTGCATCAAAATCAGCAGAATCGTGGTTACGACCTGGAATACCTTGTCGGCTTAAGATTAACGCTGAAGGACCATCTTTACGTTCAACAGAACATGTCCATGCAACCGCAACTTCAACAGAATCAGCAGGACGCCATACATCCATATTAGGGATATAACGCATTGCTGATGTGTTTTCGATTGGTTGATGTGTTGGACCGTCTTCACCTTGACCGATAGAGTCATGGGTAAGAACTGCAACAGTACGAATCTTCATCAATGCAGCCATGCGGAAGGCACTTTTAGCATAGTCAGAGAACATGTGGAATGTGCCACCGAATGGAATTAAACCACCGTGTAGTGTCATACCATTCATGATTGCGTACATACCAAATTCACGTACACCGTAAGAGATGTAGTTACCTGGCTCTTTACCCGATACGTGTTTGAAGCTATCACAGCTTGTTAAGTTAGAACCTGTTAAGTCAGCAGAGCCGCCTAAGAATTCAGGTAATACTGGCGCTAAAGCAGCAATTGTTTTTTGTGACGCTTGACGAGACGCTAAGCTTGCAGCCGCTTCGTTAGTATCAGCAATCATTGCATCTGTTGCAGATTTCCAGTTTGCTGGTAAGTCACCTGCCATGCGGCGTGTGAACTCAGAAGCTAATTCTGGGTATTCTTTAGCATATGCTTCGAATTTAGTATTCCAAGCCGCTTCTTTAGAAGCGCCAGAAGCTTTAGCATCCCAACCTTCGTAAACATCAGCAGGAATTTCAAATGGAGCCGCATCCCAGTTTAATTCTTTACGTGTTAATGCAACTTCTTCATCACCTAATGCAGCACCGTGACAGTCATGTGTACCAGATTTGTTTGGTGAACCGAAACCGATAACTGTTTTACAGCAAATCATAGAAGGCTTGTCTTTAATAGACTTAGCTTCTGTGATTGCAGCATTGATTGCATCAGCATCGTGACCGTCAACAGAAACAACATGCCATCCGTAAGCTTCAAAACGCTTAACAGTGTCATCTGTGTACCAACCATCAATGTGACCATCGATAGAGATATTGTTGTCATCCCAGAATGCGATCAAGTTACCTAGACCCCATGTGCCAGCAAGTGCACATGCTTCATGAGAGATACCTTCCATTAAACAACCATCGCCCAAGAACACGTAAGTGTTGTGGTCAACGATGTCATGGCCTGGTTTGTTGAATTGGTCAGCCATTAATTTTTCAGCCATTGCCATACCAACACCGTTGGTAATACCTTGACCTAAAGGACCTGTTGTTGTTTCGATACCTGGTGCATAACCGTATTCAGGGTGACCCGCACATTGCGAATGTAGCTGACGGAAAGAAGCTAGTGAAGACATAGGCAAGTCGTAACCTGACAAATGCAACAATGAATAAATCAACATTGAACCGTGACCATTCGACAAAACGAAACGATCGCGATCGGCCCATTCGGCATTAGCCGGATTGTGGTTCATGTGGTCGTTCCACAATACTTCGGCGATGTCCGCCATACCCATTGGTGCACCTGGGTGACCAGAGCTTGCTTTTTGTACTGCATCCATACTTAGAGCACGGATTGCATTTGCTAAATGTCTGCGTGTAGCCATTTACATTCTCCTGATAAATTAAATAAAAGAGCACTTTGCAAAACACAAGGACAAAATAATTCTCGTCATTACGTTATGCAAAGCACTCATTACGCTGCTCGCCATTTAATCGAGCAACCCATACTTGGGATTTGTTGTTTTGGACCATGACCCGTTCTAGCAACTTGCTTCATTGCCTCAAATAAATCTCGTCGTGCGTCCGTTGCAGCAGCTTCTTTTCGACTTGCGTCTAAACGTCCGCGATACTGCAGTTGAAGATCTTTGTTATAACCAAAGAAATCGGGGGTACACACTGCGCCGTATTGCTGGGCAGTTTGTTGTGTTTCGTCAAATAAATAAGGAAAGGTGAAACCTTGCTCTTGTGAGACAAGCTTCATATTGTCAAAAGAGTCTTCTTCGTAGTCAGCTACATCATTAGACATGATGGCAACCGTATTCATCCCCATTTGTTTTAGTTCGTTGGTATCACGAACAAGGCGGTCTAGAATGGCTTTTACATAAGGACAATGATTACAGATAAACATGACTAATAAGCCATTTTCACCACGGCAACCGTCAAGTGTCCAGATCTTGCCATCAGTACCGAGCAAAGAAAAATCTATTGCCGGTAAACCAAAATCACATACAGGTGTTTCTAAACTAACCATTAGGCTCCCGCTTAAGTAACACTCACTTTTTCAGTAAAGCCCCTTGAAAAAGTACCGTTTTTGTAACTAATATAGAGCAGGTAACTGTACCAGAAAATCACTAACAAAGCTAGGCCTACCTTCATTTGTCGCGAGAGGGACATATAAAAATCACACAAATTTGCTCTTTTAAATATTGTCTTAGATAATAGACTTTAAGTATTATCGAGGATATGGAAATGTTTAAAAAAATACTAATAGGTACTATTTTATTTGCTGTTGTAGCTGTGTTGTTACTGCAAATAGATGACAATATAAATCCGGAAGTTGCAGCGTTCTTAGAACAAGCAGAACCCGCCGAACATAGTGAAGCGTATCTTTATTTATTAGGGATTGTGGCTGAGGAAGGTGAAGATCCGCTAACCGTGGGAAAGCAACTTTTTGCTTCGATGCAGCAAGCTGAAGAAAATTATACTTTTGGCGATGAGGATTTTGAGTACGGGGGCTATCCTGAAGGTAGAGAGCTACCTTTGCCTCATGGCGAATTATTTTGTGACCGTAAAGAAGACGAATGCTGGCAGACTATTTTTTTAAATACAGGCGATATTGAGCAGGTTCTAACAGCTAATGACACGCTACTGCATCGTTATCAAACATTTATAAAAATGAATAATTATCATACCTTGGCTAAGCCAACGTTACAGGAGGTCTTTCCTCCATTTCACTATTTAATAAAAGCAAATAGACTTATTATGCTGAAAGTCATTCATATGACGGAGTCGGCAGAGGCAGCGAATATGCTGATAGTTCATATTGCAGCATTGCGCCAACATTTAGAAAGTGCTGATAACCTTATTGGAAAAATGATTTATAGCGAACTGATTTCGGAGAGCTTTGATGTCCTCTCTTTAGTTGTTCATCAAAGAAAGAGTGAACATAAAAATGAAATACCCTTGCTTTCATTACAAGAGCTATCTTTTGAAACTGCTATGCCGCGTGAATTTGCAATGAATCATGAGCTTTACATTAATTTAGACCAATCTCCCGATCTCTTTGCCAAAGAAAAGCAAGGGATTGCACTAAATCCACCACCATGGGTGGTCACAACTTTTTATAAGCCAAATATGACGATCAATGCGGAGTATTCTTTTTTTAAAGAAGTGATTTCAAATTCCAAACTAGACCAATTAGATTTTACGATAAAAGTGACAAATGATGATAGTCGGCTTCCAAATGGGTTGGGGGCAAAAGTAAGAAATCATACCGGGTATGTTTTAAGTAGTATTGCTAGGCCAAATTTTGATCAATACATCGCACGATTGCTTGATCTCAATGCCAAAATTGCACTCTTTAATCAAACGGCTAATAAAGCTGAGTTACCAGAGGATTTGGGACACATCAAAAACCCATATTATGAAACAGCTAACACAGCATTTTATTCAGAAGATGGTAAAAGTATCTGCTTAACTGGCCCATTAGAAGATGATAAAAATCAACGCTGTGTGAGGGTGAAATTATAAGTCTTTGTTACTCAGCTAGGGCCTCCAATTGTGTTATCAATTCAGGATAAGCGTTAAGTGCTTGTTTTATAGACGCGATATCAAAGCTATCGACAGCTTGTTCTAATTGAGTAGAGTATTCCGCAATAAGAGAGATAGGATGCTGTTTTATTGTAGCCGAAAGTGCATCAGAAAACTGTTCAATATCTGAAATATTATTACTTTTTACGCCGGCGTCATAAAGTAATTTTAGCTTCTCTAAAGCTGTTAATGCAGCAGGAAGCAGCGCTTTTTCGTTCGGGCTTAAAGAAAGGGACGTCTCTTGATCTTCTTCGAACTCTTTTTCGGTAAAAGCTAAAAACTTGCATAATTCACTTATTAAATCAGCCTTGAGTACCGGCTTTCGTAAGTAACCATCAAAATTATCACTTTTCTTACGTTCAAAATCATCTGTCATCACGGATGCCGTTAACGCAACAATGGGTGTGTTTGAAAAGGATTTAATTGCTTCTGCTGCTTCATATCCATTCATAACGGGCATTCTAATATCCATTAGAATTAAGTCAAAGGACTGTTGTTTGGCGAGATTAACAGCCTCTAAACCATTGACTGCAGTTGTCGACTGTAATGCTGTATCGCCAAAATGGGCGAGCAATAAACGTTGGTTATCTTGCACATCGTCAACAACCAGAATGTTTGCAGGTCTGAATTCTATCTGAGCTTTGCTTGTAGGCGACTCTAGTTCTAATTTTGATTCAACGGATAAGGAGGTGACATCTAAAGCCGCTAGTTTCACCGTAAATGTTGAGCCGACATTTGGTTCGCTTTGCACGAGCAGCTGCCCGTCCATCATTTCTACCAGATGTTTACTGATAGACAAGCCAAGGCCTGTGCCCCCATATTTACCCATATCTTGGCCGTCAGACTGTTCGAAGTCTTGAAAAATAAGCATTTGTTGATCTTCAGATATACCTATGCCGCTATCTTCAATATCAATTAATAAATCTACTTTGCTATGGATCTTGTCTTCATTATCAGTGCGAACGGTTATTTTAATAAAACCCGTTTCGGTAAATTTAACAGCATTACCGATCAGGTTAAGTAAAACTTGACGAAGACGTGGTGCATCAATATATAGACTTTGTGGAATAACAGGGTCAATATCTAGGATAAAGTCGATATTTTTCTCACGCATTTTTAGCATGAAAATATTGCTGACCTCAGTGAACAGGTCGTGTGGGTTACACGGTATTTTCTTAATCTGTAATTTGCCGGCCTCAATTTTAGATAAATCTAAAATATCATTAATTAAAACCAATAAATTATTGCCGGCAGACTGGATTGTTTTTACAAATGATTTGAGCTTGGGCTCTTCGATTTGTTCATTTAAAAGTTCAGTGAAACCGATAATGGCATTCATTGGTGTGCGAATTTCATGGCTCATATTGGCAAGAAATTCTGATTTAGCTTGGTTAGCAGATTCAGCATGACTTTTTGCTGATTTTAGCGCGGCCTCCATTTCTAGGCGTTCTGTCATATTAACGGCAATGCTTAATAGAGCCGGCTGTTTGTGGTATTTGATAGGCATAATTGAAACCATCATGGAATGTGTTTTTCCATCTGGCTGCTTCATGGGGATGATTTTTTGCTCTACTTTGGCGTGGTCTTTAAGTTCTGTGATCACTTCTTTACGATCATGCATGTTGGTATAGAATTCCAATATATTGTATTGGTCAAGCTCATCCTTATGAAGCTTATAATCATCTAAAGCTTTAGGGTTAGCTGACAGTACTTGTCCATCAAAAGAAGTGACAACAATCTGAATAGGTATAGAATCGATCAGCATTTTAGTTTGCTGTTCAACCTCTGCTCTCAAGGCCATTTCTTTAGCTAGCTTTCTATTCCAATAAAGCATAATAAGCATAAATACTAATAAAGCGCCGATGACTTTGGCGAGCCACCGATAATCGGCTCTTTCGGTAAATTTTTGCTCACCCCAAGAATCAAAAATAGCCTGTTTTTCATTTGGGCTGATCGAATTAAGCGCACGGTTGAAGAGTGGTATTAAGGGTGTAAATTCTGTATTCATCCCAAAAGCAAGCTTTGTAGAAAATTCAGTTTTACCAACGATACGGATATTGTGGATTCCTAATTTAGAAATATGATGACTGGCTTGAGCTAATGTGGCTAAAAGAGCCTCAACCTTTCCTGTTGCTACCGCGGCGAGCCCTTCTTGAATGGTGTCAACATAATGAAACTCAAGAGAAGGGTATTTTTTAATAATTCCAGCTACATAACCATAGTCTTTAATAACGGCTATTTTTCTTTGTTTTATCTGATGAATATTTTCAACATAATTTTCGTCATTTTTCATTACAATAACAATAGGGCTGGAGACATAATTCTCGGTAAAGCTTAACTGTGATTGCAGTTCAGAATCATCGGTTTCAGAAAGCACATCAATTTCACCGCGCTTAACTTTTTCAACGGATTCTGCCCAAGTTCTAGTTTGAACAAATTCTAACTTGATGCCCAACCTTTGTTCTATTATTTTTAAATGATCAGCAACTATGCCGATATAATGACCATGTTGATCAAATGCTTCATAAGGCAGCCAATTGGGGTCACCGGCAAAGCGAATAATTTTGTGCTCATCCAGCCATTGTTGCTCAGATGAGCTTAAGGTTAATTTAGTATTCGTTTTTGTAGTCGTCGATCCCAACCATTTGTCATAAATTTCCTGCTTTTCATTTGCTGAAATAGCATTAAGCCCCTTTTGAATAATGGAGGCTAATTCAGGAGCACCTTTTCGCGTAACAATATGGATAGGGTTGTTGCCAATGCTACGTGTTGATTTAAAAGGGATGATAGTGTTAATGCCTTCTTTTTTAAAGGCATATGAGAGGGCTGCATAATTATCATAAAGTAAGTCGGCATGGTTTTCTAAGACTGCATCTATCGCTTTACCAAATGTGTTAACAGTAATAATTTCGATTTCTGGGAAATGTTTCTTTAATATTTCGCCATGCGCATAACCTCTGGGTATCGCGACTCGCATGCCGTTTAAATCTTCTAATGTTTTTACTTCTAAGTCATCTCGGATAAAGAAATAATCCAAGGCTTCGATATAGGGTGTTGAGAAGTTCATATACTCAGTACGATCATCGGTGTAGTAGACCGCACCAAGAAGATCGATTCTTTTTTCACGGATATCTTGTAGGTTATGACTCCATTGATTTATTGTTACCTTGAAGGTTAGACCTGTCTTCTGCGCTATTAGACTTAAGTAATCATTTGCAAAACCACTATATTCACCATCGTTATCTACAAAATCAAAAGGTGCCCAGTCTGGTCCTCCACCCACAGATACTTGAGGATGTTTTAGAATCCAATTTTGTTCTTGAGGAGTTAAATTTACGACATTCTGGCTAGCATAAAGTGGCGTAATATAAAAAAGAACGATGAAGATTATTAGACGCGGCTTGTCTATCAACATAGCGATCTAGAAATCTATTTCAGCAGGGAGATTTGTTTAAACTCATCAAGATGCTCGATAAAAATATCTACAAGCTGAGGGTCAAACTGCGTGCCTCTATGATCGGTAATATAATCAATAACCTTATCCATGCTCCAAGCCTCTTTGTAACAGCGAGTATGCGTTAAAGCATCAAATACATCCGCTAAAGCAACAATACGGCCATAAATATGAATGTTTTCACCCTTCAGTTGGCGAGGATAGCCTTTGCCGTCCCATTTTTCATGATGCTCGTGGGCAATAACGGCAGCGGCTTGAATTAATTTTCGTTGAGAGCCCTTTAGCAGATTATAAGCATTAGAAGTATGTGCTTTCATTGCTACAAATTCTTCTTCGGTATATTTTCCAGGCTTGTGGAGGATCTCGTGGGGTACGGTCATCTTTCCAATATCGTGCATGGCGGAAGCATGGAACAACAAGTCAACGTCTTCATCGCCCAGCGTGGGGTGATATTGTGCTAACAGTGACGATATTTCTGATACTCGGTGAATATGTTTGCCTGTTTCATCAGATGTAGCCTCCATTAACTCAGCTAATATCCAAAGCATTTGTTTTTGACTGTCTTCAAGTTCTGTTAACAGTCTTCTTTGCTCATACTTTATCTTTGTTTCTAAGGCAATATTATGGGCCTGAAGCAACTTTTTGGCATGATAGAGTTGTAAGTGTGTGCGTACTCTAGAAAGTAACTCTTCGGCGTGGAATGGTTTGGTAATATAATCAACCCCGCCGAGAGCGAAGCCTTTGGCAATGGAATCAATGTCTACTTTGGCGGTTAAGAAGATAATAGGAATATCTTGGGTTCGAGGGTCATCTTTAAGCATTTGACAGACACCAAACCCATCTATACCGGGCATCATAATATCAAGCAAAATCAAATCAAACTGAACCGATGCTTGGTTTATTAAGGCGAGCGCCTCAGCACCTTGTGTCGCAAAAGAAAAGCTATAGCCATCTTCTTTCATAATATTCATCGCGATTTGAATATTATCAACCACATCATCAATGATTAGAATATGAGTATTTGAATCCATTTCGTGCACCCGATCAAAGTCTTAGCACCTCATAATCAACTATAATTAATATAGTGTCAATAGACCTCTTTTAGGGGGTAAGCTAAAATAATCATCTGAACTTGTTGGTTCAATAGGCATCTATATTTAAGATAAGTAAACTTTAAAAGATACAAATATAAAAATGGCAACAAAGAAAACTCCAAAACGAGCTCGTCGAAAGAAAAAGGGTGTTAAGCCTAGCTTAAAGAGAAAGCTATTTAAGTTTTTACTCAAGCTAATGCTTGTTGTGATAATACTAATGGGCTTAGGTGCAATATATCTTGATAATCAAATTCGCCAAAAATTTGAAGGTAAACGCTGGGCGGTACCAGCAAAAGTGTATGCACGACCTTTAGAATTATATGTCGGTCGGCCTCTAACGATTTCTGAGCTGAAGATTGAGTTACGTGGTTTAGGCTATCAGTTTGTAAAAAAAGTAACCCTGCCAGGCCAAGCCGAGTTTTCGTCAACAAAAGCGATTATTTCTACGCGTGGTTTCAAGTTTGCCGATGGTGATGAACATGCTCAGAAATTAATATTAAAATTTTCAGGGAATCAGTTATCAGGCTTAAGTGATCACCGCGGCAAGTCGCTTACTTTAGTTCGCTTAGAGCCTGTTCTAATTGGTGGCATCTATCCATTAAACAATGAAGATCGCGATTTAATTCAGCTGCAAGATGCGCCACAAGGTTTGGCTGATGCATTGATAGCCATTGAAGACCGTACTTTTTATCAACATCCTGGTGTTTCTCTTCGTGGTATTAGTCGAGCCATGTGGACCAATATAAAAGTAGGACGTTTTGTGCAGGGTGGCAGCACGCTCACCCAACAGTTAATTAAGAATTTTTATTTAACATCAGATCGCACATTAGCACGCAAATTATTAGAGATCCCGATGGCATTGCTATTGGAATTGCATTACAGCAAAGAAGAAATCTTAGAAGCTTATTTGAATGAGGTATTTTTAGGGCAAGAAGGTGCACGGGCAATTCATGGTTTTGGTCTAGCTTCACAATATTATTTTGCTCAACCGATTCAAGAGTTAAAGTTACATCAGGTGGCATTATTAGCCGGCATGGTGAAAGGGCCGACATCTTATAACCCACGTAGGCATGCAGAAAAAGCGAAAACACGGCGTGATTTGGTACTTAAGGCGCTTTATGACACGGGTAAAATTGATGAAAAACGATATCAGAGTGCAATTGCAAAACCACTCGGAATTGTAAAACAAGCCAGCTTACTTAAGGGCGCATATCCTGCCTATTTAGATCTAGTCAAAAGGCAATTACGACAAGGTTATGATGATGAAGACCTACGTTCTGAAGGTTTACGTGTATTCACTAGTTTAGACCCTATAGCTCAAAACAAAGCTGAGAAGGCGTTACTCAAAACGATTAAAAATCTTGAAGGCAAACATGGCGAAAAAGTAAAGGGCCTGCAAGGCAGCGTGGTGGTAACCGATCCTCAAACGGGAGAAGTTTTATCTATAATAGGTGGCCGCAAAACACGCTATCAAGGCTTTAATCGCGCTTTAGATGCCGTGCGTCCTATCGGTTCTTTAGTTAAACCCGCTGTGTATTTAACCGCGTTAGAACAAGGTTATACCTTAGTTAGCGAATTGGAAGATGAGTCATACAGTTTAAAAATGGATGGCGGCCAAGTATGGAGCCCACAAAACTTTGATCATGAAGCGCATGGTATTGTGCCATTACATGAAGCACTGGCTCATTCCTATAATTTATCAACGGCGCGGTTAGGGATGGAAGTAGGGCTTGATAAGGTCATTAATACCTTACAGAGACTGGGCGTTAAAAGACCGATTGATTCTTATCCATCACTACTATTAGGCGCTCAAGGCTTGTCACCGTTTGAAGTGGCAACAATGTACCAAACCATTGCAGCAAATGGTTTTCAGATGCCGCTGCGAACTATTCGATTGGTAACAGACAATGCGGGTGAGGAACTATCACGATATCCTTTTAAGCTTAAACAAACAGTAAGCTCAAATGCTATTCATCTTTTGCAATACAGTTTGCAAGAAGTAGCGCGCGCAGGTACCGCTAGATCAATTTATTGGCAGCTGCCTAAAGATATTAATGTAGCAGGAAAGACAGGAACATCTGATGATCAGCGTGATAGTTGGTTTGCGGGCTTTACGGGTAATAGACTTGCAGTGGTTTGGTTAGGGCGAGATGATAATGCACCATTACCTTTTACAGGATCGGGTGGTGCGCTGCGCGCATGGACTTCTTACATGAGTACAGAAACATTAGATTCCTTTGTTTCGGTCGCACCAGAAGGTATAGAATATTTATGGATCGATCAGGAAAGTGGTGAGCTTTCGGCTGAAACATGTAGTGGCGCACAACAATTACCTTTTTTATTAGGAACAGGGCCGACGCTATCGGTTGATTGTATTGGGAAAAATCAAGACGCCAATCCTTCATCGCCATTTGGCGGTTGGATGAATAACTGGTTTAGATAAGATATGCCCCTCCGTCACTCCGGCATGTTTTAAGCCGGAGTCTTGTTTGTGTGAGAACCCGGCTAGAAGCATACCGGGATGACGTGAGTAGTTTTAAGCAAATTGAAGTAACTTGGGAATAGACTAAAAATGAATACATTTCGAATATTGATTGTCAGTTTAGTGGTGGGTTTTTCTGGGTGTACGGTAGTCCCGCCTGTACCTCAAGCGCCACTAGAAGATCGTGATGTAGTGATTGAACCCGAAGTCGTAGAGCCTACGGTTATTGTGTCAGCAGTTGAGGATGAATCAGTCGTGCAATCATCATCAGAGATTGGTGAAGATGAAGTCATCGAACTGCCTAATAAAGTAATCGTACCCGTTGCGCCTTCTTCGATAGAATCAGCACCAAAAAATGCGGCTGTTGTCGCCTTACTTGATTCTGCTAAGCAGCAAGCACAAGGTGGGGAAATCCAAGCTGCTCAAACCAGTTTACAACGCGCGCAACGCATTGCACCACGTGAGCCTGAAGTTTATTATGAATTAGCGAAGGTACATATTGAGCTAGAAGATTATGGCTTGGCGGAACAAGTAGCGCTGAAAGGGGTGTCGATAGTGCAAGGCCAACCGAAGCAGCTGAACAGGTTTTGGCTGTTGATTACCAAAATAAGATCGGCAGCAGGTAATAGTGCCGGCGCTAAAAAAGCGAAAGCACTTGCGGACGGTTACCTATAAATCAAGCACATCCTGCATATCGTACAAACCAGAATCACGTGACATTAACCAGCTTGATGCACGCATAGCGCCCAAAGCAAAGGTCATTCTACTTGAAGCTTTATGGGTGATTTCAACACGCTCACCTTCAGACGCAAACATGACGGTGTGATCGCCCACAATGTCGCCAGCACGCACAGTTGCAAAACCAATCGTTTTACGATCACGTTCGCCAGTGCGACCTTCACGGCCATAAACAGCACATTCTTTTAAATCACGACCTAAAGCATCAGCAACAACTTCACCCATTCGCAGAGCCGTACCAGAAGGTGCGTCTACTTTATGGCGATGGTGTGCTTCGACGATTTCAATATCGACATCATCACCTAATACGCGAGCGGCAATATCTAATAATTTTAATGAAAGGTTCACACCGACACTCATATTTGGTGCCAACACCATAGAAACAGATTCAGCGGCTTGTGAAATAGCGGCTTTTTGTTCGTCACTAAAGCCGGTTGTACCAATAACTAAATGACATTGATTTGATACACAATGTTCTAATAGCGCCATGGTCACTTCTGGTAAAGTAAAATCGATAATGACATCTGAATTCGCCGTTGCGGCGGCAACATCAGCGCTAATAGACACGTCTAATTTTCCTACTCCAGCAAGCTCACCTGCATCAGCACCGATTAAGCTTGAGTCAGCACGATCAATAGCGGCACTTAATTCAAGGCCTTCTGTTTGCTCAACAGCTTGAATCAGACATCTTCCCATCCGACCTGCGGCACCATTAATTGCTATACGCGTTGCCATGATATTACCTTTTAAAATTGAATTGAGACCGTTCACGATAAGCATTTTTCGTCAGGACAAGGCGACTCGTGAGTGGTTTCAATCGAAAAAGTCTTTTACTGCATCCAACCACGAGCTTGTTTTAGGGCTGTGTTTGCTGCGGCTTCCGCCGAGTGTTTCTTCAAACTGCTCTAATAGTTCTTTTTGCTTACTGGATAATTTTACAGGTGTTTCAAGAATTACACGACACATTAAATCACCAACCGCACCGCCACGCACAGATTTTATACCTTTGCTACGCAGACGGAACTGCGTACCAGTTTGTGTTCCTTCAGGAATTTTAAGGCTGGCCTTACCATTTAATGTCGGTACTTCTAACTCGCCACCTAATGTTGCTGTGATGAAGCTGATTGGCATATCGCAATAAAGATTACTGCCATCACGTGTAAATACATCATGAGGTAAAACCTGTACTTCAACATAGAGATCGCCTGATCCGGCGCCGCCTGTTCCCGCTTCACCTTCACCGCTTAGGCGAATACGATCACCGGTATCAACACCGGCTGGAATTTTAACTGAAAGCGTTTTATGTTCTTGAATTTGACCTTCACCATGACAATCACCACATGGATCTTGAATCATTTTTCCGGTGCCGCTGCAATGTGGGCAAGGTTGTTGAACTTGGAAGAAGCCTTGTTGCATACGCACTTGGCCATGACCCGCACAAGTTGTACACGTGACGGGCTCAGTGCCTTTTTTGGCGCCACTGCCATCACAAGATTCACATTCTACGTGGACAGGAATACGAATTTTCTCAGTGGTTCCTGCCACGGCATCTTCTAGACTTAGATCTAGATGATAACGCAAGTCAGCACCACGGTAGCTTTGTCTGCCACCGCGACCAGAGGCGCCAAAAATATCATTAAACACGTCGCCGAAAATATCACTGAAACCAGCACCACCACGTTGTCCACCAGCAGACTGATCAACACCAGCATGACCAAACTGATCATAAGCAGCCCGTTTTTGGGCATCGGCTAATACTTCATACGCTTCTTTCGCTTCTTTGAAGTGTGCTTCGGCATCGGCATTATCTGGGTTACGATCGGGATGATATTTCATCGCCATCTTACGATAAGCTTTTTTTAGCTCACCTTCAGTTGCGGTGCGTGAAACGCCCAGTGTTTCGTAATAATCTTGTTTTTCCATTAGCGTGTCTTTTTCTATTATCTCTAAATACAACAAAACAGACGCAGGGTGAACCCTACGTCTGCTTGCACTATCACTACTAGTTTATTGAAGCCTTTTCACGACTCGTGTAAAGGTTTCAAACTATTTTTTATCGTCATCTACTTCTTCAAACTCAGCATCTACAACATCATCTGCAGCATCGCTAGTTGCTTCATCTTCTGGCGCAGCACCTGCTTCTGCATTTTCAGCATAAGCTTGTTCTGCTAATTTGCCAGCAACTTCAGTTAATGCCGTTGTTTTAGCTTCGATATCATCTTTATCTTCGCCTTTAAGCGCTTCTTCTAAATCAGCAACTGCCGCTTCAATCTTCACTTTTTCATCAGCATCTAACTTGTCACCCAAGTCAGTGATTGATTTCTTAGTTGAATGAACCAGAGCATCTGCCGCGTTGCGTACTGTAACAAGTTCTTGGAACTTGCGATCTTCATCAGCATGCGCTTCAGCATCTTGAACCATTTTTTCAACTTCTTCATCAGATAAACCACTTGATGCTTTAATGACGATAGACTGTTCTTTGCCAGTTACTTTATCTTTAGCAGACACATTCAGAATACCGTTAGCATCAATATCAAAATTCACTTCAATTTGTGGTTGACCACGAGGTGCTGGTGGAATATCAGATAAGTCAAAACGACCTAGTGATTTATTACCAGAAGCAACTTCACGTTCACCTTGCAATACATGAATCGTTACCGCAGGTTGATTGTCATCAGCCGTTGAGAATGTTTGGTTCGCTTTAGTGGGGATGGTTGTATTTTTCTCAACCAATTTGGTCATGATACCGCCCATTGTTTCGATACCTAAGCTCAATGGTGTTACATCAAGTAGCAATACATCTTTAACATCACCTGATAATACTGCCGCTTGGATTGCTGCACCCGCTGCTACT
>JBJPGE010000016.1:0-24775 GCA_048595465.1 Methylophagaceae bacterium | reverse complement strand
CCGGCTAGAACAATCCGTTAATAATGTCATTTTAGAAATATTTGATTTGACTGCTTTATTGAGAGATATCGCGCCGGTATACCAAGATCTACACCCACAAATGTCATTTGAATTAAATCTGGAAAAAGAACCTGTCATGGTAAAAGGTTCCCAAGAGCTAATCGTACAAATGCTAGATAAATTGATTACCAATGCGGTCGATTTTCATTTGTCCGAAACGGCAATAGTGATAAGCCTTGAAAAAAACAACAAATCAAATGTCGGGCTTCTCACCATAAAAAATTCAGGCCCCCATTTACCAGAAGGTATGGAGCAGCAATTATTTCAGCCGATGGTCTCTATTCGTGAAGCTGTCACTCAATCACCTGTACCCCACTTGGGCTTAGGTTTATATATTGTAAAACTCATTGCTGAGCTGCATGATGGACAGATTACCGCCCATAATTGGCAACAAGGTGTAGAGTTTCGGCTTGAGCTGCCGATAACATGATTATGCTATAAATTTATGGGGTGTTATTACAATGAAAACGATACGAGGTATGGCTTGTTTAGCAGCCGTTAATTTACTGCTTTTTTTACCCATAGTGGAAGCGGATGTTCCTATGCCGCCGATTCCCATTGAACCCATTTACTTTGAGCCCCCGATAGTTGAAGCTTCACAAGAAGACAAGCAGTTAAATTGTATTGAATTGGATAATACGATTCGTTATTTACATCCTTATCGTTATACCTATAAAGATACGTTTTATGACGACAATACAAATACCATTGCCGTTACCATGATTACGGCAGATTCAGTTCCAATTGTAGGTGGGTTGCTAGGCTTGGGATATTTAACGTATTCATCCGTGGTCGAAGAAAAAGAAAATCGGCGCATGTTAAACGTTGAACAGCAAATTAGCATGCTGCAACAACTAAAATCAGAATTACACTGTTTTGAATAAACAACAATAATTTTAGAAAAATATGATTGAGATGTGGGTCGCAATAAGCCATTTTATTGCTTGTAGTGACCTCGCTATATCATGTACTATCAAGATAATGAATTGCCAGTGAGGTAACTACAATGACAACTACAGCGGATATAAAAACTAAATGGTACGAAGCTAATTTAAAAACCGCGCGTGAAAGTCGGAAAAAATGGTACAAAGCCAATGAAGGGACGACTAAGCCGTCACAAAACCATTGGTATGAAGCCAATGAAGCCGAAACTGTACATACAGGGAAACACTGGTATGAAGCTAATCTAGCAAGCCACTTAGATACCAAGAAACACTGGTATGAAGCTAATTTAAAAGCAGCGGTAGATTCAATTCGAGAAGAACGTACTAAATGGTATGAAGCTAACGAGCAACAAGTACAAAGCACAACATCGCATTGGTATGAAGCAAATAAAAATACTGATCCTCATCTGGAAACGAAGAGAAAATGGTATAGAGCTAACCTTGCAATAGTACAAGCCAAGCAAGCGAAATGGTATGAAACGAATCAGAAACAGGTAGAAGATGCACATCAACCTTGGTATGAAGCGAATATACACGCTGATCCACATATGAGTGAGAAGAAAAAATGGTATAAAGCTAATCTTGAGCTTGCTAGAACCAATATGGATAATAAAAAGTGGTATGAAGCAAATACCCATGTAGATCAATATGCTGATGCAAAACAAAAATGGTTTAAAGCCAATCTTGCCCTTACACGTAAAAAAACTGAAAAACAAAAATGGTATGAAGCCAATCTTGAAGCTGCACGTGAAGGGCAAAAAAAGTGGTATGACAGCAATAAATGATTGAAATAAAATGCCTCACCGTTGGGGCATTTCAGGTTAATACCTATTTAATTAAAGACTTGGCAACGCAATCCTGCGCGATTATAGACACAGGTGAAAGTAATGACTTAGTCGAACGCTTGCAAGCATTACAGCCTAGCCCAGATATTCAAATGATTTTGCTGACACATGCACACCTCGACCATGCAGGCGCTTTAGTAGCGCTGCAGCAGGCCTTTGATGTCCCTACCTATTTACCACGATTAGAAATACCCTTATTTGAAACTTTGCCAGAGCAGGGGACATGGTTTGGTGCCCCTCACATGAACCGTCCTTGTGGCCGTATTGACCATTTAGTCGACGATGGCGATGTAATTGAGCTAGGTGAAACGACGTTGCATTTTATTTCAACACCAGGCCATACTCCGGGTCAGGGTTGCTATTATGATGAGTCTGATATTTTTGTTGGTGATACTTTATTTGCAGGGAGTGTAGGAAGGACTGATTTACCAATGGGGGATCCTAGTCTCGCACAAAAAAGTTTAGCAAAATTAATGAAATTATCTGGTAAGCTACAAGTACATAGTGGTCATGGGCCTGTTACAACGCTGGCACAAGAACTGGCTAGCAATCCTTTTTTACAATTTTTGAGATAATATGGCAAGAACACAAAAGCTAATTGATGGGTTCAAACGTTTTCAAGAACAATATTTTGGAGATGATAGACGCCTCTATGACAGTATGATTTCGGGGCAACCAGCAAAGACAATGATGATAGCGTGCTGTGATTCACGTGTTGACCCAGCCATTGTGACCGATTGTGATCCGGGTGATTTATTTATTGTACGCAATGTGGCAAATTTGGTGCCCCCGAGCGACAATGATGGCCGTCATCATGGAACGAGTGCAGCCTTAGAATTTGCGGTTAACGGCCTAGAAGTAGAAAGCATTATTATTATGGGCCACGCCAACTGTGGTGGTATCAAAGCGTTATGGCAGGATAAAGGTGATGAAGTAAAATCTCAGTTTTTACATCACTGGGTATCAATTGCTAAACCAGCAAAAGAGTGGGTAATTAATAAGTTATCAACTTCGTCACAGGAAGATAAAATCAAAGCATGTGAACAACGTGCAATATTAGAGTCATTAGCGAACTTAATGACATTTAACTGTATTCGCGAGAAAGTAGAGCAGGGCACACTTAGTCTACATGGCTGGTACTTTGACATCCCCACTGGTCAGCTACTCTATTTTAATTCACAAACCGGTGCTTTTGAATCAGTAAATTAGGATTCTTCTTCTACTGCTTGGTCTACATCTTCAATAATTTCTTCAGTAGAAGTATCATCAATAATTACGTCAGGCTCATCATCGCTACCTAAACCAATGGTATTCAATAAACCGCGGAAGAACCCTGTTTTTTTCTCTGTTAATGGAACAACGACGTTGGCCCCTTTTTTATCTGTTTGAGGCAAGTCTTCACGTGCTACCGTTCGGGTATCACCCTCAACATGATCGAGCAGATCATTTTGAAAAAACAGTGTGATGCGACGTTGTTCACGGCTACCATTGCCGGGATGGAAACTATAGATATAATCCCAACGATTTGGATGGAAAGTATCAATTAAAAGTGGTGTACCCATGATATAAGTGACTTGACTCTTGGTCATATCAGGCTTGAGCTGATTAATCATATCTTGAGTAACATCGTTACCTTGCTGAATATCAATGCGATATACACCGGGAATTTTATCTTTATTACATGCGCTAATAAATAAGGTGAAGCTTGCAAGGATGCAAATGAGAAAAGTTTTCATTTATATTCAATATCTATATTAATTTCCAAAGTGAAATGATACGCTATAGCTAAATAACTTGAAACCTGCATTTCATGAGTTACAAGTTAGATTCCCTAGTTCTGAGAGAGTGTATCCGTCATGGAAAGCCAAGATTTAAGAAAAGCCGGCCTAAAAGTTACCCTACCAAGACTAAAAGTATTAGAGATCCTAGAATCAGCGGAACAGCGACACTTAAGTGCTGAAGATGTATATAAAGCCATGTTAGAAATGGGGGAAGAGATTGGTCTGGCCACTGTTTACCGTGTTTTAACCCAGTTTGAAGGGGCAGGCTTAGTCTCACGACTCAGTATTGATGGTGGCCATGCCGTATTCGAATTGGAAGATGGTTCGCATCATGACCACTTATTATGCGTGCGATGCAATGGCATTGAAGAATTTGTGGATGAAGTAATTGAACAGCGCCAGCGTGAAATTGCCAAGAAAAAAGGCTTTGAAATGACAGATCATAGTTTATATATTTATGGCATCTGTCAAAAGTGTCAAAATTAAACGACTAGTTTATGTTATTTGATGGGCAGCGCTGGGTATTTTTTTAAATCACTAACATCTTCATACCAAGGCGCCTTATTCGCAAAAAATATATTGTGAATAGGTTTCACTTTTGGATCGTCATCTAAAGTTCCTGCCGGAATAACCATCGCTTTACCACTTTTTGTTAGCCAAGGTAGAGATGACCCACACTTAGTGCAAAATGATGTGGCAAAATGTTTGACATCTGCTAATTCAAATCTACCTAAGGAAGCTTCACCGCTGAGCCATTCAAATTGTATAGGCTCGATAATAATATTTGTGGCATGGGCGGCACCAGTAAATTTTTGACACCGAGAACAATGGCAGTACTGAAATACTTTTATTGGGCCAATAAATTGATATGAAATTTCGCCACATAAGCAACTGCCCGATGTTTTATTATTTTCCATAGGTTTTCCTTTAATATTATGTTTCCAGCATCTCCTCAGCATGCAATCGCGTTTTTTCTGTAATAGTAACGCCGCCTAACATCCGTGCAATTTCTTCAATACGTTGTTCATCACTCAGGGCAATAATTTCGATATGTGTGTTGTCCTTCAAGCTAGTTTTGCTAACCTGTAATTGTTGATGTGCCTGAGCAGCGACTTGCGGTAGATGTGTGATACAAATAACCTGTCGATTTTCAGCTAATTTGCGTAGATGATTGCCAACAATTTCGGCAATACCACCACCGATACCGACATCGACTTCATCAAACACCAACGTTGGTACACTCCGGCTACTGGCGGTGACCACTTGAATAGCAAGGCTAATACGCGCTAATTCACCACCAGAGGCAACTTTGCCTAATTCGCCTGCAGGCTGACCGGGGTTAGTGGTAACAAGTAACTGAACCTGATCTGAACCTGTTTCATTGAAGTTGTCATTTGGCATGGGTGACACTACAAATTCAACCCGGCCAGTTGGCATAGCGAGCTCTTGAATTGATTCGCTTATTTTTTTAGATAAAGGCTTGGCTGTTTGTTGACGTTTTTTGCTGATTTTGTTACATAAATCACGACATGCCGTCATTTGATGATTTAGTTGTTGTTGCAACTCTTCTGTATGCACTTCAATATTAGCTAGGGCAGTAAGCTCTTGTTGTAATTGTTCAAAATGTGCGGGTAATTGCTCTATTTCGATATGATGTTTCCGCGCTTGATCATGCAGTGTTGCTAGCTCTGTTTCAACTTGTTGCAAACGCTGTGGGTCGTTCTCTCCATGATCTAGATAATGGCGTAACTCATTTGATACTTCATCAAGTTGAATAACAGTTGAATTAAGTGTTTCAATTAAATTCGCAAATTGCGGTTCAATATCTTGATGAATTGTAACGTCATTAAGTGCTTGGCTTATCAATGAATAAGCGGCGCCGTGTTCTTGTTCAAATAGTTGATGCTGTGCTGACTGAGCCGCTTCAATTAATTGGGATGCATTATTGCGTTGTTGATGCTCTTTAATAAGTTGCTCTACGTAATCTTGGCTGAGATTGAGCATTTTTAGCTCAGTAACCTGATAATCTAACAAGTCACGACGAGCTGTTTGGTCTTGAGATTGCTGTTTTATCGCATCTAACTGCTGCTGAGTGGCTTTTAATTGTTGATATTGTGTGGCGAGATCAGTGAGTAAGGATTGGGCGCCAGCAACGGTGTCGAGTAAGTCTCGTTGTGTTTCGTTGCGAATCAATGATTGGTGGGCATGCTGACCATGAATATCGATACTACGAATACTGATTTCACGTAGTTGTGCTAGTTGAACGGCGCGACCATTGATGTAAGCACGCGAACGGCCTTCTTTATTAATGGTTCTGCGTAATTCACACTGGCCATCGTCATCAAGCTCTTGCTCAACTAACCAGTGTTGCAGGGGAGGGTTATTTTCAATATCAAAACTAGCGGCGATTTCTGCGCGGTCACTGCCTTGTCTCACCATTTTTGAATCAGCGCGATCACCTAATACTAAACTAAGTGCATCCACCAACATTGATTTACCAGCCCCCGTTTCACCTGTTAATGACGTCATACCATTTTCGAAGCTTACTTCGATATCTTCAACAACAGCTAAATTACGAATGCTGAGGGCTGTAATCATGTCAGTTTTTTACCCCATTCAAGCTTGGCACGGAGAATGGAATAATGATCGTGATCTTCTAAATGTAATAACTGAATGGTGCTGGTATGACGTTGAATACGAATGGCGTCGCCAGGTTGCATGATATGACCAGGACGACCATCGCAGGTGGCCATAGCCGTATTAGTATTATTTTCACTCAGAATAATATCAATCACACTATTGGCAGCAATAACCAGTGGTCGATTACTGAGTGAATGAGGACACACAGAGGCAAGTACTAATGCGTCTAAATCAACATCAAGAATAGGGCCTCCAGCAGACATGGCATAAGCAGTCGATCCTGTAGGCGTAGCGATCACTAAGCCATCAGCGCGTTGACTATTGAGAAAACGACCATTGATATAAGTTTCAAATTCGATCATATGCAGGCTTTGATGGGCATGAACAACCACATCGTTCATAGCTTTACCGACAGGTTCATTGGAATTGTTAATGGTGGCATACATTAAAAAGCGTTTATCTTCACGATAGTTGCCATCAAGGATTTCTGATAGTTGTTGTTCAAGTTTAGATAATGTGACATCAGCAAGAAAACCAAGACGTCCTACATTAATCCCTACTAGAGGCAAGTTTGAGCCTGACAGTGCACGCGACGCCGATAATAGTGTGCCGTCTCCACCAATCGCGATAGTGAGATCACAGTGTTGGGGAAAATCATTAATTGAAATGACATCTAATTCTGGTAAAAATGACATCGGCTCATTTATTACAATGTTGAGCGAACGGGTGTGTAGAAAATCGGTCACACGTACAACCGCATTTTCCATAACAGGATCATCCTTACGGATAAATAGGCCTATTCGTTTAAAAGAGGGACTCATTTTTGCTATTAGCCTGCCGATAGATTGGTAATATTTCATGCATTCTAACTGCTGCTTTGATTTATGCAAAGGGTTAAGAAATCATTAACAGTCTAATAGTTCTAATAAGGTAGCTATATATGATAAAATGACGTGTTTTGTATTTAACTTTTTTTAACTTGAGGACGAACAATGTCGATCGAACGTACTATTTCTATTATTAAACCAGATGCTGTAGCAAAAAATGTGATTGGTGATATTTATTCACGCTTTGAAAAAGCAGGACTAAAAATTGTTGCTGCACGAATGATTCACCTGACACAAGGCCAGGCAGAAGGTTTTTATGCTGAACATAGCGAACGCCCATTTTTTGGTGCGCTTGTTAGCTTTATGACTTCTGGCCCAGTAATGGTTCAAGTTTTAGAAGGTGAAAATGCAGTATTAACTAACCGTGACTTGATGGGTGCAACAAACCCTGCTGATGCTGATGCCGGTACTATTCGTGCTGACTTTGCAGCAAGCATTGATGAAAATGCAGCACATGGTTCAGATTCAACTGAAAGTGCGGCACGTGAAATTGCATATTTCTTCACTGAAGATCAGCTTTGTGCGCGTACCCGCTAAACACGGCTGAGTAATATAGTGGCGCGTACTAATCTTGCAGGTTTAGACCTTAAAGGTCTGGAAGCTTTTTTTGCCGATATAGGTGAAAAAAGTTTTCGGGCGCGCCAACTAGCACAATGGATCCACCAATACCGAGTGGTGGATTTTACTGAGATGACGAATTTGAGTAAAGTCCTACGACAAAAATTAGAAGAAACGGCTGAAATATCGCTGCCAGAAGTATTAGAAGAACACATTTCTAAAGACGGTACACGCAAATGGATTGTTCGTTTATCGTGCGGTAATTCTATTGAAACCGTGTATATCCCAGAAAAAGGCCGTGGCACTTTATGTGTTTCGTCGCAAGTAGGCTGCACTTTAGCATGCACCTTTTGTTCAACAGGCCAACAGGGTTTTAATCGAAATCTTGATGCTAGCGAGATTATCGGTCAATTGTGGTTAGCTAACGAATATCTAGGTAAAGACCCCAAAGGTAAGCGAGTGGTGACCAATGTAGTGATGATGGGCATGGGCGAGCCGCTAGCGAATTATAATAATGTCGTGACGGCAATGAATCTAATGCGGGATGATTTAGCCTATGGCATTTCATGGCGACGCGTCACCCTGAGCACATCAGGCATGGTGCCATTGATTGATAAACTGCGTGAAGATTGCCATGTCAGCTTAGCTATTTCATTGCATGCCGCCAATGATAAGTTACGTAGCGAAATTATCCCCTTGAATGATAAGTATCCCATTGCAGAGCTATTAGCGGCCTGTAAACGTTACGTTGATGTGCAGCAACGTCGACATATAACGATTGAATATGTGATGTTAGAGGATATTAATGATTCGGCACAGGATGCGAAAGATTTAATTCGTATTTTAAAAGGTTTGCCGACTAAGATTAATTTAATTCCGTTTAATCCTTTCCCAGGCACAGATTACAAATGCTCGTCAAGAAATGTAATTACCCGCTTTCAAAAGCAATTATCGGACGCAGGTTTAGTCGCAACCGTGCGTAAAACACGTGGAGATGATATCGTGGCAGCCTGTGGACAACTAGCAGGTGAAGTGCAAGATCGTACACGTCGCACACAAAAGATCGCTCAATCGGAGGCTCGGGTCGCACAATGAAACAAATTTTTGTAATTTTATTATTGCTTATGATTGCTGGATGCCAATCAACAGGTACGACTACACGGCCTACACAACAAGCAGCCCCTAACCCAAAAGCAGCAGCGATAAATGCAGCAGCGGGTGCGGAATATATTAAATTGGGTGAATATAAATTTGCCTTAGAAAAATTAGAAAAAGCATTGCAACAAGATCCTAATTTAGCAGAAGCACATAATATAATAGCCGTTCTTTATCAACGCTTAGCAAAAATGGAAAAGGCTGAATATCATTTTAAACAAGCCATCGCCCGCGCTCCTGAATATTCAGAGGCACATAATAATTATGGTGTTTTATTATGCGAGCAAGGTCGTTATTCTGAGTCTGAGCAACAGTTTCTAAGCGCAATCTCTGACCCTTTATATCCAAGCCCTGCAAACGCTTATGAGAATGCAGGTTTATGTGTTGATAAAATTCCAGATGCAACCTTGGCTGAAAAATATTTCCGTACAGCTTTGCAGCTTAATCCTTATCTGAGAAAATCATTATCTAAGATGGCAGATTTAAGCTACCAAAATATCGATTATTTGGCTGCACAATCCTATATTGAACGGTATCGTAAGGTTTCTCGTTGGACACCTAAAGTATTGTTGATTGCCATTAAAACAGAACATAAATTAGGCAATCAAGATAAAGTAGCTAGTTATGTACTGTTATTAAAAGGACAGTTTCCAGATTCAAATGAAGCACTAGAAGTAAGACAAGGGCAATATTGATATGACTGAGATTTCTGATGGTAGCAGCCATGCAAATAGTAGCTATTCTCCAACGGTAGGAGAAAGATTACGCCTTGCTCGTGAAGCTAAGAAAATTACTATTTCTGAAGTAGTAGCACAACTAAGGCTGACTAAAGAGAATATTGTTTATCTCGAATCTGATCAGTGGGATAAACTGCACGGTAGACCTTATGCACGAGGTTATTTCTCAAGTTATGTCAATTTTCTTGGATTGCCACATGCAGAAATGTTGGCGCTATTTAACATGGAATACACTTCAAAAGAACCTTCTATCGATGGTTTTAGACGTTCTGAAAATAATAATCAAAATGGAACAGGGTCGGGTTGGTTTAAATCATTATTACTGATTATTATGTTGGTTGCCGCTGGTTGGTTTGCTTATCAGTATTGGCTTGAAATGCAGGAGAAAACGCAGCTGTCAGATGCTGCCACAGACTCGATTTTACCTAGCTTTGATAATGGACTGACTATTAATGATAGTTTTAGCACAAGTATAGTAGAACCTCTCCCTAGCGTAGAAAGCGAGCAAATAACGATTGCCGAGCCAGAAAATGTGATAGAAACATCTACAATTGAAGAACAAATGACAGAGCAACAAATAAACGAGCCTGAAATGACTGCGGCTGATGTAGTATTAGATGTAGGTATGTCAGAAGTTATTGAAGATGCAGAGCTTGTTCAGCCGGTTCAACAAAGTGAATTGGTAAGCAGTGAAGATACGGTGTTAAATGCCAATGAATCAGAAATAGTTACTGATATTAAAATGCTTGCTATGCAGTTTTCTAAAGACTGCTGGATAGAAGTAAGCGACCGAAATAATAAAAAACTACTTCATAAAATGGTATTAGCAGGTGAGACTATTGAATTAACGGGTAAATGGCCATTACAAGTCTTATTAGGCAATGCTTCGGCGGTGAAAGTAAATTATGACAATGCTGAATTTGATATTGCATCCTATACGCGATCGAATGTAGCCCGCTTTTCGATAGGAGAAGCATCTGAATGACCACTTCTTCAATAATTAGAAGAAAGTCACGTCAGATAATGGTAGGTGATGTTGCTGTAGGCGGCGATGCACCGATTGCCGTACAAAGTATGACAAATACTGAAACCTGTGATGTGAGGGCAACCGTTGCCCAAATAACAGCATTACAAGATGTAGGTGCTGATATTGTACGTGTTTCTATTCCGAGCATGGATGCGGCAGAAGCCTTTGGTGAAATAAAGAAACAAACTAGCATTCCGCTAGTTGCAGACATTCACTTTGATTATAAAATTGCTTTACGTGTTGCTGAGCTAGGTGTTGACTGCCTTCGTATTAACCCTGGCAATATCGGTCGTGAAGATCGTGTGCGAGCAGTAGTGGAAAGTGCCCGTGATCATGGCATTCCAATTCGCATTGGTGTTAATGCGGGTTCCTTAGAAAAGGATTTACAAAAGAAATACGGTGAACCTACGCCAGAAGCGTTAGTTGAATCAGCTATGCGTAATATTGATCATTTGGATCGTCTAAATTTCCCTGATTTTAAGGTGAGTTTAAAGGCATCAGATGTATTTATGACTGTACATGCCTATCGTCAATTAGCATCTCAAATTGAACAGCCCTTACATCTGGGTATTACTGAAGCCGGTGGTTTGCGTTCGGGCTCAGTAAAATCAGCCATTGGTCTAGGCATGTTGCTGGCGGAAGGTATTGGCGATACTATTCGGGTGTCACTTGCGGCTGATCCGGTGGAAGAAATTCGTGTGGGCTTTGATATTTTAAAAAGTCTAAAAATACGCAATAAAGGCATTAATTTAATTGCTTGTCCTTCATGTTCGCGCCAGCAGTTTGATGTGATTTCAACGGTCAACGAATTAGAATCACGCCTTGAAGATATATTGGAACCGATGGACGTAGCGGTTATAGGTTGTGTCGTAAATGGCCCGGGCGAAGCAAAAGTAGCAGGCATTGGTCTAACCGGTGGTGAGCCAAACTTATTGTATGTTGACGGCAAGCCTAGTCATAAAGTTGATAATGAATCTATGGTTGATGAATTAGAACGAGAAATCCGAAGTCGAATTACTCGACAGCAACAAGTAAGTCATCCAGAAAAAATAATACCTATAAAGGAAATTAGTTAATCGTGGCAGAGATCATTCGTTCTATTCGGGGAATGAACGATATTCTTCCGGATGTAACACCCTATTGGCAACAAGTAGAAAAAACATTAAAAGATGTACTTTCTGGCTACGGCTACCAAGAAATCCGTTTCCCTATTGTTGAAAAAACAGAGTTGTTTTGTCGCTCAATAGGTGAAGTGACTGATATTGTCGAAAAAGAAATGTATGCCTTTGATGATCGCAATGGCGATAGTTTGGCTTTACGTCCCGAAGGGACTGCTGGCTGTTTGCGGGCAGCTATGCAAAATGGCATGCTCAACCAAACGCAGCGTTTATGGTATATGGGGCCGATGTTTCGCCATGAACGCCCACAAAAAGGGCGTTATCGTCAGTTTCATCAGGTAGGCGTTGAGGCTTATGGTTTTAGCGGGCCAGATATTGATGCTGAAATGATTATGATGACAGCACGCCTATGGAAACAGCTTGGTTTGACAGGTCTAAGCTTACAAGTCAATTCACTAGGTTCTCCTGAAGCACGCTTGGCTTACCGTGAGACCTTGATTAGTTATTTTGAGGCACATCACAGTGAGCTAGATGAAGATAGTCAACGTCGTCTGCATACTAATCCTCTACGTATATTAGACAGCAAAAACCCTGCAATGCAGTCATTAAATGATGCCGCGCCTAAACTGCTAGATTCTCTTGATGATGAATCAAAACAAGACTTTGAAGCACTGTGTAAAACCTTAGATGAAGCGGGTATTACTTACGAAGTTAATCCACGATTAGTACGCGGCTTAGATTATTACAGCAAAACCGTATTCGAATGGGTGACCGATCAACTAGGTTCACAAGGTACTGTTTGTGCAGGTGGGCGATATGATGGTTTGGTTGCGCAATTAGGCGGACGAGCAGCTACAGCTATTGGCTTTGCGATTGGGCTAGAGAGATTAATATTATTGCTTGAAACAATGGATGCATTGCCTGCAATAGCGAGTACAGATGCCTATATAGTTGCTGTTGGCGAACGAGCCGCAAAGCAATCATTAATATTAGCTGAACAGCTGCGAGATGAGATTCCAAATTTGAGGTTGATTACACACTGCGGCGGTGGTAGTTTTAAGACTCAATTTAAGCGTGCTGACCGTAGTGGTGCCCGCTGGACACTGATTCTTGGTGATGATGAGATAGACCAACGCGTTGTTGGTGTGAAAACAATGGCAACTGGCGAACAAGAAACTGTTCCTTGGGATGCATTAGCTAATTACTTGAAACAATAAGAAGAATTATATGACACCCATTAATATACCTGAATGGCAATCGTTGATCCGACACTATACGGATCTAAAATATACGTCAATGCGTGAAGAGTTTGCCTTGGATTCTGGACGATTTAAGCGTTTTACAATTGAGTGCGATGGACTGTTACTCGATTATTCGAAAAATCGCATCACCAAAGAGACAATCGATAAATTAATCAAGTTAGCCAAATCAGTTGATATGCCCAACTGGATTGAACGTATGTATAGCGGTGAGGCGATTAATCATACGGAAGATCGTGCTGTTTTACATATTGCATTAAGAAACCGTAGCAACACACCGATTATGGTCGATGGCGAAGATGTTATGCCTGTCATAAATGCCGTTTTAGAGCAAATGAAACGCTTTTGTGATCAAGTTCATAGCGGTGAATGGCTGGGCTTTAGTGGTAAAAAAATTACGGATATTGTTAATATTGGTATTGGTGGATCAGACCTTGGTCCAGCAATGATATGTGATGCTTTAGAACCTTATGAAGTTGAAGGCATGAGCGTTCATTTTGTATCGAATGTTGATGGTACAGATTTAAGCACTACACTAGAAAAGTTAAATCCAGAAACCACATTATTTGTAGTGGCATCAAAAACGTTTACAACACAAGAAACATTAACCAATGCCGAATCAGCACGATCTTGGTTTTTAAAATCAGGCTCACAGCAAGATGTAGCCAAACATTTTGTGGCCGTTTCAACCAATGCTAAAGCAGTAGCAGAATTTGGTATCGATACTGACAATATGTTTGAAATTTGGGATTGGGTTGGCGGTCGTTATTCATTGTGGAGTGCAATTGGTTTACCGATAGCGCTTTACACCGGTATGGAAAACTTTGAACGATTACTTGATGGTGGTCATGCCATGGATAATCATTTCCGCAACCAACCATTAGAAAAGAATATGCCAGTAATTATGGGTATGTTGGGTGTGTGGTATGTCAATTTCTTTGGCTCACAAACCCATGCCATAGTGCCTTACGATCACTCTTTAGCGCGATTCCCTAACCATATGCAGCAGTTAGATATGGAAAGTAACGGTAAAGTCACTAATCGTGAAGGGCAGCGTATTAGCTACAAAACGGGTCCTGTTATTTGGGGTACCCCAGGTACAAACGGTCAACATGCTTATTTCCAATTGATACATCAAGGCACACAGTTAATCCCTGTTGATTTTGTATTACCTGTAAATAGCCATTATCCAGAAGTAGATCATCAGTCGATTTTACTAGCTAATGGTTTGGCACAATCAGAAGCGTTGATGAAAGGCAAAAATGCTGAGGAAGTACGTGCAGAATTGGTTAAGGAAGGTTTTGAAGGTGAAGCCTTAGAGTCACTCTTACCGCATAAAGTATTCCCAGGTAACCGACCTAGTAATACCTTAATCTTTCCTAAACTAACACCTGAGATGTTAGGTAAATTAGTAGCACTCTATGAACATAAAGTGTTTGTGCAAGGCGTGGTGTGGAATATTAATCCATTCGATCAATGGGGTGTCGAGTTAGGGAAGCAGTTGGCTAAAGTGATCTTACCTGACTTATTAGAAGATGATGCACAAATTGGCGTGCATGATAGCTCGACTACAAATTTAATTAAAATGATAAGAGCGTTAAGACACGATTAAAATGTATTTGTGAATAATTAAAAAGGCGGATGAAGTTGTACTTCATCCGCCTTTTTTTTACATTACTTTTTGAAGAACAATACCTGCGAGAGGCGGTAAGTTTATTTCTATAGAGTAAGGTTTATCCGACCAAGGCACTTCTTGGGCAGTCAGTTCAGCTTCGTTACCAATGTTGCTACCACCATAAAATTCAGAATCAGAATTTAGCAATACTCTGTATTTGCCTAATTCAGGCACACCAAGGCGATAAGTTTCACGCGGCACAGGTGTAAAGTTAAATACTGAAATCACGTATTCTGCACCATCTCGACGAATATAACTTAAAATAGATTGTTCGCGGTCGTTACAGTCTAACCATTCAAAGCCTTGAGGTTCAAACTCATGGCGATATAGCGCCGGAGTATCGGTATAAAGCTTGTTTAAATCACCCACTAGCGTTTTCATGCCATTATGAAGAGGATAATCAAGCGTATACCAGTCTAAAGTACTCTCACAATCCCATTCAGTGCCTTGTGCAAACTCACAACCCATAAATAATAGTTTTTTACCTGGGTAGGTAAACATCATGGTGTAAAGCAATCTTAAGTTAGCAAAACGTTGCCATTCATCGCCTGGCATCTTATTAACCATAGATTTTTTACCATGCACCACTTCATCATGTGAGAATGGTAATACAAAGTTTTCGGTGAACGCATAAAGCAAACCGAAAGTCAGTGAGTCATGATGATATTGACGGTGAATTGTATCTTGTTGCATATACTCAAGAATATCGTGCATCCAACCCATGTTCCACTTCATTGAGAAGCCTAAACCACCCATAGAAGCCGGGCGAGATACCATTGGATATGACGTTGATTCTTCAGCAGCAATTATGCAGCCTGGATGTTCTTGGTGTAACACTACATTCATATGTTTTAAGAATTCAATTACTTCTAAATTCTCACGACCACCATGTTGGTTTGGAACCCATTCACCGTCTTCACGCGAATAATCTAAGTAGAGCATTGATGCCACAGCATCAACACGTAAACCGTCAATATGGAATTCTTCTAGCCAGTAAAAGGCACTGGATAATAAGAAGTTAGTAACTTCACTTCGACCATAATTGAATATATATGTGCCCCAGTCTTGGTGTTCACCTTGACGTGGATCAGCATGTTCATATAACGCACTACCATCAAATCGAGCTAAACCATGGGCATCTTTTGGAAAGTGACCAGGTACCCAATCAAGGATAATCCCGATATTATTTTGATGACATTGGTCTATAAAATAGCGGAAATCATCTGGACTGCCAAAACGGCTAGTAGGGGCAAAATACCCCGTTGTTTGATAACCCCAAGAAATATCAAGAGGATGCTCAGTAACGGGTAGCAATTCGATATGGGTAAAGCCTAATTCTTTAACGTATGGCACCATTTGGTCGGCCATTTCACGATACGTTAGAAAGTCGCCTGAATCATTTCGACGCCATGATCCCATATGTACTTCATAAACAGAGTGGGGTGTGTGCAGCCATTCGGCTTTTTCACGTTTTGACATCCACTCTTCATCTTGCCAGTCATGTTTGCTCTCAGCTGCTACAATTGAGCCTGTAGCGGGTCGCAATTCTGCTTGCTGTCCGTATGGATCCATTTTTGAATGCAACGAACCATCATTGTTTTTAATTTCATATTTATATATTTCATTGGCTGACAAACCAGGGATAAATAATTCCCATACACCACTGTCACCACGTACTCGCATAGGGTGTTGACGACCATCCCACTGGTTAAAATCACCTGCAACACTAACACGCTGTGCGCTAGGCGCCCAAGTGGCAAATAACACACCTTCAACGCCGTCAACCACATGTTCATGTGCACCTAAAATTCGATAGGCATGCCAATGTTTTCCTTCAGAAAACAGGTGTAAATCAAACTCTGATAATTGCGGTAAAAAACAATAAGGATCATGACGACTAACAGGCGTGCCGTTTCCAGCTAAGCGATGAACAACGTAAGGTGAATTCAGTTTTTTAGTGTCGCCAGTCCATTGAAAAACATCGGTGCCTTCAATGCGTTTTAGTATCAAATCATTGTCTAACCATGCTTTGTGCGTATCAGGTAAGAAGACTGTAACCGTTGTTTTCGCACCATTTTGATGCGCACCAAGTATAGAAAATGGGTCATGGTGGCTCGCTTCAATGATTTTTATAATGTCTTCAGATAACAGTTGTTTAGCAGTCATTTTACCTTCCTAATCTAAAAGTTTAAGCTGAAAATATCCGAGTTTTACGGTATGATATACCCTAAATTTCTAAGCAATATTCACTCAGTCGGAGAAGTTTCAATGTCAGATAATGATAGCACGCGTTTTGTAAGTCGTCTTACTAAAGATTCGTTAGCCCTAATTTTAGCAGGCGGACGTGGTTCACGATTAAAGCAGTTAACCGATTGGCGTGCGAAGCCCGCTGTAGCCTTTGGCGGTAAGTTTAGGATTATTGATTTTCCATTATCAAACTGTGTTAACTCGGGCATTCGACGAATTGGTATTTTAACCCAATATAAAGCGCATTCATTAATGCGTCACATTCAGCAAGGCTGGGGTTATATGCGTGGTGAAATGGGTGAGTTTGTAGAGTTATTACCGGCCTCACAACGTACTGAGCAAGGTTGGTATGCTGGCACAGCTGACGCGGTTTATCAGAATATTGATATTTTACGAACTCACGGTGCTAAATACATTGTTATCTTAGCGGGTGACCATATTTATAAAATGGATTACGGCACCATGATTGCCGAACATGTGGAAAAAGAAGCCGATATGACCATTGGTTGTTTAACTGTTTCACTGAAAGAAGCCTCTGAATTTGGCGTAATGTCAGTTGATGATGATTATCGTATTGTAGAGTTCAACGAGAAACCTGCAAATCCAAATCCAATGCCGGGTAGTGATGATATGGCATTGGCTTCTATGGGGATCTATGTCTTCAATGCTGCATTTTTATATGAACAATTAATTAAAGATGCTGATACACCGGGTTCAACACATGATTTTGGTCATGACATCATTCCATCGTTAATTAAAAATTATAAGGTAGTGGCACATCCATACAAAGATGTACAGGGCAACGATCCCGGTTACTGGCGTGATGTGGGTACGATTGACGCCTTCTGGTCTGCTAACCTTGAGTTGATTGGTGTTACACCAGAATTGAACTTATATGATGATAGCTGGCCAATTTGGACGTATCAAGCGCAATTACCACCGGCAAAATTTGTATTTGATGATGAAGAGCGTCGTGGTATGGCGGTTGATTCAATGATTTCAGGTGGGTGTATCATTTCTGGCTCAATGGTTAGACATTCAGTGTTGTTCTCTAAAGTGAAAATAAATAGTTTTTCAACGATTCAAGACTGTGTCATCTTGCCAGAAGTAACGATTGGCCGTAATTGTCGTTTGACAAAAGTAGTCTTGGATAAAGGCTGTAATGTGCCAGAAGGTACAGTAATCGGAGAAGATCCCGTTGCTGATGCAGAAAAATATGAAATATCCCCAGAAGGTGTTGTATTAGTGACACCAGAAATGCTGGGACAACAATACCGTTTTGTTAGATAAAACGGCTGTAATAGAGAAAATACAGTGAATACAAAAGATAAATCTGAACAAAATAAATCCGAAGTGAAATCTGAATCTGAATTAAGAGTAGTTAAAAACATGCCCCAAAAGTTAAAAATCGTTTTATGTTGGCATATGCACCAGCCACAATACAGTGATCCAATGAGTGGAATGTACCAGTTACCATGGACATATTTACATGCCATCAAAGATTATGCCGATATGGCATGGCATTTAGAAAATGTGCAGGGTGCAAAAGCGGTTGTCAATTTTGCTCCGACATTAATCGAGCAAATTGCTGATTATGATGAACAAGTAAATTCGCGCTTCAAAGGTACGGGTAGATTAAAAGATCCATTATTAATGGCTTTAGATTCACCTGTGCAACCAGCTAAAGCGGAAGAGCGCAGCAAATTAATTAGCGATTGCCTGCGCGCAAATGAAGAAAAATTAATTGCACCGTTCCCACATTTTGCAAAGCTAGCATCAATAGCGCGTGAGTTATTAGAAAATCCTGAAGGCCTGAATTATATTAACGACCAATTTATGGTTGATATAGTGGTGTGGTATCACTTGGCATGGATGGGTGAATCAGTACGACGTACCGATGTTCGTATCCAAGCTTTAATGAAAAAAGCAAAACTGTTTACCTTCCATGACCGCCGTCAATTGATGACCGTAATTGGTGAATTATTAGCCGATCTTATTCCTCGATACCGTCGTTTAGCTGAAACAGGCCGCGTTGAATTATCTGTTACGCCGTATGCACACCCAATTGTGCCTTTATTATTAGATATTAATACTACGCATGAAGCGATGCCAGATTCTGCCTTGCCTGAAATTACAAATTACCCAGGCGGTGAAGAACGAGCGCATTGGCATATGGAAGAAGGTTTGCGTGTATTTGAATCCTATTTCGGTTTCCGTCCTAAAGGCTGTTGGCCTTCTGAAGGTGCGGTATCAGAGGAGACCATGAAGGTGATTGCACGTCATGGTTTTACATGGACTGCCACCGGCGAAAATGTATTACGTAACAGTTTTAATGCCTCTGATATGCCAGATGCCAGCATTTACAAGCCATATAAATTACCTGGTGCAACACCTGCGTGTTTCTTCCGTGATGATGGTTTGTCAGATTTGATTGGTTTTACTTACACAAAATGGGGCGCAGATGATGCTGTAGATGATTTTATTAATCATTTATTAACCATTAAAGCAGGCACAGAATGTGATAAAGATAGTGTTGTTTCAGTAATCCTTGATGGTGAAAATGCATGGGAATATTATTCTTATAATGGTTACTATTTCCTTCAAGCACTTTACTCAAGATTAGCAGAACATCCTGAATTGGAATTAACAACGTTCTCAGATGCCTTAAAAGACAATGTGACACCAGCAATATTACCGAAATTGGTTGCAGGTAGTTGGGTTTATGGTTCATTTTCAACCTGGATCGGCGACCCCGATAAAAACCGTGGTTGGGACTTATTAAGCCAAGCTAAACAAACCTTTGACGAAGTGATGAGTAAACGTGATTTTGGTGCTGAAACAGAACTTGCATTACTGAGACAACTTGCTATTTGTGAAGGCTCAGATTGGTTCTGGTGGTTTGGTGATTATAATTCAGCCGACAGTGTAAGTGACTTTGAACGATTATTCCGCTTACATTTATCTAACTTGTATCAAATGTTAGGTGAAGAAGTGCCTCAAGAACTTTCTGATGTGGTATCACAAGGTGGTGGTGGTAGCGAGCAAGGCGGCACAATGCGACGTGGTGGGGAATAAAGAGGAAAAGTAACAAATGAAACAAGCCCAAGTTTTCCAGCAACGTCGTACTGGAGTATTACTGCATATCACAAGTTTGCCATCAGCTAATTTAGGTGAAGATGCTTATCGATTTGTAGATTTTTTACAGGAATCAAGTGTCTCTGTGTGGCAAATGTTGCCTCTAGGGCCTACGCACAGCGATGGTTCGCCATATCAATGTTTATCGGCTCATGCTGGTAATGCAACGCTGATTTGTATGGAAACAGTTCAAGATTCATCTTGGGCTAACGGTGAAACATTGAAAGGTGAACGCTTTTTAATTATGTTGGTTCATGCCTATCGCCAATTTATGGAAAATGCTACATCATTTGAAAAATCTGCTTTTGATGATTTTTGTCAAAACAATGCCTATTGGCTTGAAGATTATGTTTTATATAGCGAAATTCGCCATTTACAGCATACAACCGCATGGTTTCATTGGCCTGAAGAATTGCGTGACCGTCATCCAAAAGCGATGGAAACAATACGAAAAGAACGTGAAGAATCATTAGATATACGCCGTTTTAGCCAATTTTTATTCTTTGAGCAATGGCATGCGTTAAAAAGCTACGCCAACGAACGAGCTGTTTTATTATTTGGTGACATGCCTATTTTTGTAGCGCATGACAGTGCAGACGTTTGGGCTAATCCTGAACTATTTACCTTAGATAAAGAAGGCGAGCCTGAAAAGGTAGCAGGTGTGCCGCCAGATTATTTTTCTGAAACAGGTCAGCGCTGGGGTAATCCGCTTTATCGTTGGGATAAACATGAATCAACTAATTTCTTGTGGTGGCAACAACGAATGAAAACGCAGTTAGATCAGTTTGATTTAATTCGTATTGATCATTTCCGTGGATTTGAAGCCTGTTGGGAGATTCCTGCTAGTTGTGAAACTGCGATTGATGGTGAATGGGTTCCAGCGCCAGGTGATGCCTTATTTAGTCAATTAGTTGATACGTTTGGTGAATTACCCTTGGTAGCAGAAGATTTGGGCATTATTACTGACGGAGTTACTGCCTTACGTGAAAAATATGCCATGCCCGGCATGAAAATTTTGCAGTTTGCTTTTGGTGATGATGCTAGCAATCCTTATTTACCGCACCAACATACCCCAGACAGTGTTTCTTATACAGGAACACATGACAACGACACCACAATGGGTTGGTTTGAAGATTTAGATGAGGGTGGAAAGACACGTGTCTATCAATATTTAGGCGATTCTCATGAAGAAATGCCATGGTTGCTTATTCGTGCTTCATTAGCAACGGCTTCACGACTAGCCGTAGTGCCGATGCAAGATTTATTGGGTTTAGATTCTAACCACAGAATGAATGTACCCGGCACGATTGAAGGTAATTGGAGTTGGCGTTTTGATTGGGATATGGTCGATGACAATGTTGCACCACGATTGAAAGATTTAAACACTTTGTATGGACGATCTTAAACAATGAGCGATAATCCTGCTTCTTTAAAATATGCAGACACACATGAATGGGTCAAATCTGATGATTCGGGTGAATTAATCGTTGGCATTACTGATCATGCACAAGATTTATTGGGTGATTTAGTGTTTGCCGAACTACCAGAAGTAGGGCAGCGGTTTTCAGCGAAAGAAGAAGTCATGTTATTAGAGTCGGTAAAAGCAGCTTCTGATATTTATATGCCAGTAAATGGCGTGATCTCAGCCGTTAATACTGAACTAGAGGATTCACCTGAACTGATTAATGAAGACTCATTTGGTGAAGGTTGGCTATTTAAGTTTGAAGCAGATAATGTTAGTGACCTTGATGGCTTATTATCAGCTGAAAAATATGAATCATCACTAGACGAATAGTTAAAGCAGCCTTCCAAGGCTGAACTGTTCAGCCTTGGATAGACTTTTTAAGCAGTTGCTTTCTTCATTCCAGTGTTTATCACACAAAGCACCTTCAAAAGAATACAAGTAATAGCACACGGCTAACGTCTCATCAGGATATTTTTCTGTTAACATTTTGTGGGCGGAAATAGCACCGATAAAGCGAAGTTCATCTTCACAGAAAATGCCGATCTCATTGAGACGACCAGCGATTTTCTTTCCAATATACTTAACGCCACTAATTTTCTATTTTGAGTCACCATATTTCACACTAACAAGCAGTGAATGCGTGTTAGTAACTCATTAGGTGCTGTGTCCTTAGGGTCATTTAAGTACTCTTCAAACGGAGGAAAATCAGCCGCTTCATAACCGCTATTAGGCAACCATTTACCAAAAAACCAATTATAAGGTTGTTCTAGCTCTGCATAAGACCCTTTAAAAAGAACGGTTGCATATTTCCCTGCTGGAATCTGAATTTTTTCAAGGGTATTACTACTTTCCAAAACAATGTTTTCTTCGGTCGTAATACAGGCCATTGAACGGAGCTCACCTTTTGCTACCGTCAAGGGATCATCATAATAAATACCAAAAGAACGTGTGTTTTCATCTATAATTTGGCGACTTGCAGCATAAATAAATAATTTTTCGAATACTGAACCTATCTCCATATAGTCGCCTTGGTGTTTGTAACCGACTAAATTATTTGCTCCTAACTTCATCATTTCAACGCTATACATAATGTCATACTCCTTCGATTGTTGGGGGAGCATTGCTATAAAAGGTTCTAAGGTATTTTGCTGAGACTGTCTCGCTTCTCGATATTCTGTAGGTGTTTCAGAAAACTGTTGTGTAAAAGCACGGCTAAATGCTTCCGTGCTTCCGTAAGATACTTGTTTAGCAATGCGTGACACAGCTTGGTTTGAACGTATTAATTCAACTGCTGCACTCTGGAGGCGTAAGCGACGTATTGTGGCATTGACCGTTTCTTGAACAAGCTCACGGTAGACTCTATGAAAATGATAAGGAGACATAATGGCAACATCTGCCAATACATTAACACTTAAATCACCGTCTAAATGATCATGTATATAATCAATAACTTTGCTGAGTCTTCTTCTGTAATTATCACTGGTTACTTGTTTCATCTCGTACCTCCATGTGCAATATTAATGAAAGTGACTTGATAATGTTTGCGCTTTTTAAGACAGACTATTTTTTAAGCAGGATGAATTGCACCTAAAATAACAGAATGTTTAGCACCCGTTACAGCAGTTAAATTACCTGCTTGTTGGTTAATAGTTCTATAAGCCAGCCAAGAAAAAGCACAAGCTTCAACCCAGTCAGGGTGTAACCCTAAATCATCGGTCGTAGATACTTTCTTATTATCAAGCAATGATTGTAAGCGAGCAAGCAAATAGTCATTATGAGCGCCGCCACCACATACAAATACATTACGGGCTGATTTTTTATAAGCTTCAATGTCTTCAGCAATAGTTAGAGCTGTTAACTCAACTAATGTTGCTTGCACATCAGCAGGCGCCAATTTTTGAGAAAACTTAGCGAGATTATTATCCAGCCAAGCTTGATTAAATAGCTCACGGCCTGTGCTTTTGGGAATATCCTGCTTGAAATAGGGCTCATTTAGAAAAATTGATAGCAATTTTTCATTACATTGACCAGATTGAGCCCATTGACCACTTTCATCGTAGGCTTTATTAAGATGTAGCTTAGTCCAATAATCTAATAAGGCATTGCCGGGGCCAGTATCAAAGCCAATTACTACTTCAGAAGGCGAAGCCGGAAGTAGAGTAATATTGCTTATTCCGCCAATATTGACGATAACGTTATCTTGATTAAGGCCACCAAACAAAGCCTGATGAAATGCTGGCACAAGGGGTGCGCCTTGGCCACCGGCAGCAATATCACGTTGGCGGAAATCTGCCACTGTGGTGATGCCGGTAATTTCAGCGATAACACTAGCGTTACCAATCTGTAAGCTAAAAGGTGAATTTCCGTTAGGCGAGTGGAACAATGTCTGCCCATGACTACCAATTGCAACAATATCTTTTGCAGACAATTGTTGTGACAAGAGTAGATCGTTGATTGAGTTTCCTATAAGTTGACCTAAAGCAATATCAACTTCGCCTAGTTCTTGTAGGCGGCATTGTGGAACGGTGATTAATGACTGTAGTTTACGATGAAGCTGTTTAGGAAAAGGAAATGTTTGTGCGGTAACAAATTGAAAGTCACCTGAAGAATCAAAGGTAGTGATTGCAACGTCAACACCGTCTAGGCTAGTGCCTGACATTACTCCAATATAATAATTCACAATGAATCAGCTAGTTATTATTTAATGCCAGGGTGGTCTCACTAATGCTATCAAGCTGGGCCAATAAAGACGCAGATTTTTGCTTGAAATCAGCAAGATATTTTTTCTCAAGTGGTTCCGCTTTAGGCAAGCTAACCGTTAATGGGTTACGGTGCACACCGTTCACGCGGAACTCATAATGTAGATGTGGACCAGTGGCTAAACCACTGCTGCCGATATAGCCAATAACATCGCCTTGTTGTACACGTTTACCTGCTCTTAGACCTTTTCTATAGCTAGACATATGTGCATAGAGCGTTGTGTATTTCCCACCATGAGATAAAACAACTGTGCGACCGTAGCCACCTTTTGTTCCCACAGAGCTTACTTTACCGTCACCTGTGGCAGTAATCGGTGTGCCTCTTGCTGCAGCGTAATCAACGCCTTTGTGCGGCCGACTAGTCTTTAATATAGGATGTTTGCGGTTAGGATTGAACTTGGAGCTAATGCGTGAAAAATGAACAGGACTGCGGCTAAACGTTTTACGCATGCTATTGCCATTTGGTGCGTAGTAACGGGTTAC
>JBJPGE010000015.1:0-25195 GCA_048595465.1 Methylophagaceae bacterium | reverse complement strand
CCTGGTCCACCATGTAAAAAGACAATAGGCAGCCCATTTGGGTTGCCACATTCTTCAATATAAATTTGATGTTGCTGTCCATTTTCTAATGTTTCCATTGAAATTTGGTGTGTCTGGTATGGCTCTATATCAGGATATAATGAAAACATGTTTAGACTCATTTAAATTCAGATTAAAACAATAATGGTAATTATCGTGCTATTGCGAGAAAATATACACTAAAGATGAACTCTAAGGCATAAAATACGATGAATTTGCACGAATTTCAGGCAAAACAACTTTTTAATCGCTATGACATACCTACACCGCAAGGTCAGGTGGTTACGAGTGGATCACAAGCTAGACAAGCTGCAGAGCAATTGGGTGGTGAGCGCTGGGTAGTAAAAGCGCAAGTGCATGCTGGTGGTCGCGGTAAGGCAGGTGGAGTGAAAGTAGTAGATGCTTTAGATGATGTTGCTAATGTCAGTTATGATTTATTGGGTAAACAGCTAGTAACACACCAAACAGCGGCAGAAGGTTTACCTATTAATCAAATATTAGTTGAGCAACCAACTGATATTCAAAGAGAGCTATATTTAGCTGTTTTGGTTGACCGTGTAAGCCAACAAGTCGTATTTATGGTATCAGCACAAGGTGGAATAGATATCGAAGCTGTGGCAGCTGATACACCTGATGAAATCCTTAATGTTTATGTCGATCCGGTCGTGGGATTAAAATCATATCAATGTCGACGAGTTGGTTTCTTTTTAGGGTTAACGGGCAGCGCATTTAAACAACTCGAAAGTATTATGCAGGGGCTATATCGCTTGTTTACTGAAAATGATGCGAGTTTGGTTGAGATAAATCCTCTAGTGGTGACGGGGGACAATGAGCTTATAGCGGTCGATGCTAAATTGAATCTAGATGATAATGCGTTATTTAGACATGCAGAATTAGCAGCGATGTTTGATCCTGCACAAGAAGATGAGGCAGAGGTAGTGGCTCAGCAATATGGTCTTAACTATATTTCTCTGGATGGGGAGGTAGCGTGTATGGTGAATGGTGCAGGGTTAGCTATGGCAACAATGGATTTAATTCAGAGTGAAGGTGGTGAACCCGCTAATTTTTTAGATGTAGGTGGTGGCACTACACCTGATCGTGTGGCCGAAGCATTCAAATTAATACTCTCCGATAAAAAAGTTAAATCTATTCTAGTTAATATTTTTGGAGGTATCGTACGTTGTGATTTAATTGCTGAAGGCATTATTCAAGCAGCAAAAGATGTAGGTTTGTCGTTACCGGTTATAGTGCGATTAGAAGGCACTAATGCACAAAAGGGACGAGAGTTATTGGCGGAGAGCGGAATGAATTTGCATGCTGCTCAAGACTTAACAGATGCAGCAAAAAAAGCAGTGTTAGCCGCTAAGGAGGGTTCACTATGAGTATTTTAGTGAATAAAAAAACACGTGTTATTTGCCAGGGATTTACGGGCAAGCAAGGTACATTCCATTCAGAACAAGCGATTGCTTATGGTACAAAATTTGTGGGTGGTGTCACGCCGGGTAAAGGTGGTCAGTTACACCTTGATCTACCTGTTTTTAATACGGTTCATTATGCGGTAGAAGAAACCGGTGCCAACGCAACGATGATATATGTACCGGCCGCTTTTGCGGCAGATGCCATATTAGAAGCGGCAGATGCGGGCATTAAAGTGATTGCTTGTATTACTGAAGGCATTCCCGTGCAAGATATGTTGCGTGTTAAACATGCCTTAATGCATTCTGATTCCTATTTGATAGGCCCAAACTGCCCAGGAATTATTACGCCAGGTGAATGTAAAATGGGCATCATGCCTGGTTCAATTCATTTGCCAGGTAAAATTGGTATTGTTTCCCGTTCGGGCACGCTGACTTATGAGGCGGTTCATCAAACAACACTCAATGGTCTAGGACAAAGTACGTGTGTTGGGATCGGTGGAGATCCTATCCACGGTATGAACTTTATTGATTGTTTAGAAATGTTTGAAAACGATCCTCAAACCGAAGGTATTGTGATGGTGGGTGAGATTGGTGGACAAGCTGAAGAAGATGCTGCTGAATATATCCGCAATCGTGTCACTAAGCCTGTTGTTGCCTATATAGCAGGCTTAACAGCGCCTAAAGGTAAACGAATGGGACATGCTGGCGCTATCATTAGTGGTGGGCAAGGCACGGCAGAAGCAAAATTGGCCGCGCTAGCGGATGCGGGTGTGCATATTGCTCGTTCGCCGGCTGAAATGGGCGATCGAATTCTTGAAGCGATGGGTGGCGTCTAAGCGATGGCTAATGATTTTTGCCTGATTATGGGACAAATCAATCCAGTTGTGGGTGATGTTTCAGGCAATGTGAAAAAAATCATTAAGGCAGCGCGACAAGCAGAAGAGGAATTTAACGCTGATTTGATTGTTTTTCCTGAATTGACATTAACGGGCTATCCACCAGAAGATTTATTACTTAGGCCTGGATTAATTAAACGTGTAAATAAAGGCCTAAAAAAACTAAAAAAGAAAATTAATTCAGTTGCCGTACTTGTTGGTCACCCTGCGGGCACAGCTGGAAAAGAATTATATAATGCCGCCTCCCTAATTGCTGATGGTCAATGTTTGGCCACATATTACAAACAGGTTCTTCCTAACTATAGCGTGTTTGATGAAAAACGCTATTTTATCGAGGGCGTAGAGCCGTGCGTAGTAGAATATAAAAACATTAAATTTGGAATCACCATTTGTGAAGATATTTGGTTTACTGCACCAGCCGCCCAAGCGGCTGAGGCGGGGGCAGAAGTTATCCTTAACTTGAATGCCTCACCGTTCAGACAAGGTAAATGGCAACTGCGAGAAACAGAACTGCAACAACGCATTGGCGAGACAGGTTTGCCTATTGTCTATGTTAACCAAATAGGTGGACAAGATGAATTAGTATTTGATGGCGGCTCATTTGTACTAGGCGTCAATGGAGAAAAGATTGCACATGCACCTAAGTGGAAAGAAGGACTATTTCCTATCAAAATACATCGAGAACCAAGTCAAACTTTAACTCTACGGGGTGAAGTAGTGACAGCACAAGGTGATCTGGAAATGGTTTATCAAGCATTAGTGTGTGGCTTGCGCGACTATGTAAATAAAAACCATTTCTCTAGTGTCATTCTTGGTTTATCAGGGGGTATTGATTCGGCATTGACCTTAGCATTAGCAGTTGATGCTTTGGGGGCTGAAAAAGTAAAAACAATTATGATGCCTTCACAATACACGGCACAAATAAGCCTTGATGACGCACATGATATGGCAAAACGCTTAGGTGTTGGACATAGTGTAATTGCCATTGACTCATTGTTTGGACATTTTGTTGATACACTGTCAGATCAGTTTGAAGGCAAGCCTGTTGATAGTACCGAAGAGAATATTCAAGCGCGCATTCGTGGCGTGATCTTGATGGCTGTTTCAAACAAAAGTGGCGCAATGGTGTTGTCAACAGGCAATAAAAGTGAAATGGCAGTAGGGTATTCCACATTATATGGGGATATGGCCGGTGGATTTTCACCGCTTAAAGATGTTTATAAAACCTTGGTTTATCAGTTAGCGGAATATCGTAATGAAATAGAGGAGATAATACCTCCTCGAATCATCACGCGACCACCATCAGCAGAATTAGCACCAGATCAACTTGATCAGGATAGCCTTCCTGCTTATGATATCCTTGATGAAATCTTAGAGCGATATATAGCGCAAGATTGGTGTTTTGAAGACTTGGTGGAAGCAGGAAATGAGGCTGAATTAGTTGCAAAAGTAATCAGTATGGTTGATCGTAATGAATATAAACGCCGCCAAGCACCACCAGGTATACGCATTACAGACCGCGCATTTGGTCGAGACAGACGTTATCCGATAACATCGGGCTATGCAGTTAAAGCAATAATAGAATAAGGATAAAAAATGAAAAAAATAGAAGCAATTATAAAACCTTTTAAACTTGATGATGTGCGTGAATCATTGTCAGATATCGGTGTTACAGGCTTAACTGTTTCAGAAGTAAAAGGTTTTGGTCGACAAAAAGGACATACAGAACTTTACCGTGGTGCTGAATATGTAGTTGATTTTTTGCCTAAACTGAAATTAGAAATTGTTATTGCTGATGACCAACTTGATACATGTGTTCAGACGATTATAAAAGCGGCTAATACGGGTAAAATTGGTGATGGTAAGATCTTTGTACTGCCTGTTGAGCAAGTCATTCGAATTCGCACTGGAGAGCAGGGCGAAGACGCAGTCTAGACAGAAATTAATGGTCAGCTAGTTATACAGCTAACTGACCATTACTATTTTGAAACCTTGGTTTGATGGACTTCGGCGACACCGGGGTGGCCAGGATAATTTAATTTTAAAACGCGCAGCGCATCGTCAGATAAATCATCTAATTCAAGCACTTTGTAGGCCTTTGCCATAATAAGTAATGCATCAGGCATGGCAGGTGTACGAGGATAATTCTCGATTACATATTTTCCTCGATTAGCTGCAGCAATGTATGCACCACGACGCATATAATAGTGAGCAACATTAACCTCATGCCGCGCTAAGCGGTTACGCAAATAAACAATACGTTGGGCGGCATCTTCACTGTATTTACTTTTTGGAAAGCGATTAACCAAAGTAGTAAAATCTTTAAGTGCAAATCTAGCAGAGCCAGGATCGCGCTGAGATTCGTCACGCGGGATATACTTTTCAAATAAACCAATATCGCGATTGAAGTTAATTAAACCGCGCAAGTAAAAGGCGTAATCCATATTAGGATTAAGTGGGTATACGCGCATAAATCGATCGAGTGTTGCGGTAGCCGCTTCAGGATCATCATCTTTATAATGCGCGTAGGATGACTCTAAAAGTGACTGTTGCGCATAACTACCAAAAGGAAAGCGGGCTTCTAGCTGACTATAATATTGCAATGCAGTAGTATAATCACCGGCGTTGAGTGCGGCTTTAGCTTCTGAATAAACACGTTCTACAGTCCAGCCACTTTCTGCAATGACGGGTTCTTTTTCTGAGAAAAAAGAGCAACCAGAAAGAAGGGTTAAACTGAGAGCAAAAAGTAAATAATAATTTTTCATGGCGATAGGTTACGCTAGCTGAATTTAGATGGCAAAATAGATTTTATTTTTAGCATGATAAAATAGTTAAAAATAACCTGAACTATATTAATTGAAACAATAGACATTGAGTAAGATTGGGAGAAGAATGATTCGCTTTATAACTAGCATTATATGTGGCTTTTGGTTGATATCTTCAAATGCGACGACATTTGATTTGGCCGATGATTCTACGCGTGTGGTTGGCCATAATTTAATTGTTATTAGTCATAAAGAAGATACTTTACTTGATATCGCACGTCGGTTTGATATTGGCTACAGCGAAATAGTGGATGCGAACCCAGAGTTAGATCCTTGGATACCAGGTGGAAATAAGCGGGTACTTGTTCCTAATCAATTTATCTTGCCTGACGCGCCCCATAAAGGGATTGTGATTAATCTCGCTGAGATGCGGTTGTATTATTATCCAAAACCACAAAAAGGTCAGCGCCAACAAGTTATAACGCATCCATTAGGAATAGGCCGTCAAGGTTGGACAACTCCGCTTGGCAAGACGCGTATTATTCAAAAAAAGAAAGATCCTACTTGGACTCCACCGGCATCAATAATAGCTGAACATCTAGAAAAAGGTGATCCACTACCCAATGTTGTACCAGCAGGACCAGATAACCCTCTAGGTGCGTATGCTATGCGATTAGGTATGCCTGGATATTTATTGCATGGAACTAATAGGCCATTTGGTGTGGGTATGCGAGTAAGCCATGGCTGTATACGTCTTTTCCCTGAAGATATTGAACATCTATTTGGAATCGTTTCAGTGGATACGCCAGTTGAAATTTTATATCAGCCTTATAAAGCAGCGGTACACAAGAATAAGCTTTATCTTGAGGCTCACCCAATTCAAGATGATATGGATGTGCGAGAAGGCAACAATATGACACCGATGGTTTCTGCCATTTTGAATGCGCAGGATCATATTTTGCCAGATGATGATTGGCCGTTTGCTGAAGCTGTGGTACGTAATCACGATGGTATTGTACGACCGGTGAATCAAACCGTTGTAGATGTTGTTGAAGAAGTTTGGTTTGTTCATTCTGGCTTAACACAAGATGCCAAAACAAAATTATCACATGCCTTAGTAAGTCTTAACGCGGATTTTTGGCCATTGCAAGATGCCGCAGAAGGTGAGGTGTTAATAGGACCATTTGATAGCCAAGAACAAGCAGAACAAATGAAAAAAGAAGTGACGCGGCTGGCAGATATATCAGTTTGGGTAACGTTAGTATCGAGTGAAGCACTCTAAAACTATAGGCAAAAAAAAGCCGGGAACAAGCCCCGGCCTTTTAAATGCAAAATTCTTATTTGCTCATTGCTTTTTCGAACATACGATCGATTTTTGCGCAACACTCATCAACAGAACTTTGTGCTGAGTTTGCAGTGCTTTGAGCTGAACGTGCTGCAGAATCAGCATCATTAGCTGTACGAAGTGCACTATCAGCAGTGCTTTGTGCAGATTTAGCAGCAGACAATGCAGCATCAGCAGATGATTGAGCTGATTCTACAGATGCTTTAAGTGCAGCCATTTCAGTCATGCTATTTGTGTTTGCACACGCTGTCATCAGTGTTAAAGGTAGAATAACGGCAGCTAATTTTGTTAATGATTTCATTTTTTTCTCCAGTGTGTTTTGAGTTGAATTTTTAAAGTTCAATGATATTGCCAAAAGCAACATACAGAGTGAGGCTATCAGGAATTAATTATACTGTCCAACCCTTACTTAAACATGATGCTGCATGCATGTAGCTTAATTATTGAACAGGGTCGTTAAGTTGTTTGGGACTAGATGGGAAATTTTGTTATAATACTCGGCTTCTTAATCATCTTTAAGTTCTGGCTAACTAGGCCAGAATGAAAGTACTAATTTAATAAAAGCTCTTGCAAATAAGGCTTTTACATTGCTCTGGAAAAACTAAATCTATGCATCCTATGCTGAATATTGCCATTCGGGCAGCGCGTAGCGCCGGTAATCTTATTATTCGTTCGCTACAACATGTTGAACATCTTGAAGTGACTACAAAAGGTCGCAACGATTTTGTCTCGGATGTTGATAGGCTTGCAGAGCAAGAAATTATCAACGCGATTCAAAAATCCTATCCTGAACATGCGATCTTAGCGGAAGAATCAGGAGCCCAAGGTGATAATGACGTTGTTTGGGTGATTGACCCATTAGATGGTACTAAAAACTTTTTACATGGTTTTCCTCATTACTGTATATCCATTGCCATTATGGTGAAGGGTAAAATAGAACATGGTGTAATTTATGACCCTTTACGCGATGAATTGTTTACAGCGAGTCGAGGTGCAGGTGCTAACCTGAATGACCGTCGTTTACGCGTGACCAAACGCAAAGAACTAGCGGGTACACTGTTGGCAACGGGCTTCCCATTTAAATACCCCCAACATTTTACATCCTATTTAGCGACCTTTAATGCTGTTTTCCCCCAAGTTGCAGATATTCGCAGGACTGGATCTGCAGCTCTGGATTTAGCCTATGTTGCTGCTGGGCGCTTGGACGGTTACTGGGAAATAGGTTTAGAAAAGTGGGACTTAGCTGCCGGTGCCTTATTGATTGAAGAAGCAGGCGGGGTGGTGAGCGATTTTACAGGTGGTGATGATTACTATGAAAACGGCAACATTGTAGTAGGAAGCTTAGCTATTCATCAGCAAATCTTGGATAGCATCACGCCACACTTGACTAACGAGTTGAAGAAATAATTTTTCACATTTTTATATGCCTTATAGCATTCACATACAGAACTTAATAAATAATGACAATTACTACTAGAAAACTACGCAATATAGCAATCATTGCTCATGTCGATCATGGTAAGACTACCTTGGTTGATGAACTTTTACGCCAATCTGGTACGTTTAGTGAGCATGAAGAGTTACAAGAGCGTGTAATGGATTCGAACGATCTTGAAAAAGAACGTGGCATTACCATCTTGTCTAAAAATACAGCGGTAAAATGGAACGGTTACCATATCAATATCGTAGATACGCCAGGCCATGCCGATTTTGGTGGTGAAGTTGAACGCGTATTGTCTATGGTTGATTCGGTATTGCTCTTAGTGGATTCCTCAGAAGGCCCAATGCCTCAAACACGTTTTGTAACACAAAAAGCCTTGGCTTTAGGCCTGAAACCAATCGTTGTTATTAATAAAATTGATAAACCAAGCGCACGTCCTAGCTGGGTATTAGATCAAACATTTGATTTATTCGCTAACCTTGATGCGACTGATGAACAGTTAGACTTTGAAGTTATTTATGCTTCAGGTTTGAATGGTTTTGCTGGTTTAGATGATAGTGTGCGTGAAGGTGATATGACGCCATTATTTGAAATGATTGTAGATAAAGTAAGTGCACCTGATGTGGATACTGAAGGTCCTTTCCGTATGCAAGTTTCGTCATTAGACTACAACAGCTATGTTGGAGTTATCGGTGTAGGTCGTATTGAGCGTGGTAAAGTTAAAACAAACACACCTGTAACAGTAGTTGATACTGAAGGTAAAACACGTAATGGTCGCGTATTAACCGTAATGGGGTTTATGGGCTTACAACGTGAAGAAGTTGAAACCGCAGAGGCGGGTGATATTATTGCCTTTACAGGTTTAGATCCACTTAATATTTCTGATACTTTGTGTGATCCAACAGAAGTTGAAGCGCTACCACCACTATCAGTCGATGAACCTACTGTTACGATGACCTTCCAAGTGAACAATTCACCGATGGCGGGCCAAGAAGGTAAATTTGTAACCACGCGTCAAATTAAAGAGCGTCTAGAACGTGAATTAATTCATAACGTAGCTTTGAAGGTTGAACAGATTCCAACGGATCCGGATAAATTCCGTGTTTCAGGTCGTGGTGAATTACATTTATCAGTATTGATTGAAAATATGCGCCGTGAAGGTTTCGAAATGGGTGTATCTCGTCCTGAAGTAATCATTCGTGAAACAGATGGTGTTAAGCAAGAACCGTATGAAGCTGTGACCGCTGATGTAGAAGCAGAGCACCAAGGTTCAATTATGGAGAAATTAGGTGAACGTGGCGCGCAGTTACAAGATATGGCCCCAGATGGTAAAGGTCGTGTTCGTTTAGACTTTATCATTCCTTCTCGTGGACTGATTGGCTTCCGGACTGAGTTCCTAACCGCCACACAAGGAACAGGTTTGATCTTTAGCGTATTTGACCATTATGCAGCTGTGAAACCGGGTAAATTTGGTGAGCGTAGTAATGGTGTATTGATTGCTAATGGCCTAGGTAAGGCTGTAGCTTTCTCTATCTTCAATTTACAAGAACGTGGCCGCATGTTTATTGGCCATAATGATGATGTTTATGAAGGTATGGTTATTGGTATTCATTCGCGTGATAATGATTTGGTGGTTAATCCTTTAAAAGGTAAGCAATTAACAAACGTCCGAGCATCAGGAACGGATGAGGCTATCAACTTAACACCGCCCATTCGTATGAGCTTGGAGCAAGCACTTGAATTTATTGGTGAAGATGAGTTGTTAGAAGTCACGCCAAAATCATTGCGAATTCGTAAGCGTTTATTGTTGGAACACGAACGAAAGAGTGCATCTCGCAAGAAAAAATAGTGTTGGCGGGAAGTATCATGTAACAAAAAAGGGTATTCTTTATAGATACCCTTTTTTTATTTAAAGAGATCAAAAATGCGAATATTGGTTTTAATTGTAATTGGACTTTTGCTTTATATAATCATAGGAAATCTTTTTAGAAAAAAGAGTATTTCAGCATCTCAAGATGAGTTAGGGAAAATGGTACGTTGCTTGCATTGTGATTTACACATTCTTGAACGAGAGGCAGTCCGATCAGAAGATAATTACTTTTGCTCACAACAACACCTTGAAGCCGAACAAAAAAAATAAAATGAAATTTATTGATACTGAAGCAATAATAAGCGAAGGGCTTGTTTCTTGGCGAGAACTTGCCGCTTTTGCTGTTTATCGGCTTTTATTAGCCATTGCTTTATTTGTAGTGTTTTTTTATAAGTTACCGCCGGAGTTTTTAGGTAAAACCTCCCCTAATTTATATCAAAACATTAGTCAATTATACCTTGCTATAGCGATTATATTTTTGGTATCAACCTTTCAGAAAAAAGGTATATTTGAATTTCAAACAACAATTCAATTACTAATCGATATTGTTGTTTTAACGCTTATTCTTTATAGCAGTGGTGGCCTGAGCACAGGATTGGGAATTTTACTTGTTGTGGTTGTGGTGACAGGGGGCGCGTTGGTTCCTGGTCGCCTTGCCTTATTCATTGCCGCTGTGGCTGCTGTTTCAATTTTGGCAGAAGTGACGGTGAGTCGACTTGTTGATGAAAAGCTAATCGAATATAGCCAAGCAGGTCTGCTAGGAGCTACATTTTTTATCACGGCGTTATTAGCACAAGCATTAGGTAAAAAAACAGAGCAGTTACAACAGCAGCATGTTGGAGATGTGACTAAATTAAGTCGTCTAAATCAGCATATTATTGAAAGGTTGCATGTTGGAGTGATGATTGTTGATATAGAGAATATTGTGTATTCAACAAATAAATCAGCCCAAGTTTTATTGGGCGCCACGGATGCAATTAATGGTGAACATATCTCAGATCAATTGCCTGAATTGTTTGGCCAGCTAGGGAATTGGCGACAAGGCCGAACAGGTGTAGTGGGTGAGTTTCAGCCACAAGTTGGTTTCGCTGAAGTCTTACCTCAAATGATTGCGTTAGAAGGTGGTGATACGCTTATATTTTTGACCGATACTACTGAATTAACACAACAAGCTCAGCAAATGAAACTAGCGTCACTGGGACATATGGCAGCAAGTATTGCCCATGAGATTCGTAATCCATTAGGCGCAATTAATCACGCTGCTGAATTATTATCTGAAGCAGACGTTGCAGAAAAAGATCAAAAATTATTAACAATAATTCAGCGGCAAAGCCATAGAGTGAATGGTATTATTGATGCGGTATTACAACTAGGTCGGCGTAAGATTTTAAATAAATCGACATTTATACTAGCACCTTGGTTAGAACAATTTATAGAAGAATTTACGCAAAATGAGCGCATTCCAGAGGGCACAGTGTATTTAAGACTTGCTTCCGTACTGACACAAGTTCGTGTAGATCAAGAACAGCTAAGACAAATTATGGTTAACTTATGTACCAATGCGTGGCATTATTCAGATGCATCTTCTGTTACGGAAGAAATGCCACAAGTATGGGTTCGCATGGCAAAAGTAAATGAAGATATAATGATCGATGTACTGGATAATGGGCCGGGTGTATCTGAAAGTGCATTACCTAAGTTGTTTGAGCCTTTTCAGTCAGAGCGTACAGGTGGAATTGGTCTAGGTTTATTCCTTGCGCGTGAAATGGCATTGGCAAATGGAATAAGACTGGACTATATAACCACAAAGGATAAATATGGCGGATACTTTCGAGTGACGTTTAATTCTGAATTAGAAGGGAAAAGTTAATGCGGCCTCAAGCACTTATTATTGATGATGAACCTGATATTTTAGATTTATTGCTGATGACATTAGAAACGATGGGCGTTGATTGCCGTACGGCTGAAAATATTGCACAGGCACGCAAAGCACTACAGGAACAAGTTTTTGATATTTGTTTGACGGATATGCGTCTACCTGATGGAGACGGCATTGATTTGGTAAAGACAATGCAGAGCGATTATCCTCAAACTCCTGTTGCGGTGATTACCGCACATGGAAATATGGAACTTGCTGTTGAAGCGCTAAAGGCAGGCGCGTTTGATTTTGTATCAAAACCCTTAAAACTAAAAGTATTACGAGATTTAGTTGATACAGCAATAAGATTATCAAATAAGAATGATGGTGCAGAAGCCAAGCAAACAGCTTCAGATAAAAAATTACTAGGCGAAACGGCTGTAATTAAGGATGTGAAAAGTAAGATTGCAAAATTAGCACGTAGTCAGGCTCCCGTTTATATCAGTGGCGAATCAGGCACGGGTAAGGAATTGGTGGCTCGACTTATCCATGAGCAAAGCGCGCGCTCAGAAGGCGCTTTTGTTCCTGTCAACTGTGGTGCAATTCCAACCGAATTAGTTGAGAGTGAATTTTTTGGACATAAGAAAGGTACATTTACGGGTGCTGTAGCGGATAAAGAAGGTTTATTTCAAGCTGCCAATAATGGTACTTTATTTTTAGATGAAATTGCTGATTTACCGTTGGCTATGCAAGTTAAATTATTGCGTGCTATACAAGAAAAAGCGGTACGTCTTGTTGGTGGCAACGAAGAAATCACCATAAATGTACGAATTTTATGTGCAACACATAACAATTTAGCTGAAAAAGTAAGGCAAGGGAAATTCAGAGAAGATCTCTACTATCGCGTTAACGTAATTGAGCTGAATGTACCTCCGCTACGAGAGCGTAAAGAAGATATTCCTATTTTGGCACGACATATTATTGCTCAAATGGCGGAACGTCATCAACGAGAAATACCTTCGATATCTAAGGATGCACTGGCAGCTTTAACGCAACATTCATTCCCAGGTAACGTGCGAGAACTTGAAAATGTATTAGAGCGAGCAATGACGTGGATGGATGGCGATGAAATTACTGCGGATGATCTTGTCTTAACGGAAGCGGCAACGGTATCGGAAGAAGAATCTACGATAACAATTGAAGAGCCAAAATTAACAACATCAGAAATAGATTTAGGCGGACAACTTGAAGATCAAGAGCGGCAACTGATTACTCAGGCATTAGAATCAACCCGCTGGAATAAAACGGCGGCGGCAAAAAAATTAGGGATTACTTTTCGCGCCTTGCGGTATAAGTTGAAAAAACTGAACTTGGAATAACGGGTATAAATGGAAATACTATGACAATATCAAATGCACAAAATCCTGATTTAGATTGGAGCCAAGTGCGTGAGACAGTACGCATGATGAATTTGGCTGTGGCTCAAATTGAGATGTCAATGACAGAAGGTGATGATTCGGTTGATACATTGACGAATGCATTTACGACAATGGCAGGTAGAGTTCAAGCGATTGAGTCCTTAGTTAAAGAGAAAGACGGGGACGAAAACCAACAGGTTGTAGAGCAATGTAAAGCAATTTCTGCTGAAATGCAGCATGCGATTATGGCGTTTCAATTTTATGATAAGTTAACACAGCGGTTAAGTCATGTTTCACATTCATTAGAGTCATTGGTTGATCTTGTTGGTGATAATTCTCGTTTATTTAATCCTGTTGAATGGTCAATACTGCAAGAAAAAATTAAATCTAGATATACCATGCCCGCCGAGCACAATATGTTTGAGTTGATGATGGGTGGCATGTCGATAAAAGAAGTATTAACACAAATGAAACAAGATGTAGATAACGAAGATGATATTGAGCTGTTTTAGCGTCATCTAAATTTAGCTTGTTGCTTTATTGAATTTAGTCACCAACAATTTCAGCTGAAGGCCTAAGCAGAATAGAGCTACCATCTTTTAGTAACAGTGGACTAGCGCTTGACGTTAATTTAAGGCTGAGCAATAGGTTCACAGATCCCTCTATGAGCAGAGCCGATACTACATGGCCTGCAACACTACCATTATCTGTAATTACGTCATCAGCAATATTAGGCAGTAGATTTGTTTTTGCTTTAGCAATAAAAAGCCTACGGCTGGGTTTACCTAGATAATGTAAGCGTGCCACCACTTCTTGTCCTGGGTAGCAACCCTTGCTAAAACTAAGGCCGTTTACAAGATCAAGGTTGACTTGTTGAGGCGTAAACTTCTCTTTACTTTCAGGCCAAACCATTGCTAGTCCAGCATTAATATCTAACTGCTCCCAACTATTTTGTGGGGCAAGTTGTAGACCTTGTTGAGTGAATTCATTGATGAGGTCTCCGACCTTATTTTGGGCGAAAACAGATATAAAGCGGTTGCTATCGTTCGGGTGTACTATGCTTTGGATGCTAATTTCTGAGGTATGAGTAGGTGAGATAATACCAACACAACATAAATTTTCACTTTCATTTCTAACCGTAACTTTTGAACGCAGCACATACATAGTTAGACGCTGTTGTAATAGCTCACACATAGTTTTAGGCAATAGGATTTGGAAACCATCACTCAGACGAACAAGTAGGAATAAGGCAAATAAGCGCCCTTTAGCATTACAGAAACCACTGAGCTGAGCTTGATTAACAGCCAATGCAGCCACATCATTAGTTAATAAGTTTTGTAAAAAAGATTCAGCGTCATCTCCGGCTACTTGTAGCACGCCCATTTCTTCTAGAGGGGTAAAGTAGTTGTTTGATTGCAAATCAAAGCTATTAAAAAGGCTTGCTTGTTGTTCTAATAAATCTTGCCAAAAATCAGTCATAATAGGTTATAGAATATAATTGAATTACGCTATTGTAGCGGACTCAACGTGGAAAGGAATCTGTAAATGCCAGAAAAGCAGTTTAGTATTGTGATTAGTCGTTCTAAATGGCTGCTGATTTACTTGACCATTATTCACTTATTAATGATCGTAATGACAGCGGTTCTGTTACCAAGTTTTTGGTTATCAGCTATAGCGGGGATAATACTATTAGCTAGTTTTATTTATTATTGCCGACGCCACCAATGGATAAATAACCATCGAGCAATAATTAAGGTTGAGCGGGATGCTAAACAGCAGTGGAAACTTTTTTACTCTGATAAATTATCCCAAGAAAAGCTCGTTTTAAAACACTGCGTAGTTACATCAACATTAGTAATATTATATTTTTTAGGAGCATCACGCTGGAAGGCTACATCAGTCACTATTTTAGCGGATGCTGTAGATGTTGAGCAATTTCGTCAGTTACGGGTATATTGTCGAGATCCTAAGGTCTTCCTGCAATAATCGTATCTTGTGCTGGTTGTGACTCATCGAGATCAGGGTAGTCCAATGTATAATGTAATCCACGACTTTCTTTTCGTAATAATGCAGAATTTATAATTAATTCAGCAATTTCGGCAAGATTCCGTAATTCTAACAAATCACTGCTAATACGATATTGAGTATAATAATCAGCAATTTCTTGCTGTAATAATTGTAAACGTCGTTGTGCTTTATGTAGCCGTTCATCACTGCGTACGATGCCGACATAATCCCACATAAATCGTCGTAATTCATCCCAGTTATGACTCACTGATATTGCTTCTCGTGCAGGACGAACACGGCTGGCATCCCATGCTGGAATCTGAGGCATATCGGTAACTAAAGGCAATTGTTGTTTAATATGCTCCGCAGCTGCACGAGCAAAAACTATACACTCCAATAATGAATTGCTTGCCATGCGATTTGCGCCATGCAGGCCGGTATGTGCTGTTTCACCAATGGCATATAGCCCTGCTATATCTGTTTGGCCATGCAGATCGGTAATCAGTCCACCACAGGTGTAATGTGCTGCTGGCACAACAGGAATTGGCTCTTGTGTCATATCAATACCAAAATCAAGGCAACGTTGGTGAATGGTAGGGAAATGTTCTTCAATAAATGTTTTTGGTTTATGACTAATATCAAGATAAACACAATCATCACCTAGACGTTTCATTTCGTGGTCAATAGCTCGAGCGACAATATCTCTGGGTGCCAACTCAGCTTGTGGATGAAATTCAGCCATAAACTGGGTGCCATCAGCCAATAGTAATTTGGCTCCTTCACCACGTAAGGCTTCACTAATCAAAAAGGATTTAGCTTGAGGATGATATAAGCACGTTGGATGAAATTGAATAAATTCCATATTAGCGACTCGACAACCGGCACGCCAACCCATGGCAATGCCATCACCTGTAGATACATCAGGGTTACTGGTATAAAGATAAACTTTTCCCGCACCACCTGTTGCTAACACTGTTATCGGCGCGATAAAACTAACAGGGGTATCTGTTTTAATATCAAGCGCATAACAGCCTAAGCATTTATTGTCTTCTTGGCCTAATTGTTTACGACTAGTTATTAAATCGATACTAATATGATGGGGAAATAATTCAATATTAGGGTGTGCTAGTGCTTTGGCGAGCAAAGAAGTTTCGACTTCACGTCCAGTAGCATCCGCAGCATGAATTACTCGTCGATGACTGTGGCCGCCTTCTTGGGTGAGGTGATAAGTTTCAGAAGTAACACCGTCTTTAGTGAAAGAAACACCTTGTTCGATTAGCCACTCAATATTCTCACGTGCCTTCTCAACCGTAAAGCGAACTGTATTCTTATTACATAACCCTGCACCAGAAAGGAGGGTGTCATCAATATGTGATTGCACTGAATCCGCTTGATCGAGCACGACAGAAATCCCGCCCTGTGCGTATAATGAAGCACCTTCTTGTAATTGATCTTTTGATAATACTGCGACGCGGGCATGGTCGGCTAAATGTAAAGCATGTGAAAGCCCTGCAACACCGCTGCCGATAATAAGCACATCAAAATGATAAGCTGAAGTCATATTTAAGTATCAATGAATTTAAGGTTTAGTATATTTTGCACTGTTTAAGGAACAAAGTTAAATCATTATGGTCAATCAGTTAATAGATAAACATAATCTCCGGCAGTTCGGAGCGAGCCGGAATATAGGATGAACGTGGATTTAGAGCTAGTACAGCGTGTGCAAGCAGGCGATAAAAAAGCATTTGATGTGTTGATTCTGAAATATCAACAGCGGATTGTGCATGTTATTACTGGTTTTGTTCATGATCCAGTTGAGGCATTAGATGTGGCACAAGAAGCATTTATCAAAGCTTATCGCGCACTCCCCAATTTTCGGGGTGATAGCGCGTTTTATACCTGGCTATATCGCATTGCGATTAATACAGCAAAAAATTATTTAACGGCGCGCTCAAGAAGACCGCCTGCCAGCGATGTTGATGCTATGGATGCAACGAATTATTACGATGCACCTGAGCTTAAAGAATTTGAAACGCCTGAAACACGGATGATGAGTGAGGATCTTGAACAAGGTATTCACGAGGCTATTCAGGCATTGCCGGAAGATACGGCAACAGCAATTAAATTGCGTGAATTTGAAGGTATGAGTTATGAAGAGATCGCAGAGGTTATGGAATGTCCAATAGGCACTGTTCGATCGAGAATTTTTCGTGCACGAGAAGCAATAGAACTACAAATACAAGAAATAATGGGTGAAGGGGAGCAACAATGACAATGAATCAAAATGAACTATTGTCTGCGTTAGTTGATGGTGAATTACAAGGTGATGAATTAGATCAAGCCTTGCAAGTTTTAGCGACAGACAAATTGGCAACTGCTCAATTTCAGCGTTATCAACAAACACAAGATGTACTGAAAGGTTACGGTGAACGTGGTTTAAGCCACAACTTAGTGAGCAGAATCTCGCTTGCAATAGAAAATGAACCCGTTTATTCACAACAAACAACGCAGCACAAAGCTGAAGTTATTACCTTACCGACACCATTTTGGAAGCAAATGACAGGTTTAGCTGTGGCAGCATCCGTTGGTGCTTTAGCTGTCGTTGGTGTTATGACGCAACCCCAAAGCAGTTTGGTTACTAATACACCCATGGCGGCCATTGATGCACCTAATAAAGTGATAACGGTTGCACAAACAGGTGAGCGTTGGACAGTGAATGAGCCTGAAATAGAATATAGGCTTAATAACTATTTGTTAGATCACAATGAACAGACGGGACCGTCAGGTGTATTTTCTTATGCGCGCGTTGTTTCTTATGGTGCGGAGTAAAGATTTAATGCCAATTTCAATGAAAATAATGTTAAGTTTTTGTCTGCTCTCGCTGAGCATGTTTACTCAAGCTGATGATGCCGCACTTTTACTTGAACGAAGTGACTTAGCTGCAAAACAACTTAATTATAATGGTGTGTTTGCGATTCAAAAGGGTGAGAAACTGCAATCTATTCGGATAATTCATCGTGCAGATGGCCAAGGTGTGATTGAACGGTTAGTCTCTCTGAACGGTGTTGAAAGAGAATTTATCCGCACTAACGATCTTGTGACATGTATTTATCCTGAAGGCAAACGTCCACAAGCTAACCGTCAACCGTTAGGACATGGCTTCCCAAGTGATTTATTAGACCGCATGAAATCAGCGTCTGCCTATTATCAATTAACATTGGGGCAACAAGGGCGTGTTGCAGCATATCAAGCACAAGAGCTAGTGATGCAACCAATTGACCAATATCGATATGGTTATCGCTTGTGGATAGAAAAAGAGAATGCACTTTTATTGCAGGCTGATTTAATAAGTGAAAATGGCAAAGTATTGGAGAAATTTTCATTTTCATCTGTTGATATGAATGAAGACATTGCAGACCTACTTCTTCAACCACAAATGGTGGGTAATGAAATGAGCTGGAATAGGAAAAATGTAGAAGCAACGATTAATGGTGCGGCACAACATGCATCAAAATGGCAAGTCACATGGGTGCCTGAGGGTTTTAAATTAACGGGACATCAAAATCGCTTTGCAAGAAATGGCTCGCCTCTTGAACAACGCATTTATAGTGATGGTTTAAGCTCAGTCTCTGTTTTTATGGAGAAAATTCGTGCGCGACATGGCCATTTAAAAGGTGGTTCAAAAATGGGTACGGTGAATGCTTACGGCTCTATAATTAGTGCTCATTTTGTGACAGTGGTGGGAGAAGTTCCACCTCAAACTGTCGAAAAAATAGGTACGGCTATTCAATACACTGAGGATTAATAGCCTTGATTGAACAGCAAGCTGTTGTTACACAATGTGATGATAAAACTGTCTGGCTAAAAGCTGAAAGGCAATCAACATGTAGTGGCTGTCAATTAAAACAAGGGTGTGGAACCGGCTTATTAAGTAAGCATGTTGGCAAGCGCTTTTCAGAAATTACAGTCGATAAAACCAGTGATGTGCGTGTTGGTCAAAAGGTACAACTTGCTATTCCGGAACAAACTTTATTGCAAGGGGCGATGTTAATGTACATCGTACCACTAGTATTACTTTTCATTTTTTCCGCTATAGCAAAAACATTAAATTTTAATGCTTTTTTTGAAATCTTTTCAGGTTTAAGTGGTCTATTTATTGGGTTTTACTTAGTACGATTGCGATTGAAAAATCGTAAGTATGATGTACAAGCAAAAATAAAAGAAATTGTAGAGGAGCAACAATGAAACAATATAAAGTGTGGACCGGATTAAGCATCATTTTGGCTTATTTCTTATTGAGTACTAATGTATATGCGCGAGGTAGTTTGCCTGAATTTACGGAGCTAGTTGCTGAAAATGGGGCAGCTGTTGTCAATATAAGCACCACAAAGAAGAATGAACGTAAGAAAGTTGATTTACCTCCTAATATGAAATTGCCTGAAGGTACGCCTTTTGATGAGTTATTTAAACATTTCTTTGGTCAAGGCGGCCCAGGTGACCAACCCTATGAAACCCATTCATTAGGTTCTGGTTTTGTTTTGTCGTCAGATGGTTATATTCTTACGAATCATCATGTTATTAAAGATGCAGATGAAATTATTGTGCGCTTCAACGATCGCAGCGAGCTTGAAGCAACGGTATTGGGCAGTGATGAACGCAGCGATATTGCTTTATTAAAAGTAGAAGCTACAGGATTAAAAGCAGTTAAATTAGGTCGTTCGGAAGAATTGAAGGTAGGTGAATGGGTGTTAGCCATTGGTTCACCTTTTGGTTTTGATCATTCAGCTACAGCGGGAATTATTAGCGCTTTAGGGCGAAGTTTGCCTAGTGACAGCTATGTGCCTTTTATTCAAACAGATGTGGCGATCAACCCAGGAAATTCAGGTGGGCCATTATTTAATTTAGATGGAGAAGTAATTGGAATTAATTCTCAAATTTATAGCCGAACGGGTGGTTTTATGGGGGTTTCCTTTGCCATTCCTATGGATGTGGTGATGGAAGTGGTTGCACAAATAAAATCACAAGGTTATGTGAGTAGAGGCTGGTTAGGTGTGGTTATTCAGGATGTTACTCGTGAATTAGCTGAATCATTTGGTTTGAAAAAACCTCATGGGGCTTTGATTTCTAGAGTGTTGCCACAATCTCCAGCTGCAAAAGCAGGTTTTGAACCCGGTGATGTTATATTAAAATTTAATGGCAAAAAAATAGATACATCTTCTGCTTTGCCGCCAATCGTCGGACGGACAATAATTGGCAAATCTGTACCGGTATTGATTATGCGGAATAATGCTCGTAAAACAGTACATGTCAAAGTTGAACAGTTGCCAGAAGATGATGAAGTTGCACAATATAATGGAAAACCGGGACGCTTATTGGATCAGCGTTTAGCGATTGAAGTTGCTGATTTAACGGATGAGCAACGTGAACAGCATGCCATTGAAGGCGGTGTTGTAGTGGTTAACATTGAATCAGGAACGGCTGCAGCGGCAGGTATCCGTCGCGGAGATATTATATCAAGCATCAACAACCAAAAGATAAGCGATGCTAAGCAGTTCTTAGATGTTGCAAAAAAATTACCAGAAGATAAAGCAATTCCTGTTCTTGTGCAGCGTGGACAAGGTGCTATTTTCTTGGCATTACGGATTGAAAAATCTATACCTAAATAACTTGGAACTAATATGTTTCAGAATTCAACACAAATGTCAGAACAAGACGCAAGGTGCTGGAAATGATTAGTCCTTTTCAAGCCTTGCAACGCAGTGCTGGCATTCGTGTTGAGCTCCCGTAGGGCAAGGTGATAAGCTAACATCTTCGTCGTTATAAAACTTAGCGTTAGAACGCTAACCCCTGCGTTTTATGCCTAGAATATATTAGCTTCTCATCTTACTGAATTATATTATTTCCAAGTTGTTTGGTTATAATAAACTAGATTAGCGTAATTCAAGCACGACAGCACGACTGTTTTGCCGTAAGATCTAACAGTTATTTGGCCGGACACTAAAGTGTCCGGCTGATTTTTATTGTTTAGAAGGTAAACCATTATTTATGGATTATATCCGTAACTTCTCCATCATTGCCCATATTGACCACGGTAAATCAACGATTGCAGATCGTTTTATTCAAGTGTGTGGAGGATTGTCTGATCGCGAAATGTCGGCGCAAGTTCTTGATTCAATGGATATTGAAAAAGAACGGGGCATTACTATTAAGGCGCAATGTGTCTCGTTAGACTATAAAGCACGTAATGGCGAAACTTATCACCTGAATTTTATTGATACGCCAGGTCATGTTGATTTCTCTTATGAAGTATCCCGTTCATTGGCTGCCTGTGAAGGTGCATTATTAGTAGTCGATGCCGCACAGGGTGTTGAAGCACAGAGTGTAGCAAATTGTTATACCGCTATTGATTTAGGGCTAGAGGTTTTACCGGTATTAAATAAAATTGATTTACCGTCGGCAGAACCGGATCAGGTTGCTCAAGAAATTGAAGATATTATTGGCGTTGATGCAATGGATGCTGTGCGTTGTAGTGCCAAAACAGGTATTGGCATTGAAGATTTATTAGAAGCCTTAGTTGAGCGTATTCCTGCACCTCTAGGAGATCCCGATGGCGAGCTGAAGGCATTGATTATTGATTCTTGGTTTGATAGTTATGTGGGTGTTATTTCGTTAGTAAAAATTACCCAAGGTAGCATTAAGAAACGCGATAAAATTAAAGTTATGTCAACAGGACAAGAATATCAAGTTGATCAAGTGGGCGTGTTTACCCCAAAACGAAATGAGCGTGATGCTTTGAGTTGCGGTGAAGTAGGCTATGTAATTTCTGGTGTTAAAGATATCGATGGCGCACCTGTCGGCGATACGTTAACGCATGCCCGTAATGGTGCGACAGAAGCCTTGCCTGGCTTTAAGTCGGCAACACCACAAGTTTATGCGGGTATGTTCCCTGTCAGTTCAGATGATTTCGAGACGTTTCGTGAAGCATTAGGAAAACTAAGACTTAATGATGCCTCTTTATTCTTTGAGCCAGAAAGTTCACAAGCATTAGGTTTTGGTTTTCGTTGTGGTTTCCTTGGTTTACTACATATGGAGATTATTCAAGAACGCCTCGAACGTGAATATGATCTTGATCTAATTACTACTGCGCCAACCGTTGTTTTTGAAGTGCTGACGGCGAAAGGTGATATTCTCAATATTGAAAATCCATCTTTACTGCCTGATGCAGGCTCAATTGATGAAATTCGTGAGCCTATAGTTATTGCCGATATTTTGGTGCCCCAAGAGCATTTGGGCGCAGTCATTACATTATGCATTGATAAACGCGGTGTACAGAAATCAATGCAATATATGGGTAAACAAGTAGCAGTAAGCTATGAGTTACCTATGAACGAGGTAGTTATTGATTTCTTCGACCGAATTAAATCAGTTAGCCGTGGCTATGCCTCATTGGATTATCACTTTACTCGCTTTCAAGTAGCAAAATTGGTGAAGCTAGATATATTGATTAATGGTGAACGAGTTGATGCTTTATCGATGATTGTCCATACCGATCAAAGTGTGTCACGTGGTCGTCAATTAGTTGAAAAAATGAAAGAGCTGATTCCACGTCAGATGTTTGATATTGCTATTCAAGCCGCTATTGGCGGGCATATAATTTCGCGTTCAACTGTGAAGGCGATGCGTAAAAATGTAATCGCAAAATGTTATGGTGGCGATGTGTCACGTAAGCGTAAGTTACTGGATAAGCAGAAGAAAGGTAAAAAGCGGATGAAATCTATAGGCAAGGTTGATGTGCCGCAAGAAGCATTTTTAGCCGTACTACAATTAGATAAATCTTAACGTTTAAGGAATGGAATAAAAATGAGTTTTCCTGCAATTATGGTTCTTCTCGTCATGGTGACGGGAGTTATTTGGCTGATTGATAGCTTATTTTGGGCTTCAAAACGGGCAAAAGATCAAAAAGAACCCGTTATGGTCGAATATGCTCGGTCATTTTTCCCCATTATTCTCATAGTACTCATCATTCGTTCATTTATTGCAGAGCCTTTTCGTATTCCATCAGGCTCAATGTTGCCGACGCTGCATGTAGGTGATTTTATCTTAGTTAATAAATTTGCTTATGGTGTGAGATTGCCGGTTATTAATACTAAAATTCTTGAGGTAGGTGAACCGCAACGAGGTGATGTGTTTGTATTTAGATACCCTAAAAACCCAAAGGTTGATTATATTAAACGTGTAGTTGGCTTGCCAGGTGATACAGTTGGATATTTTGATAAAACCATATATATTAACGGTGTAGCGATTAGTCAGGCAGTGAAAGAAAAAGATGTTGGATTGTTAGATCTTGTACCAATGAGCCATGAGTTACGAACTGAAACATTAGGTGAGCAACAACATGACCTGTTGGTGGATCCTAGTCAAAATAGGCTTGAAGGTGAAGGTGTAGTTCCCGATGGACATTATTTTGCAATGGGTGATAATCGCGATAATAGTAATGATAGCCGTGTATGGGGAACTGTGCCTGAAGCGAATTTAGTAGGTAAAGCTTTTTTCATATGGATGAGCTTAGATAGCTTGAACCGTATTGGCAACACTATAAACTAAGAGGAAGGTAACATGAATAATCAACGTGGAATGACACTGATTAGCTGGGTAATTATTCTTGGGGTAATTGCATTTTTTGCTACAATAGCGTTACGTCTTATACCTATGTACCAAGAATATTTTGCTGTTAAAAATATTATGCAGGGTATGGAAATAGAACTTAGAGATAATAAATTAACTAAACAGCAAGTTAATATCATGTTACTGAGACGTTTTAACACGGGTTATATTCTGAATGTTAAAAAAGAAAATATTGAATATCATCGTGGAAAAAATAATGCGTTTGTAACTAAAATTAATATTGATTATGAAGTCCGCGAACCTTTTATTGCTCAAATTGATTTAATTGGTCATTTTGAACTAGAAGTTGATGTTGAGCCTAAAGGGCGTACCCGTTAACAATGATAACGGATAAGCAAGTGGCACTATCCAAAAAATTGGAGGTCAGTTTTTCTGATTCGAAACTTTTACAACAAGCACTCACCCACCGCAGTGTAGGCTCTAACAATAATGAGCGTTTAGAGTATTTAGGTGATTCTATTTTAGGGTTTGTGATTGCCGATGCTTTGTTTGAACGATTTCCTGATGTAAAAGAGGGCAAGCTAAGCCGCTTACGTGCTTCACTGGTCAAAGGTGTTACATTGGCTGAGATTGCTAGAGAATTAAGCTTAGGGGACGTATTGATTCTTGGCCCCGGTGAATTGAAAAGTGGTGGGTTTCGGCGTGAATCAATTTTAGCTGATGCTGTTGAAGCTATTTTAGGTGCTTTTTATTTAGACAGTGGTTTGGAACAAGCAAAATCATTGATTCTACGTTTATTTGATGAACGCTTAGAATCTATTGATATAGATGAAATTATTAAAGATCCTAAAACACAGCTACAAGAATTATTGCAAAGCCGCAAACAATCCCTCCCTATCTATAGTGTAATCGAGATTAAGACGAAGAACTTACAACCTTTATTTGAAGCGTCATGCCAAGTTGAGTTACTGAGTAAACCTGTGATAGCACAAGGTAACAGCCACCGAAAAGCAGAGAAAAAAGCAGCAGAGCGAACTCTGATCTTGCTAGAAGGAAAATTATGACCGACAGTACATTTAAATCAGGCTATGTGGCGATTATAGGTCGTCCGAATGTAGGTAAATCAACTTTAATTAACCGTGTGCTAGGTCAAAAGTTGTGCATTACTTCTCGTCGACCTCAAACAACGCGCCATCGCATTTTAGGTATTAAAACATCTGATGGTAGTCAGCTAATTTATGTCGATACACCAGGGCTTCATATCGATGACAAACGAGCAATGAATCGGTATATGAATCGGGCAGCTGCATCATCAATTAACGATGTCGACGTAATACTATTTGTTGTAGATGGAATGAACTGGACGGAGGAAGATGAACAGGTACTAGAACGGTTAAAAGAAAGTGCAAAAGCCCCTGTTATTTTAGTCATTAATAAAATGGATAAGCTAGAAGATAAAAAGGTGATGTTGCCCCATATTGAACTTTTATCCGAGAAATTTAATTTTTCTAAT
>JBJPGE010000014.1:0-25582 GCA_048595465.1 Methylophagaceae bacterium | reverse complement strand
TACCCGAAGGTCTTTCAACCGGTAAGCTCATTAAATGGTTAAGAGAGCTTAATGCTGCCTTTGATTGGTGATAGCGCGTTAATATACTCGCAACCTGCCCTAACGGTGCTAAAGCACGCCCTGTTAAAATAGTACAGGCAATCAATGCTCCCATCGTAATCTCGCCTTCAGCGATTTTATACACCCCAAATACCACGATACTCACCGAGGCCATTTGCTGTAAAAATGAGGTGAAATTAATGGCAACGGATGACAAAATGCGAGTTCGATGGCTATATTTTGCAATAAAACCTATTGTTTGTTCCCATTTACGTTGAATAAGTGACTCAGCACCTATACTTTTAATTGTTTCGAGTCCCGTTAATGTTTCAATTAAGGTTGCACTTTTCTGCCCTGAATGCTGAAAAAGCTGTTTAACTGATCGGCTTAATGGGATTTGAACAATGAGACTTACCAAAAGAGCAAGTGGAATAGCAGCCAAAGGTACATACGCTAACTCGCCACCCAACGTCCAAATTACAAAAATAAACAAGAATGTAAACGGTACATCAATCAATGCTGTTAGCGTAGTCGATGTGAAAAAATCTCGGAAAGATTCAAACTCTTGCATGCTATTAGCAAAGGAACCAACTGAATTTGATCGGGCTTCCATTTTGATATTCATCACTTTTTCAAAAATGGTTGAAGCCAAAATTACATCGGCTTTTTTACCTGCCATATCAATAAAATAACCGCGAAGTGTTCGTAATAAAAGATCGAACACAAATACCGTTGCAACGCCAATAGCTAACACCCACAAGGTTTCAAGGGCATGATTGGGCACAACACGGTCATAAACATTCATAACGAATAAAGGTGATGCTAAAGCAAAGGAATTAACCAAAATAGAGGCAATAAAAACTTCGCCATAAATTGGCCAGAACCGTAATATCGTCCCCCAAAACCAATGCTTCGTTCGTGGGATTTCACTGTGCTCAGTTCGTTTATCAAAGTTATGCACGGCTTTAATAAAAATAGCATAGCCTGTATAAAATTTTTCTAGTTCCTCCAGCGCTACCTCTGCTTCGCCCTCTCCTGTTTCAGGAAAGATAACGCGAGCGGTATCCTTTTTAAATTCAAGCACAACACAAGCAGTACTATTTTCAAGTAATAGTACTCCGGGTAATACTAAATTAGAAATCTTACGAAGCGACCGCTTAACAACCTTTGACGAAAGTCCTGCTCGTTCTGCTGCACGTGAAAATAGCTTTGGTGTTAACTTATTGTCAACAAGTGGTAACCCTGCACTGAGTGAATCAGCACTGTGCGGTTTATTGAGTAGTTTAGTCAGTACTGTCAGACAAGATAACAACGGGTCATCAAGTGTATGCTGACCATTCTCTGCATCCCATGCTGGTATCGTTGATTCTTGCGGTGTAGTATCATTATCCATCGTTATCAGACTATCCAAAATTGTAGCAACGCTTCATCATACCTTACAATACAGTGAAGCTCTATCACCTTAATTAAAAAAGAATAGAGAGGTTGATCTCAGTTTCTATTCTCTATTTTATATATTCTTAAAATTACATTCGAAATAAATTGATGCAAATTCCAGGCCTGTTGGTGATAGCTATTTCAGATGATACAATCGCTTTTAATATTAAAACTATAAACATGGATAATTATTATGGCTTATATTCAACGAGATACAGCGGGTAATATTGTTGCAATATTTGATGAAAAACAAAGCAACGCACAAGAATATCTAGCCCTAGATAACCCTGAATTAATAGATTATATGACGCATTCAGTGAAAAGTGATGATGCCAGAGCCATATTAGCTGAATCTGATCTAAAGCTAGTACGTGTAATAGAAGATCTTATCTATACACTCATTGATAAAAAAGTAATTTTATTCACTGATTTACCTATAGCAGCACGAGAAAAACTAGTGAATAGAGAGACTATTCGGGGACATCTCACCAACCTTGATAATCTCGTCGATGATAACGAAGGCCTGCTATAGACCGTAGTATTGTCAGTAATTCTATTACTTAGAATCCTTACTTTTATATTTAACAACCGGCTGCCGTTTAGCCATCATATTCTTATCCGTTGATTTTTTCTTTTTACCTTTGAAAGGATTGTCGCCTTTCTTGAACTCAATCACTATTGGCGTGCCATGCAACTTTAAGACATCACGGAATGTATTTTCTAGATAACGTTTATAGCTATTAGGTGTTGAATCAGTTTGATTTCCGTGAATAATAATGCGTGGTGGATTTTTCCCGCCAAGATGAGCATAACGAAATTTTATCCGACGTCCACCTACTAATGGAGGTTGATGATCTGAAACAGCATCTTCTAGAACCCTAGTTAGCCTTGGCGTAGGAATTTGTGACATGGCTGAACTATAAGCTTGTTTTACTGATTTAAACAATAAACCTACACCACTACCGTGTAGTGCTGAAATAAAATGCGTATTCGCAAAATGCAGAAAAGGTAGGCGACGTTCAATATTAGACTTAACCCATTCTCTCTCTTCATTATCTAGGCCATCCCACTTATTAACGGCAATAACAACTGCACGTCCACTTTGGATAATCAATCCGGCTAAATGAAGATCTTGCTCAACAATACCTTCATGGGCATCCAATACCAACAGCACAACATTGGCATCTTCAAGCGCTTGTAATGTTTTTACAATACTAAATTTTTCTAACATTTCTGATACTTTTGAGCGTCTACGCACTCCAGCAGTATCAATTAGTGTGTATTCGGTACCATCTTTCTCAAAAGGAATATGAATACTATCGCGTGTCGTGCCTGGTTCATCGAAAGCGACAACGCGATCTTCACCCATAATACGATTAATCAATGTGGATTTACCGACATTTGGCCGACCTAAGACTGCCAGACGAATACCTTTGTCTTGCACATCATTCTCATGCTCAACATCACTATCCTCTTTGAGAACACTGGGTACACGCTGTATAAGCTCAGCCATCAAAGGCGCTATTCCTCGACCTTGAGAAGCTGAAATAACCTGAGGTTCACCTAAGCCTACCGCGTAAAATTCGGCAGAAATTATTTCTTTTTTCTCACCCTCTGCTTTATTAACAATTAAAATGGTTGGCTTATTAATACGCCGTAATTGCTGGGCAATAATTTCATCATCACCTAGCAAGCCAGCACGTCCATCAACTAAGAAGAAGACCAAGTCCGCTTCTTCTATCGCCAAATCTGCCTGTTTACGCATCAAATCAGAGATATCATCTGCTTGATCTGTCAAGCCACCTGTATCAATTACAATAAAGTCACAGTCATCATTTTTGACCGTGCCATAGATCCTGTCGCGGGTTAAACCTGAAATGTCTGCAACTAAGGCATCTCGGCGATGGGTTAAACGATTGAACAAAGTAGATTTTCCGACATTTGGCCGGCCCACTAAAGCAATAACAGCCTTCATTTATTGAACCCTAAACGCTGTTAATTCACCATCATTAGCAAGAATATAAATAATACCGTCTTTCACGGCAGGTTTACTTCTGATCGCTGATTTTGAAATATTTGTGCGTGCAACAAAACGACCATCATCCCGAGAGATCCAATGCACATAGCCTTCAAAATCACCTACTACAATTTGGTTTCCCGCCACAACCGGAGCCGTCAATTTACGTCGTAATAGACGTGTTTGCCGCCAAAGTGCATCTCTGCCTTGTAATGCCCAAACATAGTCTGCATCGTCACTAATAAAAACATTATTACTATCAGCAACATCTAAACCTGAACGAGAAGACATCTCGCGCGACCATAATTTTTGGCCACTTTCGAGATCAAATGCTGCAACTTGCCCATGATAAGCTACGGCATACACAATACCGTCTTTAATAACGGGGGCAGAATCAATATCAACCAATCTTTCGAGCTCTGATCGCCCCCTTGGTACCGCAACACTTTTTTCCCAAATAACTTGGCCACCTTGAATAGATAGCGCTACCAACTTACCGTTAGCATAACCTGCAATAACCTTATCATCAGCTAACACTGCAGCACTTGCACCCCGTAAACTTAACAAAGGTACTTTGCGCTGATAATTCCACAATACGGCTCCGTCTGTAGCAGATAAGCCACGCATTCTTCCATCTGCTGTTCGGGCAACCACAACACCGCTTGCTGCTTTAGGTGGTGCAAGCACCTCACTTGTAAGCTGCTGCTGCCACAATACGTCACCATTAGTCTCGTCTAAAGCTAAAATCTCGCCTTCTTGGGTACCAATTAGAATTAAGCCTTCGCCACCACCTGCACCTGTAATAACAGGAACATCCAGTGATACTTGCCATAATCTTTTGCCCGTTGCAGCATTATAGGCACTTACATCACCTTCATAATCTACAACAACAGCCATCTCATTTTGTAACCAGACCGCAATATCACTGTAATCACTGTCACTACCACCGCCAGTATCTGTTGACCATATTTTCACAGGAGTGAATTCAGCTGTAAATTCAACTAATTCCGTAGGAGGTAATTCATGTGACTCTTCTTCTAACCAGCCTTTTACAGTTCCACAACCGCTTAGTCCCATTAGCATGAATACCAATAAAGATATTAAAGTGATTTTGTTCATTTTACCCATCATTTTCAATGGCCAAATCATCCAATTTGATTTGTAATAAAGCTGAACGGGGCTCTCCTGTTTCCAGATCTAGCATCGCCGTTTGATAAGCCGTGCGTGCATCTGGCTTTTTATCCATAGCAAGAAAAATATCTCCACGTAGTTCTGCGAATAGTGAAGTAAAACTAGCTGATTTTGATTGCATTGTTAATTCGAGCGCTTGCTCATATTTTTCTTCATCAACCAATATTTTTGCTTGTCGCAAACGTGCCAATTCAAGATGACCACTTAGTGACGCATGATCAGTTACCCATTTCAAATATAATTTAGCTGCTTTTTTATCATCATTTCTCACAGCCTGTGATGCCATATCTAATGCTGCAAAAACGGCATAAGGCGTATTAGAAAAGTCACTAAATAGTTTTTGAGTGAGCTTGTCTGCCGCTGTAACTTGCTGTTGTTGTATTGCTTGCGTAACTTGCTGATATGTCGATGATGCATTTTCAGCCATAGTTTGTTTGTAATTTACCCAGTATCGTCCGCCAAAAATTACGGCACTACCTAATACACAACCTAAAATAACTGAACGTCCGTTTTCTCGCCACCAACGTTTTATATCTTCGCCTTTTTCCTCATCCGATGCGTAAATATCCACATCCACTCTCCTCAAATATTCTGTTTGGGCACAGCTTATCGCTGTGATAAAAGCATGGAATTATACGTTAAACCACAAAGATCCCCAAATTACTCGAAAATATAATCTAACGTGACCATAGAAACATAGCACTATTGATTAAAAGCCTATCTTGACCTAATATGATGCACCCATGTCAAAACATCCATAGTGAAGATATTCATTATATAAATTAGCCCTGTTTTGGTGCATTTTCACTTTATCTTAAAATTCAAAGGAACTGCTGTGCAATCATCAACTGATGTTCTATTTATTCTTCTCGGCGCCATTATGGTATTAGCTATGCATGCTGGTTTTGCCTTCCTTGAGGTCGGTACTGTCCGCAAAAAGAATCAAGTCAATGCTTTGGTTAAAATCATTATGGATTTTGCCATTTCAAGCATCGCCTACTTTTTTATAGGCTATACGATTGCTTACGGCCTTAATTTTATGCAAGCCGCACCTGCTTTAATAGAAAGTAGCGGTTATGCCTTAGTAAAATTCTTCTTTTTATTAACCTTTGCTGCCGCTATTCCAGCCATTGTTTCTGGCGGTATCGCTGAACGCGCAAAATTTAACCCCCAGTTAATCGCCACCTTTTTCTTGGCTGGTTTTATCTACCCTTTATTTGAAGGAATCAGCTGGAATGGATTATTTGGCTTTCAGGCATGGTTAGAAAGTAGTTTTGGTGCTCAATTCCATGATTTTGCTGGCTCTATTGTTGTGCATGCTGTCGGTGGTTGGATTGCACTTGCTGCAGTATTACACCTAGGGCCTCGCCATGGACGTTATGGCAAAAATGGTGAAATCTATGCACATCCACCATCAAACATTCCTTTCCTAGCGCTTGGTGCTTGGATATTAACTGTCGGTTGGTTTGGTTTTAACGTGATGTCTGCGCAGGAAATTGATGGCATCAGTGGTTTGGTTGCAATTAACTCGCTTATGGCCATGGTCGGCGGAACATTAGTAGCCTGCTTAGTAAGTCGTAATGACCCTGGTTTCGTCCATAACGGACCGCTTGCAGGCCTCGTAGCGGTATGTGCTGGTTCTGATGTCATGCATCCACTTGGCGCACTCATTACAGGTGGTGTTGCCGGTGGCTTATTTGTGTATATGTTTACCCTAACGCAAAACAAATGGAAAATTGATGATGTATTAGGTGTTTGGCCATTACATGGTTTGTGTGGTGTTTGGGGCGGAATTGCAGCAGGTATCTTTGGTCAGGCATTTCTTGGTGGATTAGATGGTCATGGAGATGTCAAAATCAGTATAATTTCTCAACTAATCGGGACTATCCTAGGTGTCACTATCGCATTTGTAGGTGGTTACATCGTCTACGGTGTTCTTAAAAAAGTAATGGGCTTACGATTAACACAAGAAGAAGAATATGATGGTGCAGATTTAACCATTCATAGAATTAGCTCTACCAGCGATTAACTATTACGTTATCCGGTAGTAATTGTTGCTACCGGATAATTCCACCTTCTTGATCGTTCAAGAAGGTACTCATAATGCTCAGCTCAGAATCTATTTGGTCCATGCCCTCAATCTGTTGTTGAGCATCTTCTATTCCTAAACCAGATCGATACATCAGTTTATATGCCTGGCGAATATTTTTGATTTGTACATCAGAAAACTGACGCCGACGTAAGCCTTCAACATTAATGCCTATTGGTTTCGCCATGTGACCAGAAACTAATACATAAGGCGGTACATTGCGAGAAATCACACTTCCCATTGCACTAAAAGAGTACGATCCCATCGTATTAAATTGGCTTATCAGGGTGAAACCGCCAAGAATAACAAAATCATGAATAATGACATGACCCGCTAGCGATGCATTGTTAGCTAATATATTTTCATTGCCCACAATGCAATCATGCGCGATATGAACATAGGCCATGATCCAATTATCATTACCAATTTTAGTTATACCTCCACCTTGAGCCGTGCCTCGATTAATCGTAACGTTCTCGCGGATAAGGTTATTATCGCCAATTTCTAATACCGCGTGTTCATCTGCAAATTTTTTATCTTGAGGATCTTCGCCTACCGATGAAAATTGATAAACCTTATTATTTTTGCCAATTTTTGTCGGACCTTTAATCACCACATGTGATTCAATTTTGCAGCCTGCTCCGATTTCTACATCTGGTCCAATAATAGTATAAGGCCCAATATCGACATCATCTGCAATAACTGCTGACGGATCAACGATCGCAGTTGGATGGATCATTTGGGTATTTTTTGGTCAACACACATGATATCAGCACTCACCGCTAATTGGCCATCGACACTGGCTTCGCATCTAAACTTCCAAAAATTACGTTTATTACTGACTAATTTCACCTCTAATTTCAACTGATCGCCCGGCTCAACCTGACGCTTGAATCGTGCATTATCAATAGAAGCCAAATAATAAAGTGAATCCTCAGAGTGTAAATCTTCTACTGATTTGAATGCCAATAGACCTGTTGCTTGAGCCAAAGCTTCAAGAATCAGCACCCCAGGCATAATCACCCTTGCTGGGAAGTGGCCTGTAAAATGAGGCTCATTAAAGGTAACATTCTTAATACCTACCAAATGCTCATTAGGTATATATTCAATCACCTTATCAATTAACAACATAGGATATCTATGTGGAAGGAATCGCTGAATTTCATGTATATCGATAGTATTCAATGTTTTTGTATCCTCGATTTTATTTTTATTGAAATAGCGTGTATCCCAATAATAAATGATGCAAATTTAACTGTTTTCTAGTTGTTTTTCTAACTGTTTAACACGATCAGCTAACGCATCCATTTGGCGATAACGCACCACATTTCGATGCCACTGTTTTGTCGGTTCCGCAGGAAGACCTGACGAATAAGAACCCGACTGAGTAATTGATTTAGTCACCATGGTATTACCCGTCAATTGCACACCATCGGCAATAGCAATATGGCCCGTAATGGTGACTCTTCCCCCCATTACACAATTTTGTCCTATCTGCGTGCTTCCCGCAATACCTACACATCCAGCAATAACCGTGTTATCACCAATAATCACATTATGTGCAATGTGAACTTGATTATCTAACTTTACATTGTCACCAATAATCGTATTTTCTATCGCACCGCGATCAATCGTTGTATTCGCACCAATTTCAACATCATCACCAAGAATAACACTGCCTAGCTGCGGCACTTTAATCCATTGACCTTTGTCATTGGCAAGACCGAAACCATCAGCGCCAATCACCGCTCCAGGGTGAAGCAAACAACCCTCACCAATTTGGACATCTTCACATATCGTAATATTGGCTGATAACCGTGTATTTTTACCAATTTTGGCATTTCTTTTAACAACACAAACTGGCCCAATAACAGCACCAGCAGCTATTTCAACACCTGCTTCTATTACAACTTGGGGACCAATATAGGCTGACGGGTGAATTTTACTGTTTTCATCAACAGCTGCCGAAGAATGAACTCCGCCATTATATTCTACTTGGGGATTAAGCAATGTAGCCGCTTTAGCATAAGCCACATAGGCATCATCTACAACAATAGCGTTAGATAAAACGTCAGATGCCAACTTCTGCTCAATAATAACAGCACCTGCTTGGGATGCAGCTAAATATTTTTTATACTTGCTGCTGGCTAAGAAGCTAATCTGATTACTTGTTGCACTTTGTAAGTCAGCAAAGCTATCAACCTTGAAACTGGCATCACCTACAACTTCTCCCTGAACATGTTTAGCTATTTGAGCTAGTGTCCACACCACGATTCAAACCTACTATTTTGACTTCAAAATCTCTAGCACTTTGTCGGTGATATTTATGCTCTTGCTCGCATGAATTACACCTTGATAAAGAACCAGATCATAAGATTCTTTTTTTGCTACTTCTATAATAGTTTTAGCAATATCTTTTTCTAATTTGCGTAATTCCTCATTTCTACGGATAGATAAGTCTTCACTATACTCATCACCTAAACGTTTCAATTCGCGTTGTTCACTTAAAATACTACGCTCTTTAGCCTTACGCTCATCTGCACTTAAAATAGCAGCATCTTTAGCTAACTTAGCTTGTCGCGCACGTAAATCTTTAACTTTTCTTTCCAATGATTTACTGCGTGCCGAAAATTCTTTTTCAAGCCGAGCCAATGCTCTTTCCTTTTGTGGTGACTTATCTAACACCATTGCAGCATTAACTACGCCAATTTTTAACTCTGCAGCATTAACCACTAACGATGGTAACAATAATGCTATCGCTAAAAGTGCACCAATAATTTTAATTTTTTTCACGTTCATTATCTCCAAAACTGTTTTATCTAAAATGTTGACCCTAATGAGAACTGGAAGTTCTCGACTTCGTCCTCACTTTCATCATTGAGTGGTTGTGCGATGCTTACAGTCATTGCCCCAAAAGGTGATATCCAAACTGCAGATAGCCCTGCCGAATAACGTAACTCTCCCGCATCAAAATCTTGATCTTCAGCAAAAACATTACCTATATCCACAAAAGTGCTGAGACGGAAAGATTTTAACTTTTTCTTCATGAAGGGTATAGGGAAAATCAGCTCTGCCCCTCCCGTTACTAAGAAATTACCACCCAATGCTTGACCATCTTCTTGTGCGCCCAAAGTATTCGATTGAAAGCCTCGTACACTACGTATGCCGCCAGCATAAAAGTTTTGGAAGAACGGATATATGTCCGTATCGCCATAGGTATCTCCATAACCAAGATTACCGCGCAATGAGAATGTAAGTGAATCTGTCACTGGGTGAAACCATTTATGTTTATATCTCACCTTATAATATTGCAATGAGCCAATAGGCACTGCCACTTCTGCCGATAAGCTCTGAGATGTACCTCGTGTTGGCAAAATGGAGTTGTCACGAGTGTCACTAGACCAAGACAATGTCATTGTCCACGTGTCAAAGCTGTCTCCTTCTTCAGCAACAAAATCACTGTATTTGCTAATCGTGTTATCTGAAGGAAGGTTAAGTTCTGTATTTTCATAACCAAACGCTAATCTTATTCGATTAATTTCATTGATTGGGATACCAAAGCTAATATCTCCTCCCCACACATCCGTGCTAAAACTAGCCAAGTTAGCTTCATTTGCATCAGTTTCACGGTAAAATGCATTAAAACCCTGACTAATACCATCCACCGTTGCAAACGGGTTGGTATAACCAAAACTATAAACGGTATTCACACTACTGTTATTAAATCCAAAGTTGAGATGTTTTCCACTTCCCAGAAAATTCTTTTGAACAATATTGGCATTAAAAATCAGACCGTCTGACTGTGAAAAACCTAAACCTGCCGATAAACTACCTGAGGGCGTCTCTGAGACATTAAAATCAAGGTCAACCTGATCCACCGTGCCTGGCACAGGAATAGTTTCGACATTCACATCATCAAAGTAGCCTAAACGCTTAATGCGTGCGCGCGATTGGTCAACCTTAGAAGTGGAAATCCATGCTGATTCTTGTTGGCGCATTTCACGACGTAATACTTCATCACGTGTTTTGCTGTTACCCGCGATATTTATCCGTCTTACATAAGCTCTACGCCCCGGATCAACAAAAAAGGTCAATGTTACTTCTCTATTTTCTCTGTCTATAGCTGGCACCGCATTAATATTAGCAAAAGCATAACCATCATCACCCAGCCTATCTGTTAAATATTCTGTACTTTGGGTAATTGATTTACGTGAAAATACGGCATCTTTTTTAATAGTGACTAACTCAAACAATTCGTTCTCAGAGACAATTAAATCACCCGCTAGGCGTACTTCTTTAACTTTGTAACGCTCACCTTCTTGTATATTAATTGTAATATACATTTGCTTTTTATCATCGGTAATTGAAACTTGTGTTGATTCAACTGAGAAATCAACATAGCCTCGGTCTAGATAAAACGACCGAAGTGTTTCTAAATCTGCTGATAATTTCTGCCGTGAATATTGATTATCATGGGTAAATGAAGATAACAGTCCACCTGTCGTGGACTCAAATTCTACCGTTAAGTCATCTTCGTCAAATGATGCATTGCCTACAATATTAATACTCGCAATGGTAGCGACTATACCTTCCACCATATTAATTCGTATTGCGACACGGTTTCGTTCTAAAGGTGTAACATTTGAATTAATAACAACGCCATATTTCCCACGGCTAAAATATTGACGTTCCAATTCAAGTTCCACTCGTTCCAAAATAGCTTGTTGAAACACTTGTCCCTCTGCAAAACCCATTCGACTTAATGACTTTAACAATTCCTTACTATCAAGATCTTTGTTTCCAACAAATTCAATACTAGAAATGGCAGGGCGTTCACTTACCGTGATGACGAGTACACCATTTTGTTCGTCAACAGCAACATCATTGAAATATTTAGACTTGAATAGGGCTCGAATAATACTTTTTGCATCTTTATCCGTCATTTCATCACCCACTTTAACAGGCAAGAAATTAAATACCGTACCGGCAGATATTCGTTGTAAACCTTCTACACGAATATCTTCAATTTTAAACGTATCAGCAATGGCTGCACTGGTGAGTAATAAAAATGCGAGTGATAAAAGTAATTTATTCATTATTTGCTTTAAAGTTTGCATGTCGGACAGTGTAGTTTACCTGTAAATAGGCGAAGGGTACATCTATAATCCAAACAGTCTTGATAAGTCATTGAAAAAAGCTAAGAACATCAATGATAAAAGTAATATTATGCCGATTTTCTGGCCTTGCAATTGTGCATTTTCTGATAATGGCTTTCCTTTTACCCACTCTATTAAATTCATCACTAGATGGCCTCCATCTAAGATAGGGATTGGTAATAAATTTAAAATGCCTAAGCTCACACTAATCATGGCAAGAAAATAAATAAAAGCAGTCAATCCTTGCTCTGCTGACGCGCCCGCTATTTGAGCGATGGTAATTGGTCCACCAATATTTTTGCTTGAAACTGTTCCTACAAGCATTCCCGCCAAACCTTTAACTGTTGAGCTTGAGAAATCCCATGTTTCTTGCACAGCATATCCTACAGCCTCTACCACTCCATAGCGTAATTCTGTTTTAAATTCATCTGGTACCGCAACACCAACGCCTATTATTGCATCTTCATTTGGTGTAATCGCCAAATTTATTTGTTCTCCAGCTCGATCAATCGTAATATCCATTTCCATATTCGGATGAGCCTGAATAATAGTTACCCACTCCGTCCATGTAGCAATTATTTTCCCCTCAAAAGCATACAACATATCACCTTCAAGCAAACCCGACTTGTCCGCAGCTTCATCAACTATAACTTTACCCACTATAGGTCGATATTCAATCTGCTTAAAGCCTAAATCCTGCAATAATGGTTTTGTTGCAGCGTGCTCTAAACTAACTTTAGGTATTTCTAATTCTTTATGGACTTCAATACCCCCTGTTTCGACAGTTATTGTCGCCACACCTCCTGATTCAGAAATTTTATACAAAGCCTTTCGCACGCTGGACCACGTCGGGGTTTTACTATCATTTACCCTTTTAATTTCATCTTCAATTTTAAATTGAGCATAGGCTGCCGGAGAATCTGTAGCTACTTCGCCAATAATAGGGCGAATTCCTGGAATACCCATTATAAAAATCAACCAATAGGCAAAGACAGCAAAAAGTAAATTGGCTATGGGTCCCGCAGCAACAATCGCCGTACGAGCTGCTAATGATTTTTTATTAAAGGCTTGTTTTAATTGTTCAGGAGGAACGTCACCTTCTCGTTCATCCAACATTTTGACGTAACCACCAAGGGGAATCGCGGCTAAAATATATTCAGTACCATCATGCCCTAGTTTTTTCCATAAAGGTCGGCCAAAACCAACTGAAAATTTAAGCACCTTTACGCCACAACGGCGCGCCACCCAAAAGTGACCAAATTCATGAACAACAACTAATATCGACAGTGCAACTATAAAAAAGAATAATGATTGCATTGTTTAAGCAATGAGCTCTCTAGCCAATTTACGTGCAAGCAAATCATCAGCTAACACTTGTTCCAGTGTATCGCCTGTATTTGCAGTTATTTTAGCTAACACCTGCTCTATTGTTATTGCTATTTGAGTAAATTTTATTTGTTTGTTTAAAAATGCTTCAACTGCAATTTCATTGGCCGCATTGAGAATGGCCGTGCTTGTACCACCTGCTTCTAATGCTTGATATGCTAAAGCTAAGCAAGGGAAATGTTGGTGATCCGCTACCGAAAAATCTAAACGACCTGCTGCTGCCAAATCTAATGGTGCTACGCCTGAAGCAATTCTATTTGGCCATGCCAAGGCATTTGCAATGGGCGTTCTCATATCTGGATTTCCCATCTGAGCCAACACTGAACCATCTACATAATCTACCATCGAATGAATAATACTTTGGCGATGCAGTAATACTTCAATTTGTGCTGTTGGTAATCCAAACAACCAATGTGCTTCGATAACTTCTAAGCCCTTATTCATCATAGTAGCTGAATCAACCGAAATTTTTTGTCCCATTGACCAATTTGGGTGAGCCACTGCTTGCTCTGGTGTGACATTTTCCAGATCCGCTAACTCATAATCCCTAAACGGTCCACCTGATGCGGTTAGGATAATTCGGCGAATGCCTTTACCTTCAAAATGATGCTGCTGCTGATTCCCTACTGGTAAGCACTGCCAAATCGCATTATGTTCACTATCAACAGGTAATAATGTTGCACCATTAGCCTCGACTTCTTTCATAAACAAGCCGCCACTCATGACCAAAGCTTCTTTATTGGCAAGTAAGATATGCTTGCCTGCTCGAGCGGCTGCTAGCGTTGGTAACAATCCTGCTGCTCCTACAATAGCCGCCATTACATAATCTGTTCTTTCACTTTCGGCCACGTCAACTAAAGATTGCTCGCCTGAAAGCACTTCAGTATCACTGCCTGCATTTTTTAATTTTACAGCTAATTTCTCAGCTGATGATTCGTCCAGCATAACCGCAATAGCAGGATTAAACTGTTGGCATTGATCAAATAAACTATCAACTGATCGGTTTGCAGTCAGTGCGTAAACACTGTATTTTTCTGGATGTTGGGCGAGCACATTTAATGTGCTGACACCGATTGATCCCGTAGAGCCCAAAAGAGTTACCGCTTGCATTTAATGTGCTCCCAACAAGAATAACCCTGCGGTAAACACAGGCACTGCAGCTAACAGACTATCAATCCGATCTAGCATACCGCCATGTCCTGGTAGCAAATTACCGCTGTCTTTTACATTATGGGCACGCTTGAAAAGGCTTTCAAATAAGTCGCCCACAATTGAAATTAACAATGCTATAAGTGATAATCCTAGCCAACTCACCAAACTTAAAGATCCTGACAAGTCCAAAGCATAAGCAATCACTGACCAAATACCCCCTAATATTACAGCGCCAGCGACACCTTCCCATGTCTTATTCGGGCTAATAGACTTAGCTAGTTTTGTTTTACCCCAGCGTTTACCCGCAAAATAACCACCCGTGTCTGCTAACCATACCAACACCATTATGTAGAGAAGTTGCTGCGCCCCTAAAGGTGTTGAATGTAGTAGCACAGCCGAATGCCAGAATAGTGCTAGCACGATCGATGAGAGTACTAATGCCTTGCGTGGGTGCAATATTATTTTTTCAATTTTTTTCGGTAATGCACTATGCGCATAACGAATCACAAAGACTAAAATTACTGCCCATAGTGCTAATGAAAGTAATAAAGGTGATATAAGTATTCGCGTCAATACAACCGTTAACACAAGTGCCAACAGTGCAAATAAAATTTCAGGACGTTCTTTAAACCCAACGATATTGAACCATTCTAAAGCGGCCAGAACGACTACGCCCGCCAATAACCATTGCACAATAGATGTAGGTAAATAAAGAAGGCTGAAAACAACTAGCGGAATTAATATTGCGGCCGTTAATAATCGTTGTTTAAGCATAAAATCTCTTGTTATCTTAAAGTTAAAATTTAGCTATCTTGCTGAATTTGTTCTGATGTTTTGCCAAAACGTCGTTCACGTTGATTGAATGATAAAATTGCTTTATTCAACTGCTCCGCATCAAAATCAGGCCATAATGTTTCTGAAAAATAAAATTCTGTATAAGCCATTTGCCATAACATGAAGTTACTGACTCGTTGCTCACCACCTGTTCGAATAAATAAATCGGGATCTGAAATAGAGGCTGTCGTTAATTCTCCAGCAATCAGTTCTTCTGTAATGTCTGCAGCGTTCAATTGGCCTGACTGTACTTTTTCTGCCACCTTTTGAACTGCCTGAGTGATGTCCCACTGACCACCATAATTTGCCGCTATATTAATAATTAGGCCTGAATTATTGGCTGTCAACTCTTCTGCTTGCGTAATTTGTTTTTGCAAACCAGTTGAAAATTTACTGATGTCTCCAACAATCTGCAACCGAATATTATTTTTATGCAGTCGCTTAGCTTGTTGCTTTAATGATAGTGCAAACAATTCCATTAAAAGGCTAACTTCCTTGTTAGGTCGACGCCAATTTTCACTGCTAAATGCAAAAAGGCTTAAAACCCCCACTCCTAGTTCGGCACAATGTTTAACAATATTCTCGACTGCTTTTACACCTGCTCTGTGTCCCATAAATCGTGGCTGACGTCGTTGTTTTGCCCAACGGCCATTACCGTCCATAATGATGGCGATATGTTGTGGAACGTTAGCAGATTCCTTTGTCATAAGGGTGTTTGCTTACACTTCCATTAAATCTGATTCTTTTTCGCTAAGCACGTCTTCAATCTGTTTAATGCCGGTATCAGTCAGTTTCTGAACGGCCTCTTCTGCACCACGTTCTTCATCTTCTGAAATATCTTTTTCTTTCAATAATTCTTTCAGGGTACTGTTTGCATCACGGCGAATATTTCGCACTGCAACGCGTGCACCTTCAGCTTCATTACGTGCCACTTTTACCAAATCACGACGACGCTCTTCAGTCAGAGGTGGAATTGGAATACGAATGGTCATGCCTGCACTGCTAGGATTAACACCCAAATCAGATGTCATAATTGCTTTTTCAACGATTGCTAACATGGGCTTTTCCCATGGTGTAACCGTTAATGTCCGCGAATCTTCAACACCAACATTAGCCACTTGGCTTAGCGCCACATCAGAACCATAATAAGGAACTACAATCTGATCTAGCAAACTGGTATGAGCACGACCTGCACGAATCTTAGCCATCGCACTCACTAATGATGCTACACTTTTTTGCATGCGATCTGCCGCGTCTTTTTTAATATCTTCAATCATATTCTTAACCCTACGATTCTCTTATTGAACAAGTGTTCCAACATCTTCGCCATAAATAATTTTAGCTAAATTACCTGGTTTGTGAACATCAAATATCCGTAAAGGCATTTTTTGTTCCTGACACATTACCACAGCGGTCGTATCCATCACGCCTAAACGCTTATCAATCACTTCATCATAACTTAATTCAGTATAACGCACTGCATCAGGGTCTTTTTTAGGATCGGCATTATAAACACCATCAACCTGAGTCGCCTTCAACATCAACTCTGCACCAATTTCAACCGCACGCAAACTTGCAGCAGAATCAGTAGTGAAAAATGGATTACCTGTACCGGCAGCAAAAATAACGACGCGGCCTTTTTCTAGGTGGCGAATAGCACGACGACGCAAATAATCTTCACACACTTCATTAATTTGGATTGCAGACATCACCCGGCAGAATGCACCTTGTTGTTCTAAGGCATCTTGCAATGCTAAGGCGTTCATTACCGTGGCTAACATGCCCATATGATCGGCACTAACACGTTCCATACCACCTGATGCCAAACCCGCACCCCGGAAAATATTACCACCACCAATAACAACGCCGAGCTCAACACCTTGGGCGCTGAGCTCAGCAATTTCTTTCGCAAAACGGACAATCACGTCAGGATCAATCCCAAAATCAGCATTTCCCATCAACGCCTCACCACTTAGTTTCAGTAGTACACGTTTATAAACTGGTTTTTTAGTCATGCTGATTCTCCGTTTAAGTCAATTTAATATTGTTAACTAAGTTTTACTTTAGTCATCCTCTTCATCTGGCTTCTATTTATTAGCTTGTGCCATAACTTCTTCTGCAAAGTTATCTTCAGCTTTCTCGATACCTTCACCTACTTCGAAGAGGGCAAATGCATTAACGGTTGCATCTGCTTTTTTAACTAGCTGTTCAACGGTTACATCTGGGTCTTTAACAAAGGCTTGACCCATTAAGCTGATTTCGTTTACAAACTTCTTCATGCGACCATCAACCATTTTTTCAATGATTGCTTCTGGCTTGCCACTGTCTTTTGCTTGAGTTGCAACGATATCACGCTCTTTCTCTAACAATTCAGCTGGCAAATCTGCTGCAGAAACAGCTTGTGGACGGCTAGCCGCAACATGCATTGCGATGTCTTTTGCTACAGTCTCATCACCACCTGTTAGGTTCACCATCGTACCAATACGGTCACCATGTCGATAAGAGCCAATCACGCCGTTAGCACTAGACATTAACTCAAAGCGACGAACTTTAATGTTCTCACCAATTTTAGCCACTAACGCTTGACGAACAACTTCAACACTATCGCCTGCACCGTTAAATGACAATGCCATCAATGCTTCAAGGTCGGCAGGTTGCGCCGCTAATACAACAGGTGCTAACGCATTAACGAACGCCATAAAATCTTCAGATTTAGTAACAAAATCTGTTTCTGAATTGACTTCAATCATTACTGCATTTTTGCCATCAGCACTTGTTTCAATAACAATAATGCCTTCAGCAGCAATACGGTCTGATTTTTTATCTGCCTTTGCTAAACCAGACTTACGCATTTCTTCAACAGCGGCTTCAATATCACCGTTAGATGCTACCAATGCTTTTTTACATTCCATCATGCCTGAGCCTGTACGCTCACGTAGTTCTTTTACTAATGCAGCAGTAATTGCCATTATTATTACCCTTCTTTCCAATTCTTAAATATGATCACCTGACCATATATACAACACAGGCCCACTAACAATAGTGAGCCTGCCCATAGTACATTGTGTGGTTTACTCTGCAGCAGCTTCGCTTTCTGCAGCAACCTCTACCATTTCGTCTTCTGCATCACCTGTTGAAACGGATGCGCGACCTTCTAAAATCGCATCAGCAATACTTGTTGTGTAAAGCTTGATAGCACGCATAGAATCATCGTTACCAGGGATGATGTAGTCCACACCATCGGGGTTACTGTTACTATCAACAATCGCAATAACAGGAAGACCTAATTTGTTTGCTTCTTGAATCGCAATACGTTCATGATCAACGTCGATTACAAACAATGCATCTGGAAGACCACCCATTTTGCGGATACCGCCGATGCTTTTTTCTAATTTTTCTTGCTCACGTGTTAGGTTTAATACTTCTTTCTTTTTCAAACCTTCTAATTTGCCAGCTGCCATCATTTCATCAATCGCATCTAAACGCTTAATTGATTGACGAACTGTTTGGTAGTTCGTCAACATACCACCTAACCAGCGACGGTTAACGTAAGGCATGCCTGCACGTTCTGCATCTTCACGAATAGGATCTTGTGCTGCACGTTTTGTGCCCACAAATAAGATACGACCTTTTTGTGAAGCTAATTTACCGACAAAGTTTAACGCGTCGTTAAACATAGGTAAGCTGTGTTCAAGGTTGATGATATGGATATTGTTACGTTTACCAAAAATATAGGGACCCATTTTTGGATTCCAATAACGTGTTTGGTGACCGAAGTGAACGCCTGCTTCTAACATTTGGCGCATAGTTATTTTAGCCATTTTAAGTATTACCTTTATAATAAGTTGGGGTTAAACCTCCACACACCCCATGTTTCGACTAGCTTACCTAAGCAACTAGCACCCCGAAACCTGTGTCGGTGCATGTGTGATTTTGCCTTTATAGGCGCGCATTTTATACCATAAAATGAGAGTAAAAACAATAAAACCCTACTATTTATTGCTTTTACTTTTGGTCTATTTCCGGCACACTATCTATCATTAACATAAATATATCTCAGGAATAAGCATCTCAAATGGCAGTTAGTATAAAATCGGCTGAAGAAATAGCCAAAATGCGTGTTGCAGGAAAACTTGCAGCAGACGTATTAACCATGATTGAACCGCATGTCAAAGCAGGTATAACAACGGATGAATTAGATAAAATTTGTCATGATTATATCGTCAATACACAGCAGGCAATTCCCGCACCTTTAAACTATCATGGTTTTCCCAAATCGATTTGCACATCAGTGAATCACGTTATCTGCCATGGTATTCCTAGCGATAAAAAGCTAAAAGATGGTGATATCGTTAATATTGATATTACCGTTATTAAAGATGAATATCATGGTGATACCAGCAAAATGTTCTATATCGGCAATGCTTCTATTTTAGCGAAGCGTCTCTGTGAAAATGCGCGTGAAGCAATGCTTAGTGGTATTAATTTAGTCAAACCGGGCATCCAATTAGGTGATATTGGTAATGCCATCCAAAAGCATGCTGAAGCACAAAATTTCTCTATCGTTCAAGAATATTGTGGTCATGGCATTGGCAAAGTATTTCATGAAGAACCACAAGTCCTTCACTACGGTAAACCAGGAACAGGTTTAACACTTGAAGTCGGTATGACATTCACCATCGAGCCGATGGTCAATGCAGGTAAGCGAGACATTAGACATCATAAAAGTGACGGTTGGACTGTTTACACTAAAGATCGCTCACTTTCTGCACAATGGGAACACACTATTTTAGTGACGGAAACAGGCCATGAGATTTTAACGCTACGTGAGGATGAAGTAATTTAATGGCTGAATTATTATCGCTCTGGGATATTGCTAACAATAAAGCCCCAGATCCAACATCTGATAGTGCTTTTTTTCGTGAGGCGCTAAAAGAAGGTCAATCCTACTTAACCCAGCGATTTAATGATCAAATTGATGTCGTTCATTTAGTTCATCAACGCGCCCAATTTGTTGATCAAGCATTACAACAGCTTTGGTCACAACATATCGATGCGGGTTCACCAATTGGCTTACTTGCTGTTGGTGGTTATGGTCGAGCCGAACTACACCCATATTCTGATATTGATTTATTAGTCTTACTTGACGAATCTGTCTCTGAGTCTCCTCCTGAGAGTTTATCTAATTTTCTCACACAATTGTGGGATATTGGACTCGAAATAGGTCATAGTGTTCGTACTATTGCTGAGTGTAAAGAACAAGCTGAGACGGATGTCACCATCGCCACTAATTTATTAGAAACTCGCTTACTTTGTGGAGAACCCAAATTATTCTCAGCATTGCAAGAATTAACAGGAAGCAACAAAACGTGGGATACTCGAAATTTCTATCAAATAAAAAGGCAAGAGCAACAGCAACGTCACCTAAAATATAACGATACAGCTAATAATCTCGAACCCAATATTAAAGAAGCACCAGGTGGGCTGCGAGATCTACAAGTTATCAGTTGGGTGGCACAACAACACTTTAATGTGAGTGACTTACAAGGCCTAAAACAAAAAGGATTTTTGTCCGATAGTGAATATGAAACCCTAGATAAAGCGCAGTACTTCTTGTGGAAGATTCGCTTTGCCTTGCATCTTCAGGCTGGGCGAAAAGAGGAAAAGCTACAAATCGATTATCAGCGAGAACTAGCAGAGCAGTTTGGCTACAAAGATAATGGTAAACGCCTTCCCGTTGAACAATTTATGAAGGATTATTATTTGTGTGCCCGTAGTGTGGAGCAGATGAATGTCTTATTACTTCAATTGTTTGAAGAACAAATAATCCTTGCTGACGAGCCAAAACAAATCGACCCAATTAACAACCGCTTTCATGTACATAATGGTTACTTAGGGACAACCGATGCCACTATATTTTCAGTTTATCCTTATGCCATGCTGGAATTATTTTTGGTTCTAGAGCAGCACCCAAAAATCAAAGGTGTGCGTGCAGAAACAATCCGGCAATTACATACCAACATACATCTTATCGATGACCGTTTTCGTGATGACACTGCCTGCCAAAGTCTATTTATGGAAATCATACGCCAATCAAAAGGTGTGACACATGAATTCCGTCGAATGAACAAGTTGGGAGTTTTAGGTGCATATTTACCGAAGTTCGGTGATATTGTCGGTCAAATGCAACATGATCTATTCCATATTTATACTGTTGATGAGCACACTTTATTTTTAGTTCGAAATTTACGCCGTTTCTCATGTTCAGAATACAGTTCCGAATTTCCACTTTGCTCTCAGATCTTTTATCAAATTCCAAAACCAGAATTATTATACATCGCAGGTTTATTTCACGACATAGCCAAAGGGCGAGGCGGCGATCATAGCTTATTGGGAGTACCCGATGCGGCGGCATTTTGTAAGCGACATCAATTAAGTGAACATGATACTGAAACCATCACATTCCTAGTCCGCCAACATTTAACCATGTCTGCTGTTGCCCAAAAAAGTGATGTAAACGATCCGGATACTATTAAAGCTTTTGCCGCTAAAGTAAAAACTGTAGATCGACTAAATTACCTATATTTACTCACCGTGGCAGATATCCGGGCAACTAATAATAATCTATGGAATGGCTGGCGGGACTCACTGCTTAGACAGCTTTATAATGCGACTAGAAACTGGCTTGAAGATCGCCATGATATGGCTAAAAACATTGCAGAGAAAAGCAAGCAACGTCAACAACAAGCTTTACAACAACTCACGCATCAAGCATGGACTGAACAACAAGTTACCGCCCTGTGGCAGCATTATGATTTAGATTATTTCTTACACCATACTACCAATGAAATTGTATGGCAAACCGTGACCCGCCTACAAGATCCTACCGAAAATACACTGGTTAATTCAAGAAGCCTTGATCAAAAAGAAACCCTAGAAGTATTTATTTTTACTGACGATAAATTAGGAATATTTGCCGCTGTCACTGCATGCTTAGAAGCCCTTCAATTGGATATTCTAGATGCTAAAATAGATACAACAACTGACGGTAAGTCGCTAAACTCATACATTCTAACAGGGCTGATACGTGACCAAGATGAATTAATTCACAATATAAAACATCAACTCACCATACTAGAAAAAACAAAGGCTTTTGATTCAAGTATTACGCCAAGAACAATGAAGTTATTCAAAACACAGCCAACACTTCATTTTGCAAGTGACACCAATCAGAAATACACAACATTAGAGCTAAAAACGCATGATCGACCCGGACTTGTATCAATGATCGCTCACATTTTTCTACAATGTAACATCCATGTTATTAGCGCTAAGCTCACTTCACTAGGCGATCAGGTCGAAGATATTTTCCTCATTTCTACAAATTTTCACCTTCCTCTAAATTCTGAGGAAATCGCACAGCTACAAGAGACAATTATTGAAAAATTAAGCCATAGTTAGAAGATATCAAACATAAAAAAAGCGTAGCTATCTGAATGATAACTACGCTCTTAAAGTCAGGCCTTATTCGTAGGAATGATTATTCTTTTTTAGGCTCCATTACAACTATTTGATCAATAAATTTAGCTAATTTTTTATCGCCAATTCCCTTAACATTAGTTACTTCACCTACAGTCTTAAAACTACCTACCTGTTCTCTATACTCCATGATGGCTGTTGCCGTTGCTGGGCCAACACCGTCAAGCGTTTCAAGCTGCGTTTGAGTTGCAGTATTAATATTAATCATATCTGCTGCAGAAACACTATTCACAGATAAAAAGAACAATCCTACAAACAAAGTCATCCATAATTTTTTCAACATCTATCCTTACTCCTTGTTATAGTTATCCTCCATGGATAACTTACATGAAATCTTACTGTAAAAACAAATGTTTGCCAAGATAAAATATGCTCTTACTCTTAGTGAGACACACCATCTCGCAGCAATACTTTCACAAAGGTTAACCATAATATTTGTAAATCAAACACAAAAGTTCGTTTATGAAGATATTCAACATCCAAGGCCACTTTGTCGGGAATAGGTAATTCATCACGACCGTTAACCTGTGCCCAGCCTGTTAATCCTGGAGTTAATTGATGTACACCTCGTTCTGTACGTAATGCTACTAAGTCATCCTGATTAAATAATGCTGGTCGAGGACCAACAAAACTCATATCGCCTTTTAAAATACACCATAATTGAGGAAGTTCGTCCAAACTTGATTTTCGTAAAAAATCGCCTATTGGTGTTAACACTCTTTTAGGGTCTTCTAATAGGTGTGTAGCCACTGCCGGCGTATTAACCTTCATACTGCGGAACTTTGGCATTCCAAAAAGAATATTATCAACACCTACTCTATCTGACCAATATAAAACGGGGCCCTTCGATGTCAACTTAACCATTATTCCAACCATAATAATGGGTAGCAATAAAATCACAAAAGCCACTACGGCCAAAATCAAATCAAAGATTCTTTTCATTCAAATACGCATCTGCTGTTTTTTTCAATTGTTCATCCATTGTTATCACCGGTTTCCACCCCAGCAAATCACGTGCCTTTGAACTATTCACCTGTAATGAACCAAATAAACGGTTTGCCACATCAAGCTTGCCAAGTGATGTTGCTACAAAGTTCATCCAACTAACAGGGATAGGAATTAATAACCGTTTTTTACCAAAGGCATGTGCGACCTTGCGTAATAATTCAGTTGTTGAAACATCCTCACCATCAGAAATCAAAAAAATCTCATTGGCCGCCTTGGGATGAGTAACACAATGAGCAATAAAGCTCACCAAATTATCTAAAGCTATAAAAGAACGTTGATTATGAATAGCTCCAAATGGCAAAGGAATCCCCTTATTCACCCATTTGATTAAACTAGCAAAATTGCCTGGCGGATTTGGTCCATAAACTAATGGAGGTCGAATAATGACAATTTCCATCTTCGTATTTTGTCCCAAAGCTAATAAATATTGCTCTGCCTCACACTTTGAAATTGCGTATAACTCCTGTGGATTTGACTCATCTATTTCTGTAAATGGGCTAGCATTATTATTACCGTTGACTCCAATAGAACTTAAGAATATAAATCTTTTTACCCCTGCCACTGTTGCCATTTTTGCTAAGGCTATGCTCACATCGCGATTATCTTTACTAAATTCAGTTAACGCTGTCTTCGGGACTTCTTTCATCACATGTGCTCGCGCTGCAAGATGAATCACTACATCCGCATCTTGTAAAGCAACTTTTATATTTTCTTGTGTGTAGGTAAGTACAGCCCTTAAATCACTTACAGCAACCTGTTCAACTTTACTAGGAAAGTTTACAGAGTTTTTACGCACAATTACAACGACGGAAATCCCATTGTTTACAAGATAATTTACTAAAGCACGTCCAATAAACCCCGTGGCACCTGTTATGACAACCTTCATTTATTAACCAGATTTGGTAATATCTTCTGAAGGTATTTTACAGGTAAACGTATTAGCACCATTATCAGATTTGAATAAATATGATTCTCACTTAATGATCTTAGCATCTCTTTTGTTGATGTAAGATAACTCTCAAACCCAGATGTACTTACTCCTCCCATCCGCATCCGCACTAATGTTCTATTCAATTTCTTATAAGGTAACTTATGCACTAACAGCATTCGTACAAACATATCAAAGTCTGCACCAATTTTATACCCGAGCTTATATCGTCCAACTTTTTCATAAACTGTTTTTCTAATAAAGGCTCCAGGATGGGGAGGCATTAAGCCAAATCTCAAATGCCATGGGATAAATTTGTGAGCCGAATATAACCTTATACTCCTAGTTAGGTCATCACCTCGAATAAAATCCACATTACCCAATACCAAATCCGTTCTCGGATTTTCTTCAAGCACTTTAACAACATCAGCTATTGAATCTAAGTCTCGATAAAAGTCATCCGAATTTAAGATGCCAATTATATTGCCTGTGGCCATAGCAATACCCTTATTCATAGCATCATAAATCCCCTTGTCTGGCTCACTAATTACATGCGTAATACTCTTGTACTCACTGAGAATTGCCAACGTATCGTCCGTTGAAGCACCATCAACTACTATATATTCAATTTCTGTATATGATTGTGATAAAACAGACTCAATAGCTAACCTAATATATTGTGATGAGTTGTAGCAAACAGTGATAATCGACACTTTAATGAACTCAGCCATCAAACCACCATCCGACATCGGTAATATTGAACCTGATTTAAAATAATCCTGTCCTCTTTACTTTAATAACTCTAA
>JBJPGE010000013.1:0-26686 GCA_048595465.1 Methylophagaceae bacterium | reverse complement strand
GCCATATCTGATAATACAAGGTCTATCTGTTGACCATTTAAAACATCATTGAGTTCATCTAAGACAGAATCTTCTCTAAAATCACCTTCAATGAAGTGTACACCTGTTAGCGGCGTCATTGGCAGAATATCCAATGCCACAACTGTTCCTTTCTCACCTACTTTTCGTAAAGCGTAATCAGACCAGCCGCCGGGAGCTGAGCCTAAGTCAACTACCGTCATGCCAGGGCGCATCAATTTATCCTTTTTGTCGATTTCTTCTAATTTGAATGTAGATCGAGAACGATAGCCCGCTTTTTGAGCCAATTTGACATAATGATCATCAAAATGCTCTTTCATCCAATCATTACTGGATTTACTTCGTGCCATCAGCTTTTAACCTTATCGGTGCTAACAACCAGTGCCAAACCTAATAGCGTCACTATCAGATAAAGATTTCTGCTTATCTCATGAAATAAATCAAAGCGTTCTATAACCGCGTCATCACCCTTCGACGTAAGCTGTTTAATTTCAGCAATTTCAGGTTGTAAATAACAACTAAACACAAGCGTCAAAACGACCATCACTAGTAATACCCAGAAGCGCCATTGCGACGTAGCTTGTTTTCCTTGTGAGATAAATTTGCTCACTAGGAGCACTCCACCACAGCCCAAGCCTAAGAGGTTAACCGTTGAAAAAAGTTTGCTTGCATAGTTCCCTGCCAGAGTAACATCGCCTAATGTTGCAAAAGCCATAGGAACAGCAAGGTAACCTATAGCCAGCAGGCTACCCACCCATAAAGTCAGCAGTAAACGTTCAGATACCTGATTAGCTATCATATTTAATAGCGACAACCTCATATTCAATATCACCACTTGGTGCTTTAACTACAGCAATATCATCGACTTCTTTACCAATTAAAGCACGTGCAATAGGCGATGAAATAGAAATACGGTTTTTCTTAATATCAGATTCATAGTCACCTACAATTTGATAGGTTATTTCATCATCATTCTCGATGTTTAGTAAATCAACCGTCACACCAAACACAACACGCCCATCTTTTGGCAATGAGGTCGGATCAATAATTTGGGCATTTGATAATACGCCTTCAAGATCTTGAATTCGGCCTTCAATAAAGCTCTGTTGCTCTTTCGCCGCATGGTATTCGGCATTTTCTTTTAAATCACCATGCGCTCTAGCCTCAGCAATTGCCGCAACCACTTCTGGGCGGGCAGTATATTTTAATTGGTGTAATTCATCTTTAAGTTCATCAGAACCTAATAGGGTAATTGGCACAGCCATTAGTTTAGTTCTCCATGTAACGTTTGCAGACAATTAACAGTGTCAACATCTTTACTATTTAATGCTTGGCATGTTGCTCTAGCAGCAGCCAAGGTTGTTGTGTAATTCACTTGATGCTGTAGTGCCGCACGACGAATTTCCGTCGAATCAGCCACTGACTGACGACCTTCAGTTGTATTCACAATCAAGTTAATTTCGTCATTTTTAATCATATCAACAATATGCGGTTGACCTTCTGCCACTTTATTAACATGTTCACAAGCAACACCCGCATCATTCAATACTTTCTGCGTGCCACGTGTTGCTAATAACTCAAACCCCAACTCAACCAAGTCTTTAGCAATGCTACTAATCGCGTCTTTATCGACACCACGTACACTAATAAAGGCTTTACCGCCTGTTGGCAATACAACAGATGCAGCTAATTGTGATTTAGCAAATGCCTCTCCAAAAGTACGGCCTACGCCCATTACTTCACCAGTAGATTTCATTTCAGGACCAAGAATTGGATCAACACCTTGGAATTTAATAAATGGGAATACAGCTTCTTTCACTGAATAATATTCTGGAATCACCTCTTCGGTAACGCCTTGCTCGACCAAACTACGACCGGCCATGCAACGTGCACCTACTTTGGCTAGTGGTACACCAATCGCCTTCGATACATACGGCACTGTTCGTGATGCACGTGGGTTAACTTCTAGTAGAAATATTTTATCGCCTTGAATTGCAAATTGGGTATTCATCAAACCAACTACGCCTAGCTCTAGTGCCATTTGGCGAACCTGCTCACGCATACGGTCTTGAATTCCTTCACTCAAACTGTAAGAAGGTAATGCACAAGCTGAGTCACCAGAGTGAACACCTGCTTGCTCTATATGCTCCATGATGCCACCGATTAATACATCTTTACCATCACAAATCGCATCGACATCCACTTCAATCGCATCATCTAAGAAGCGGTCTAATAATACAGGCGAATCATTTGAAACAGAGATAGCTGTTTTCATATAACGATTCAATTCTTCTTCGTTATAAACGATTTCCATGCCACGACCACCTAATACATAAGAAGGTCGAACCACCAGAGGATAACCAATTTCGGCTGCTTGTGCCGCTGCGGTATCTGCTGAGAAAGCAAGACGGTTGGGTGGTTGAAGTAAACCTAGTTTTTCAACCATTTGTTGGAAGCGTTCACGATCTTCTGCATGATCAATGGCATCAGGTGATGTACCTATAATTGGCACACCTTCAGCTTCAAGTGCACGTGCTAATTTAAGCGGCGTTTGACCACCATATTGCACGATCACGCCTTTAGGCTTTTCTAAAGCAACAATTTCTAATACATCTTCAAGTGTTAATGATTCGAAATATAGGCGATCAGATGTATCGTAATCTGTTGAAACCGTTTCAGGGTTACAGTTGACCATAATGGTTTCATAACCATCTTCACGTAATGCTAATGCCGCATGAACACAACAATAATCAAATTCAATACCTTGACCAATTCGGTTCGGCCCACCACCTAAAATCATGATTTTGTCACGATTAGTTGGATTAGCTTCACATTCCTGATCATAGGTTGAGTACATATACGCAGTATCACTGGAAAACTCTGCCGCACAAGTATCAACCCGTTTATAAACAGGGCGTACATTCAAATCATAACGATGTTGGCGAACTTGTTTTTCTGTTTTATGTAATAACTTCGCCATACGTGAATCAGAGAAACCTTTACGTTTCAATCCACGCATTTCTGCTTCATCAATTGATGCTAAAGAATGTTCTTTTAATTTGTTCTCAATTTCAATAATGTCTTGAACCTGAACTAAGAACCAAGGATCAATCTTCGTTAACTGTTGAATTTCATCATAACTAAAGCCATAACGGAACGCATCAGCTACATACCAAAGGCGATCAGAACCTGGCAGACGTAATTCACGACGTAAGGTATCAGCTACATCATCTGCTGTTAGATCAGTAATTTCAGATAAACCGTCACGATCAATTTCTAAACCACGTAATGCTTTTTGTAGAGATTCTTGGAAGTTACGACCAATCGCCATCACTTCACCCACAGACTTCATTTGCGTACTTAAACGGTTATCAGCTTGTGGGAATTTTTCAAATGTAAAACGAGGAATCTTAGTGACAACATAATCAATTGTAGGCTCAAATGATGCTGGTGTTGCACCTCCAGTGATTTCATTTTGAAGTTCATCAAGGGTGTAACCTACAGCCAACTTCGCTGCGACCTTAGCAATTGGAAAACCGGTTGCTTTTGATGCCAAGGCTGATGAGCGGGAAACTCGTGGGTTCATTTCGATAATAATCAATCGACCTGTTTCAGGATGCACAGCAAATTGAACATTTGAACCGCCGGTATCAACACCAATTTCACGTAAGACATCTAAAGATGCATTACGCATGATTTGATATTCTTTATCAGTCAGTGTTTGTGCAGGTGCAACTGTGATTGAATCACCTGTATGTACGCCCATAGGGTCAAAGTTTTCAATTGAACAGATAATGATGCAGTTATCTTTACGATCTCGCACCACTTCCATTTCATATTCTTTCCAACCGATAATTGACTCATCAAGCAATAACTCAGACGTTGGACTCATGTATAAGCCACGTTGACAAATTTCAATAAAATCTTGTTTATTGTATGCGATACCACCACCACTACCACCCATAGTGAAAGATGGACGAATAATCGTTGGGAAACCAAGTTCTTTTTGTGCTTCTAAGGCTTCTTCTAGTGTATGAACAATAGCCGAATTTGGCATATCCAGACCAATTTTGGTCATCGCCTGACGGAATAAATCACGATCTTCCGCTTTATTGATAGCTTCGCTATCAGCACCAATCATTTCTACGCCGAACTCTTTCAATACACCTTCACGCTCAAGATCTAATGCACAGTTCAATGCAGTTTGCCCGCCCATTGTTGGTAGAATTGCATCAGGACGTTCTTTCTTAATAACTTTTCTTACTGCTTGCCATGTGACAGGTTCAATGTAAGTCGCATCCGCCATATTAGGGTCAGTCATAATGGTTGCTGGATTAGAGTTCACCAGTACAACGCGATAACCTTCTTCACGTAGTGCTTTACATGCTTGAGCACCAGAGTAATCAAACTCACAGGCCTGACCAATTACAATTGGACCAGCACCAAGAATCAGAATGCTTTTAATATCAGTACGTTTTGCCATCTTGGTTTACTTACCTGTCGCTGTTTCAAGTAGATCAATGAAATGATCAAATAAAGGAGCTGCATCTTGTGGACCCGGGCTTGCTTCTGGGTGCCCTTGGAAACTAAATGCAGGTTTGGTTTTATGGTGAATGCCTTGCAGAGAACCATCAAACAACGAAACATGCGTTGCTTCTAATGACTCTGGCAATGAAGATTCATCAACTGCAAAACCGTGGTTTTGACTGGTAATCATCACTAAGCCATCTAACTTTTCTTGTACGGGATGGTTCGCACCATGATGACCAAACTTCATTTTGACTGTTTTTGCACCACAGGCTAATGCCAATAATTGATGACCTAAACAAATACCAAAAATCGGCAGTTCTTTTTCAAGCAAGGTTTGAATAGCTTCAATGGCATAAGTACACGGCTCTGGATCGCCGGGCCCATTTGATAAAAACACACCGTCAGGATTGAGTGCCAATACATCTTCAGCAGAAGTTTGCGCAGGCACAACCGTTAAACGACAACCGCGTTCAACCAACATACGTAAGATATTGCTCTTAGCACCGAAGTCATAAGCAACAACATGGAAACGTTCAGCTACTGCTTGAGATTCACCAGACAAATGCCAGCATGATTTATCCCATTCGTAAGATGCTTCTGTTGTCACAACTTTAGCTAAGTCCATGCCTTTTAGGCCTTCAAAGCCTTTAGCAGTAGCAATGGCTGCATCAACATCGATATTCTCGCCAGCAACGATACAACCTTTCATTGCACCTTTATCACGTAGGCGACGGGTCAATGCACGTGTATCAATACCTGCTAAACCAACCACGTTATGACGCTCTAGATAACCGTCTAATGCTTCTTCGCTTCTCCAGCTACTCACAACAGGCGAAAGGTCGCGAATAATTAATCCGCTAGCATGAATATTAGTTGATTCTTCATCTTCAGTATTTACACCAACATTACCAATATGCGGATAAGTTAAGGTAACAATTTGTCGACAATATGAAGGGTCAGTGAGAATTTCCTGATAGCCAGTCATTGACGTATTAAACACGACCTCACCAACCGATTGCCCAATAGCACCAATTGATTCGCCGTGATAGACCGTACCATCTTCAAGAGCAAGTAAAGCGCTTGTTCGCAAGGGAAACCTCCACCAGATAAAAATAAAGGAAAAAGCTGAACGCTCTTCCCACACAAAATCCTTGTAATTTTATCTTAAAAGTAGGCTCTTAGTCCACGTAAAAATATACTTTTTTACACAATTAAATATTGTATTCATAATTAACGATCGATGAAATTAATTAGTTATCTACCACAGCCTCTTTAATCACTTCAACTATCGTTAATTCATCATTATAGATGACGCCTGTCGACAAACCAGGCGGCGCATACATGCCAAAATGAGCCTGAGCCAAACCACCTTCGTAAACCAATTCACATAAAGCTTCAGCCTCTTCAATAGATTTTTGGCTCCAACTATCTAAGCACTTCGGCCATATTTCTGCTGGCGCAGCCTGAGGGTTAATTCTATCGTTAAAATGTGCCGCTGCTGCTAATACTCCATCTTGCCAAATAGCAATAAAAGGTCCATCAAATTGATTGTCATCAGTATAGTCAATGTACGCAGTTACTCTAACCCATCGTTTCTCAGGGAAAATAAGATTTTTTGCTTCATAGATATCACTCACGTTTTGAGTTTGATTTGGAATATGCATTAAATGCAGTTTTGCCTGTGAGTCAATATTAATTTGATATGTTCTCGGCCAATTAATATCTGAATATGAAACTAAAGTGGCGAGACTAACCCAACTTTCACCCTTTTTATTTTTCAAAGGCATATCGACAAAAACCCAAAAATCGATGAGTACAGCATTTTTAACTATTCCAAGACTTGTCTTCTCAAATTGAAATGTAGGGTAGCCTCTGTGATTGGTATTTATCCCTTTCACCACCTCATTTCGATCGTATATCCACGCTTTATGCGATTTATTACCTGATACTTTGTTTTCGAAAGTTAAGTCATGGGTCGTACTGTTTTTGTGGTTCTGAGGGACAATATAAAACTGCGAAAACTCTTCTCTTGTTTCAAATCCAGTATAGTATTTATTGCCTATTGTTAACTGCTGATTTTCGAAATAGTGTGAAACAAATAGGGGGATTTCAGAAAGTGCTTCTGCATAACTTATGCTGCACAATGAAATAAAGTTCATCAATGCAAAAGCAGTAACTAATAATATCCTTTTCATAGTACTTTAAGACTTAAGTTTAACTATATAGTTCTGGCCGGCCATGATTAAGTAACGGCATATTAGCTCTGACTTCGTTTAAATAATCCAAATCAACTACTGCAGATACTAACTCCGCACGCTCAGATGCACAGCAAATAACACTGCCCCACGGGTCGATAATCACACTACTACCGTAAGAAACGCGACCTTCATGATGTTCACCCCATTGATTTGGCGCCACAATATACACTTGATTTTCTATTGCTCTGGCGATCAATAAAGGTAACCAATGATGCTTTCCGGTGTAAAGAAAAAATGCGGCGGGTACGAAAATAATTTGTGCACCCTGTGCCGTCATATGACGAAATAGTTCAGGAAAACGTAAGTCATAACAAATAGTTAAACCAAGCTCCCCCACTTCATGGTCGACAACAACAGGCGTGTTACCCGGCTTAATACCTTCCGATTCGTTATATCCTAATGTCGGTGCATCACACATATGAATTTTACGATAAACACCGTTTAACTCACCTTGGCGGTTAATTAAAATTGATGTGTTATATAAACGTTCACTATCTTCCTGTGTTTTTTCATAGATGCTACCTAATAATAGTGATAAGTTATATTTAGTAGCATATTCTTGAAAGGTCTCAACAAGCTCACCGTCTAGCGTTTGAGCCACACGATGCTTCTCCGCATGATCTTTACCCACATATAAAAATGTTTCAGGAAAAGCTAAAAGGTCAACACCTTCATCAGCCGCCTCTCTGATTTTATTTAATGAATATTCTAAATTTTCAGTAACGTTGTCAGATGAATTCATCTGTACCATGCCAATGCGACTTTTCATAATGCCTATATCTATAAATTTTAGTATTACCTATGCTTTCGACTGAAAACTAACAAAATTTAATATTTAAGGTATTATTCACGCTAATATCTTATTTGTAAGGACAAAGCTGTGAGTTATTCCCTTCTTGATAGTAGCTTTCCCCATCATCGTCCACGTCGTCTTAGACGAGATGACTTTTCACGTAATTTAGTACGTGAGAATCAATTGTCGGTCAATGATCTGATTTATCCTTGCTTCGTATTAGAAGGTAATAATCAACGTAAAGCTGTGGCATCTATGCCCGGCGTTGAACGAATAAGCATCGACCTATTGCTAAAGGAAGCCGCCATTATTCATAAATTAGGCATACCTGCTATAGCATTATTTCCTGTTACACCTGATGAGGTTAAATCACTTGATGCCAAAGAAGCATACAATCCTGATGGCTTGGCTCAACGTGCTGTGCGTGCGCTTAAAGCAGAATTTCCTGATTTAGGTGTGATTACTGATGTTGCACTCGATCCTTTCACCACTCATGGCCAAGATGGTTTAATTGATGACACTGGTTATATTGTTAATGATGAAACGGTCGAAGTATTAGTTAAACAAGCCTTATCACATGCGCAAGCAGGCGCTGATATTGTCGCCCCTTCCGATATGATGGATGGTCGTGTTGGAGCGATCCGCCAAGCATTAGAACAACAAGGCCATATTCATACCCGAATACTGGCCTACTCAGCTAAGTATGCCTCTAGTTTTTATGGCCCGTTTCGCGATGCCGTGGGCAGCGCGGGTAACTTAGGCGCAGGCAATAAATACAGCTATCAAATGGATCCTGCAAATAGCAATGAAGCCTTGCATGAGGTCGCATTAGATCTACAAGAAGGTGCTGATATGGTGATGGTCAAGCCTGGCATGCCGTATCTTGATATATTACATCGCGTTAAAGAAACTTTTCAAAAACCCACCTTTGTTTATCAAGTCAGTGGTGAATATGCCATGTTAAAAGCCGCGGCTCAAAATGGCTGGCTAGATGAAAAAGCGGTAGTGATGGAAAGCATGATTGCCTTTAAACGTGCTGGTGCAGATGGTATTTTGACTTATTACGCTAAACAGGTAGCCCAATGGTTGGCAGAAGATAAATGACCGATCATTACGCTGTTATTGGTAATCCAATAAGCCATAGTAAATCGCCACTAATCCATACCGAGTTTGCAAAGAAAACCAAGCAAGATCTCGACTATATTGCACGAGAAATACCTTTAGATGATTTAGCCGGTGGTTTAAAGCAGTTACAAGCCGAAGGGTTTAAAGGTATCAATATCACTGTGCCTTTTAAAGAGCAAGCATGGCAGATTGTTAACGATAAAAGTGAACATGCCACTCGTGCAGGTGCAATCAATACAATCGTATTTAATGACGATGGTTCACTCTATGGTGATAACACAGATGGCATAGGCCTTTGTCGTGATTTGGTTGATAACCACCAAATAGAACTCAAAGGAAAACGTATCTTATTGCTTGGTGCAGGTGGTGCAGCCCGAGGCGTAATCGAACCTTTATTAAGCTACAAACCAGCTGAACTAGTGATCGCTAACCGTACCACCAGAAAAGCACAATATCTCGCCGAGTTATACGCTGATTTTGGTACTATTTCAGGAAGTGGATTCGATGAGTTATCTGGTTCGTTTGACATCATCATCAATGCCACTGCCGCCAGCCTGCAAGGTGAAGTGCCACCATTACCCGACAATATCCTAAATGATAATGCCAGTTGTTATGACATGATGTATAGCGATACCGACACTGCATTTATTACATGGGCAAAGCAACATAATGCAGCCAAAACCATCGATGGCTTAGGAATGTTGATTGAACAAGCTGCCGAAGCATTTCGCATTTGGCGTGGTGTAAAACCTGATACACAATCCATTATTGATTTAGTTCGAAAACAATAAAAATCACATAAACCGTGCCTAATTCTATAACTATCGCCCCGGTCGAAGAATCTGATTATCTTGATTTATCAATTATGGTCGGTGAACTTTTAAATGAAATCATGGAAAAAATAAACAACACCGCCACTTCCCGAATTTGACCGGACATTAAAATTTTATCAAGAAAATGACTTTGAAATAACAGGTGGGGAAAAACTCAAGATTGAGTTCGATACTTAACCATTAAAATTATATTATGCAAAAGTTTTCAGAAATATATCCACTCAAATACTCAGGCTTGATGCACTTTTTGGTATTCACCACCCCAGTCACAGAGTAAGTCCAATGCTGGATTAAGTTTTTCAGCTAAATCTGTCGAGGTATATTCCACTTTTGGTGGCACTTCCGCGTAAACCTTCCGCGTAATCAATTTATCGGCCTCTAGTTCACGCAACTGATGAGTCAGCATTTTTTGGGTAATTCTAGGGATACTTCGTTTTAATTCACCAAAACGAAGGGTTTTACCTCGTAACTGATAAAGAATAATCACTTTCCATTTTCCACCTATGACATCAATCGCGGTCGTAACAGGACAACTGTGCATATCAGCACATTCTGTCGCTAATGGTTCTTTTTTTAAATTATTTTTTGCTCTTAGAGCCTTTGAATCCGCCATTAGGCACCTCAATGAAACTAACTATCAAATTCGTACGTACTTGTTATTAGGTCAATTTAAGCCTTATAGTTACAAATGTATACTAAATATCAATTCTAAACAATACATAGTTTTTATACTTACCTTTTAGCGTAATGAATATTAAGGATATAACAATGAACTTTAAATCTCTTTTCAGTGAAAAAATATTAGGTGATATCAATTTACCGCACAGAATTATCATGGCTCCTTTAACACGATGCCGCTCATCTCAGCCTGGTGATATACCCAATGATCTTAATGCTGAATATTATAAACAACGATCGTCAGCAGCCTTAATCATCACCGAAGCCACGCAAATATCACCCCAAGGTAAAGGTTACGCCTTCACTCCCGGTATTCACTCAGCAGAGCAAATCCAAGGGTGGAAAAAAATTACTGATACCGTTCATTCTAAAAATTCTCATATTTTTATGCAGTTATGGCATGTCGGCCGAGTGTCACATTCAGCAATACAAATTGATGATGCTCTTCCTGTCGCCCCTTCCGCTATTGCAGTAGAAGGCCAAGCATTTACTGAACAAGGTATGTTGGATTTTGAAATTCCTCGGGCTTTAGAGCTAAATGAAATTCCAAGTATCGTTGAACAATATCGACAAGCGGCTATTAATGCTAAACAGGCCGGTTTTGATGGCGTTGAAATTCATGCAGCTAATGGTTATCTACTAGACCAATTTCTAAAAGATGGTACTAATAAACGTAGCGATATTTACGGCGGTAATATTGCAAATCGTACTCGCTTAGTATTAGAAGTTGTTCAAGTTGTTGCTGAGGTTTGGGGTGGAAGTCGTGTCGGGATTCGTATCTCGCCTACTGGCACATTCAACTCAATGTCTGAAACCGACCCTCAAGCTTTGTATAACTATTTAGCCGATAAACTCAATCAATTTAATCTCGCTTATTTGCATGTCGTGGAACGATTTGGTGAAGATGTTAGTGAAGGTTTTGACTTTTACGCTTTACGACAATTATTTAATGGTGCCTATATTGCCAATGGTAGTTATACAGGCGAATTAGCAGAACAGAGCTTAGAGAATAATCAAAGTGATTTTGTCGCTTTTGGCGCACCTTTTATTGCTAATCCAGATCTACCAGAGAGGATTAAACTAGGTGCATCACTTAACCCTGCTGATCCCAATACTTTCTATGGTGGTGATGCTAAAGGTTATACTGATTATCCTAGCCTTGCAGATGCAACGACATAATAACTAACTTTGTAAAATATACCATGCAACACTTTTCAGAAATTTATCAACGGGCATTAGAGCGAAAAGGTGGCGAAGAGCAACTCAATGCCCTTTTGCCTAAAGGGATCAAAACAAGCACTGAACTATCCGACATATCTGATGATCGCTATTTAGCTGAAATGACTCGAGCGATATTTAAAGCCGGTTTTGTTTGGAAAATTATCGACCATAAATGGGCTGGCTTTGAAGAAGCATTTTGGAATTTTAATATTGCTCGCTGCAATATGATAAGCCCTGAAGATTTAGAATCACTTTATCAAGACACGCGCATTATTAGAAATGGTATGAAGATTGATACGGTACAACGCAATGCAGCGATGATCTTAGAACTATCGGAGCAATATGGTTCATTCGCTAAGATGATTGCTGAATGGCCTGATGATGATTTTATTGATTTACTAGAACTATTGCATAAAAACGGTTCACGATTAGGCAAATTAACCAGTCAGTATTTTCTTCGATTTATTGGTAAAGATGGTTTTGTGCTAGCAAGAGATGGCGTTGCCGCCATGATTCGTGCCGATATTATCACCACTCATCCCAACAGCAAGCGTGATTTAAAACTGGTTCAACAAGCTTATAATGTTTGGCGTGATGAATCGGGGCTTGGTAATGCTCAAATTAGCCGAATTTTGTCTTTATCTATTGGCTAAGTATACCTCCCGTCACTCCCGTATGTTGTTAGCGGGAGTCTTCTAGTTACTCATTCATAGATTCCGGCTAAAAGCATACCGGAATGACGGGGATATCAGACTAAAACTATTGCGAGATGGACCGCATTAAGGCAACATGGCTATTTTTAAACAAAAGCCCTTTATTGCTTATGTCTGAACTACCTATTTTTAACACCCTATCTTCCCTTGACCATATCGCACTTGCGATTAATGTCTTGCTGTTTATTTTCACCCGAAAAATAGTGACTGCTTTTCGCCCTAATAAAGACTCTGCTTCAATTAATACCAAAGTCTGGACTTTGCGTTTTATCAACATCATTCTTTTTGTTATTTATTTCTTAGAATTTTTTATTGGCGGCTGGACAGCACAACTTTCACAAACAGGGCTCACCTTGTTGATTGCTTACCTTACCGTTAGCTTCTTACAAATCATCATTATTAGGAAATATGGCCGCGTTAAAGAGATTGATGAAATTGAATATCGCGTAGAGACGTATCAATCTGAGATGTTAAACCTGATCTTAGTTCTCGCCACATTTATCACTGTATTTATTGTTATTGTAAATATTTGGGGAATGACTGATTGGTTTAAAACTACCAGTGTATTAGGTGGTCTATTGATCATCCTTTTTTCTACCAAAGACTATTGGGCACCGGACAATATCAATGGCTTAATGCTGCTTTATAATGGTGATGTCGAACCGGGCAGTGTCATCCAAATTGATGAATATGATCTGCTTGCCGTCACTATTGAAACAACGCTCACCCAAACCCGTTTTCGTGATCTTCGTTCTCGTCACATTATTGTATTACCCAATGCTAAAGTTCGAAATACTAAAATTGAAGTATTAAGTAAAAGCTCGGCTTCTGGCTTGATGCGTTATACCGATTTTAAAATAGGTTATGGCCTACCTACCGATCGCGTTGATGATTTTCTAACTGAGGTTTGGCAGCAAGCATGTGAAAATGAGAAATCGCTTAATGCTGAGAAACAAGCCAAGGTAATGATTATAGAAAATGGTGATCATGCTGTGGTTTGGCGCTTAGCTTATTGGGTTAAAAATGTGTATGGTTTATTCGATGCTGAATTCGCTATTAATCGTGCCGCCTATGCGCATGCTCAGCAACAAGGTGTCGCACTTAATACGCCTCTTACACATGAAGTTGTCTCATAGCGTTGTAATTACAGGCTTTTTCAGTTTACTGCTACTTATTAGTAAAATCTAATCTAGCAAAAGCACTCAAAAACAACTAAAATTGTACATTGCAATGGTGGCCTGCACTGGTCTCCTCGCGACGAAATGTTGGTCAGCCCGTCAGATCCGGAAGGAAGCAGCGGAGCCTTCGGACTCGTGCGCCGAGATTGGGCTAGTGTGGGGCATCACCCAAATTCATTTTATATGAGCTATCGCATGAGTTATTTGGTTCTTGCCCGAAAATGGCGACCTAAAACATTCTCTGAAGTTATCGGGCAACAACATGTCTTGCGTGCGCTTATCAATGGTCTTGATCAAGACCGTTTGCATCATGCTTTTTTGTTTGCAGGCACGCGCGGTGTAGGCAAAACTACCCTCGCCCGTATTCTGGCCAAATCACTAAACTGCGAAAAAGGTGTTAGCTCAACACCCTGTGGGGAATGTCAAAGTTGTCAAGAGGTCGACAGTGGCCGTTTTGTCGATCTAATCGAAGTTGATGCAGCGTCTCGTACTAAAGTCGATGATACCCGCGAGTTACTTGATAATGTGCAATATGCACCGAGCCGTGGTCGCTATAAGGTTTATCTGATTGATGAAGTGCATATGCTATCGACGAGTAGTTTTAATGCCTTATTAAAAACATTAGAAGAACCACCTCCTCACGTTAAGTTTTTATTTGCTACAACTGATCCCCAAAAACTACCTGTCACTATTTTATCGCGTTGTTTACAGTTTAATTTACGCCGCCTTGATATTACCCAAATATCAGGCCATTTAGCCAACATCTTGCAGCAGGAAAGCATTGAGTTTGAAACTGAAGCGTTAACAGAAATAGCGCGCGCAGCAGATGGCAGCATGCGTGATGCCTTGAGTTTATTAGACCAAGCAATATCGTTTGGTGCTGGCTCGGTGACCAGTGAAAACGTGCATGAAATGTTAGGCAGTATTAGCCAACAACAATTACACAGTTTAGTAGCCGCTTTATTTAATCAAGATGGTCAGGCGGCGTTGCAGCAATCTGAAGAGTTATCAGCTCAAGGCCGTGATTTCAAAAAAATACTAGATGAATTACTGGTTACTTTGCAGCGTATAGCCACATTGCAACTTGTGCCAAATCTTGAAGAAGGTGATAGTGCTACTGATAATTCGAACCATGAACAGTTAAGCCTATTAAGCCAACAAATACCTGCTGAAACAATTCAATTGCTGTATCAAATTGCACTGCATGGTAAACGCGATTTGCCTTATGCGGCAGATCCTAAAAGTGGTTTTGATATGGCATTGCTTAGAATGCTGAGCTTTCAGCCTATGCAGATTGATACTAGCAATACCGCCATCGCTCCTACTAGTGCAAAACCACAGGGCGTTGCTGCTAAGAGCAAACCTCAAGTAACAGAACAGCAAGCTTATACTGAACCTGAGCCAGCCCCCAAACCAGAGCAAAAAGTTGCAGAGTCGGCCCCCACTCGTGAGCCAGTAAAAACCACAGCTGAAGCCAAAACGATGGTTGCTAGCAATAATACTGCACAACTCAATAGCGCTAACTGGCTTGATGTAACAGCACGTTTAAAACTCACAGCCTTCTCAAGACAACTTGCAGATAATGCATCATTTGTTGCACTTGAAGATAAAACTATTTCGCTCGCTATTGCCCCTGAATTTGCACATCTTGCTAACGATAAAGCGATAGGCCGCCTGCAATCAGCACTGAGCACTGAATTACAATATGATGTGAAATTACGTGTCCAACAAGGTGAAGCACAACAATCATCACCGACAATAGCAACCGAGCGTGCCGAACAAAGCAAACTCAGCCAACAAAATGCTAAAGACGCTATTCATAATGACCCTGCAGTTGCAGCACTTAAAAGCGCATTTAATGCTGAGGTTATTGAAAGTACAATAAAACCAATTTAATACAATGAGGAATCGCCAATGAAAGGTGGAATGGGCAATTTAATGAAACAAGCGCAGCAAATGCAGGCAAATATGGAAAAAGCCCAGCAAGAGCTTGCGAATATGGAAGTTACCGGTGAAGCTGGTGGTGGCATGGTTAAAGTTGTTATGACAGGTAAGCATGATGTGAAACGCATTAACATCGAAGATGCCTTGTTCGAAGATGATAAAGAAATGCTAGAAGATTTAGTGGCCGCTGCAGTTAATGATGCTGTTCGTCAGGTTGAAAAAACCAGCCAAGATCGTATGTCTGGCTTAATGCCTGCTGGCATGAAGCTTCCGTTCTAGGGTTTATCTAACAATCATGGCAATTCTCGGACCAAGTATAGAGCAACTAATCGAAGCATTACGTTGTTTACCCGGCGTAGGGCCAAAATCGGCTCAACGTATGACATTTCATTTGCTTGAGCGCAACCGAGATGGTGGCGATCGTCTGGCCAAAGCCCTTAGCCATGCTTTAGAGCATGTTCAACACTGTCAGCGCTGCCGAATATTAAGTGAAACTGAAATTTGTAGTCGTTGTAACGATGATAATCGTCGCCAAGATCAGCTTTGTATTGTTGAAATGCCTAGTGATGTATTAGCCATTGAGCAAGCAACACACTATAAAGGCCAGTTTTTTGTACTCTCTGGTCATCTCTCGCCACTCGATGGTATTGGTCCTGAAGCTTTAGGGCTACCTCAACTAATAGAACTATTTGACCAACAAACAATTACAGAAGTCATTCTCGCCACTAACCCAACCGTAGAAGGTGAAGCTACCGCTCACTATATTAGCCAATTAGCACATGCACGCAACATTCCCGTTACTCGACTCGCTCACGGTATTCCTATGGGGAGTGAATTAGAATATATAGATAGTGGTACACTATCTCATGCATTTTCTAGTCGCGAATCAATCTAAATAAAAGGGCATCATGGCAGAGCAAACCACACCATTTGAATCGTTGAAAGCTTTCTCTGGCATTATCCATCGCCAACCGATATTTTTAGCTGATCGTTTAGATGTAGATAGTTATCACCTAACCTTTCTTAATCAGCATGGTGAAAAACTAAATGATGACTCCGAAATACCTACTTTTATTGATCATATAGCCGACATATTACCCGCTATTAGTGACCGAAAAAAAGCACTACTTTCAATGCCGGAATCATGGCTTGAAGCCTTATACAGCTCGCCAAAATCATCATTTAGTCTTATTTTAGATCTTAATGGGCATAATTTGTCCGATTCAAGCAATACTAATTTCGATTTTGCTAATCATGCTATACCTCAAAAAGAAATTCCACCTGCAGATACATTATTGATAGATATTCAGAAATACGATCTTGATAGTCTGCAAAAACAATTGCCTGCTTGGCGTAAAAATCATCAGCATTTGTGTGCCACTAATGTCAATGATATTGATGCTTACACGCTTTGTAAAAGTTATATCTTAGATCTGCTTCAAGGACAGTTTTATACGCTTCCCTCAGCAAAAGAAACCGGTAAGATCCTACCTTCCCAGCAAACCCTGATGGAATTATTAGTGAAACTGCAAGATCCACAAACTGAACCTGAAGATCTTGCTAACACTATCAATCAGGACGTGACATTAAGCTATAAATTACTTCGTTTGATTAACTCTGCCTTTTTTGGCTTGCCTCGAGAAGTCAGTAATATCAAACAAGCTATTGTAATGTTAGGCGACAAAAAAGTTAAGACATGGGCTAGCCTATTATGCCTATCCGGTGTTGATGATAAACCGGTAGAGCTACGTGTCGTAGCCATGACTCGAGCAAGAATGTGTGAGTTATTAAGCAAACATTATAAGGGTACTGCCGAACTATTTTTCGCTGCAGGCCTATTTTCTGCCCTCGATGCTTTAATAGATAAACCATTAACAGATATTCTGGATAAACTGCCCCTTTCTCCCGAATTATCTGATGCATTGCTGCACCACTCTGGCATCGCCGGACAAGCACTCAATGATGTGCTGAATTATGAAAAAGGTAATTGGGCTGATCTTGATAATTCTTCCGTACCCGTCGAAACGCTATCACAGGCTTATTTGGATGCCATTAATTGGGCTAAAGAACTTAGCAGTCAAGTATAGAGGCTATTCACAATGCCTCTTACTTGGCTAGCCGAATCTCCAAACAGTCCCTTCCCAACGCTTGATCAGGCTCTTGATGATGGCTTACTAGCCGTGGGTGGTGATTTATCACCCCAACGCCTACTGAATGCCTATCGCAATGGTATATTCCCTTGGTTTAATGAACACGATCCTATTTTATGGTGGGCACCAGAGCCTAGAATGGTACTGTTTACTAAGCAGATAAAAATATCTAAAAGCTTACAAAAAACACTCAACAACACACCGTTATCCATAACTATAGACCGTGCTTTTTCCGATGTTATGACAGCATGTGCAGCACCACGAAAAAATGCTAATGGCGAGACAGAAAGTGGAACTTGGATCCACCCTGATATGATTGAAGCCTACACAACACTGCATCAACAAGGTATCGCCCACAGTATAGAATGTTGGCATAAAGGAGAATTGGTCGGTGGTTTATATGGTCTCGCGATTGGTAAAATATTCTTCGGTGAATCTATGTTTAGCAACATGCGCGATAGTTCAAAAATAGCGCTAGTAACACTCTGTCGCCAGCTCGATGATTGGGGATTTCCACTAATTGATTGTCAAATTTACTCTGAACATCTATCTAGCATGGGCGCTATTGAAATTGAGCGCACACAATTTATTTCCTATCTAGATGAATATTGTTCACAAACTATACCCGATACCCTCTGGCCATTAGATTCCGCTGCGTCATGACCAATACACTTAAATTTTATCAAGATAGTCCCCACGATTGCTCATATTTAACTGAGCGACAAACTCAAAATATCTATCCAGATCCTAATGTGGTGATGACAAATGCACTTTATTCGCAATTAATTCAGCATGGCTTTCGACGAAGTGGAAATAATGCTTATCGCCCCCATTGTCCAGATTGCCAAGCCTGTGTTCCCGTTCGTATTAATCTCAAACAGTTCGAAATGAGCCGCAGTCAGCGCCGTTGCTTTCAGCGCAATCAACATCTTGTCATATCATCACATCCGGCAGAATTCAACTCTGAACATTATGAACTTTATTGCCGCTATTTAGCAGCACGCCACATCGATGGCGGTATGGACAACCCAACCGAGCAAAGCTACCGTAATTTTCTTATTGGAGAGTGGAGTGACACAACATTTATCGAATTTAGAGACCACTCACAGCTGGTAGCTGTTGCCGTGACTGACTCTGTAGATGATGCCTCCTCTGCATTTTATACATTTTTTGATCCTGAATTGACAAAACAAAGCTTGGGAACTTATGCCATTTTGCAGCAAATAGCAGAAGCCAATACACAAAATTCATCATTTCTTTACCTTGGTTATTGGATCGAAAATTGCAAGAAAATGAGTTATAAAAATAGTTTTTCAGCGTTAGAAGGCTATATTGATCAGCGATGGCAGCTGCTAAAAACATGAAAAACTTTGTAAAATCAGCAGTTTTACGGCAAAATGGTCGTTTATTTACATCAGGAAAGTAACAAACGTTTATGGCAAAAGAAGAACATATTGAATTTGAAGGCACCGTTATAGATACCATGCCTAACACCACATTTCGTGTCGAATTAGAAAATGGTCACGTTGTGACAGCACATATTTCTGGAAAAATGCGTAAAAATTACATTCGTATTTTGACAGGAGATACTGTTACCGTGCAACTCACTCCTTACGATCTAAGCAAAGGGCGCATCACTTATCGTGCTCGTTAATTGATGGCCTAATCCAGTCATTCTGCGATAGTGTATGCTTAAAGGAATGGTAAGCAATGTTTTCATTACAAGTAAAATCAACCGATAAAATAGTAGCAGGAATTTCTATTTTTGAGAATGGCATTGCCCTTGCTATTGTTGATCATACAAAAAGAAAACCACTTCTCAATCATGCACATTTTTATGGCTGTACTGGTCGGGCTGAACAATCTACTTTACTTTCTCGACTATCAAAAGAATATAAACTCTATGATATAGCTTGTAATTTAGTTCTCTATTCTAACGATTATCAGTTTCATCAAATTGACGCGCCTGATGTTCCTAAGCATGAATTAAGCGCTGCATTGCGGTGGCAAATAAAAGATTTGATCGACTTTCATATTGATGATGCCGCCATTGATAAAATTGAATTACCTAATCAAAACCCAGTTTCTCAAGGAAAGCATTCGCTACTTGTTGTTGCTTGCCGACAATCCCTGGTCCAAAATTATGTCGATCTACTGCATGCTGCAAATTGTAACTTAGTCTCGATTGATATCGCCGCATTAGCCGCACGTAATATTGTCAGCCATACTGCCTCAGCAGAGGATCCAAGCGTTGGATTACTTAATCTGTGGGATGATCGTTCCAAAATCAGTGTTTTTCTAAACCACGATCTCTATATTAATCGTTCTTCTAGCATAGGCATTCAATCGCTTGCCTCTGTATCTGAAGATGATGCTGATAGTCAATCCGTTTTAGACTCCTTAACATTAGAGTTGCAACGCACTTTCGATTATTATGAAAGTCATTCTAGACAAGCGGCTATCTCACACTTGTATATTTTATCTAACGGTCAATCACTGCCTCATATTGCAGAGATAATCGAAGCACGGTTAGGAATCGATTGTTCCATAATTGAGTCTTCTGACTTTATTACATCTGCTGATTCAATGAACGATACCGTTACCAGCAATTGTATGATGGCTATTGGCGGTGCATTAAGGATGGAATATTAATCCCATGCAACAAGTTAACTTTTATCAAGCTCAATTTAAACCAAAGCGGATTATATTACCTGCAAGGCAACTATTTTTGCTGACACTCTTAGCCGTTATTATTTTTACTCTTTTAAGTGTGTATTCCGCTAAAAAAAATTCAACACTTGAAGCACATATTGCCTCACAACATCAATCAACAATAATCGAATTTCAATCTGAAGTTGTAAATGATCAAGCATTATTAAAAGCCAATCTAGTTAAATTGCAACAACAACTCAGCCAGAAGCAGATATTACTTGATTATTTAACCCAGCAAAGCTTTGGAAATCAACACGGATTTACCGATAATTTAGTACATCTTAGTAAGAAAAGTATTGATGGAATCTGGTTAACAGATTTTTCTTTTATCAACGGTGGCCAGCATCTTTCCCTACACGGTAGTGCGCTAAAATCCAGTCTAATCCCTCTTTATATCGATGGTTTGGCAGAGTCAGGTCCTTTTCAAGGTAAGCATTTTTCAGTATTCAGTTTAGAAAGCCCTGAAACAAATTCTAATCTCTATACCTTTAAGCTCAGAACAGGCCAAAATAATGCAGGTCAGCCTCGATGAATCATAAATTACAGCAAATAAGCAGTTATCTTAATGCGCTCAGCTTGCGTGAACGTGTGATGGCCTTAGTCGTCATTATTGCAATAATTTATGCTGCTTTTGATATGCTCGTATTTCAAAAACAAAATCTACACTATCAACAACTGCAAACACAACAACAAGATTTTTCAGAACAGCAGCTGGCATTTTCGACAGAGCTCTTAGAGAATGCTGAAAAAATAGCTGCAGATAAGCGTAGTTCGGATGATATAAAGCAAGAAATTAATAATACTCAGCTGAATCTACAAGATACGGAGGTAGAGCTAGATTCTGTATTCAATAAACTTGTTCCCCCCACAAAAATAACAGAATTGCTCCGCAGCCTATTATTAAAAACGAATGGTTTAAAATTAGTTTCTCTCAATAATGAGCCCGTGAAAAAAATTGTACTTAATGAAAAGAAAGGTAGCGAAGAAAAAGAAAAAACTGAACCACAATCATTGCTTTATGAGCATGCCACAATCATTAAACTCACTGGTAACTATCAACAACTTTATCAGTATCTATTAGCACTAGAGCAGTCAGACTGGGGATTATTCTGGGATAAAATGCAGTATACTGTCACCGATTATCCACGAGCAGAAATCAGCTTGCGAGTGCACACGATTAGTACCGACAAATATTGGATTGGTTTGTAATATGTCGAAAATCACCTTTAGTCTCTGCTTAGTGTTATTTTCATTTAGCTGTGCGGCGGCGCAACTTATAGATCCAACAATGCCTGCTACTTATTCGCCCGCAAGGTCTGTATCAACAGTAGAAACAGCGCAACATGTTGTTGTAAATACTGATACAAAATTAATACTCAATTCCACGATCGTGGCAAGCAATCATAAAATCGCTATTATTAATGGTGTGCAATTTAAAATTGGCGATAAAGTGAGTAATGGCTCTGTTGTGCAAAGCATTACTCACCAACAAGTAAAGCTTCTACAAAAAGGCGGAGACATCATCACATTGTCGCTACAAAAATCTTTTATTAGCAATATGAAATCAACAACCTCAGAAATCACCCATTAGCGATAGTGAATATAACCCAAACCATTCTTATTTGTGCGACGGAATAATTGAGATAATGACATAAGTGCCAAAGTAATAAACGCGATCAATGTCCACGCGGGAATACTTAAGCCCATAAATGTCCATAACACTTCGGCACATTCTCCTGAACCTCGCAAAACCATTTCAAGCGTTTCATTAAGTGAAAAATTATCCAGCATAAAATTTAAACCAGGACCACAGCTAGGTACCTGATCTTCTGGTAAATTTTGTAACCTTACGTGCCAAGAAGATATTGCGGCCCCCACTAATGCAAAAATTCCTGCTAAAAAACCATATACCTTAATGCCCCATCCACGAGGGTTGTGTAACACTGCCAACAGTAATACCACGCCTACAAGTAAGACAAATACTCGCTGTAAAATACATAAAGGGCAAGGCTCTAAATGATCCACAAATTGAAAATAGCCAGCCACCGCAAGCATAGAGGCGCAAAATAAAAATCCTAATAAAAATAAGCTGCGAGATGACAATTTTATTTCTCCAACAATGTAAGTTTAGGTATATACCCGTGACCATTCAAACTACAGTTTTACCACGTCGTCATTCCGGTAGGCTTTTAGCCGGAATCTGTTCAAGACAATAGATTCTCGATAAAAACATTCGAGAATGACGAGGTTTGTAAGATCTGCATCTTCAAGTAATTTGGGTATATACTGCACTAAACAACCTTAAATAAGCAATGGTATCTAAGGAGACAGTCATGAACGAGCAAGAATTGGAAAAAAAACTCAGTGGCGCATATGACAAAATGATGGAGCGTGTCAACCAACTTCTTGATAAAGCTGAGCATCAAGCCTTGCCTGTATTACAAAAGAATATTGACAAGGCAAAGATTCAAGCCGTTGAATTAAAAGAAGTTACTTCTGAAGAAGCAGAGAAGCTAGCTAAATATCTGAAACGTGATTTACATGATGCGGCACAACACCTTAGTCAATCTGGCAAAGAATTATCGACTTGGCTTCATTTCGACCTTGAACTGGTAGAAGATAGATTGCTGGATATTTTTGCAAAAGTGGCCGACAAAACCAGCTCCGAATTAGCGCAACTTGCGGCACAAGCAAAACAAGCTACCGAATATCACACTGGTGAGATAACCAGCATTGGTACGCTAGCTTGTAAAAGTTGTGAAACATTAATGCATTTCAAAAAAACAAGTCGTATACCACCTTGCCCAAAATGTCATAAAACAGTTTTTATTCGTGCTCGGCGTAAGTAACACTTACGTTATTGTGACCTTTCAGGGACTATTAAATGAAAATACACAATTTTAATTTGTATTTTCTGCTCTTTTTATTTGTTCTATCCCTTTTTCTAAGCACGTCAAATCAAACTGCCAGATGGGGACTAGCTCCTGATGAAACGTTCGGGTTTTCCTTATTTGTTTTCTTTTTTATCCTTCTAAGCAATTCTGTTATAACGGTTATTACAAAGTCTAAAATGAAAAACAGCAATTTTATAGCAACTATTCTCACTAAAATGATTATGCTTATTGGCGGGGGAGCATTCGCTTTTATTCTATCTTTCGCTATTCATACAAAAAATCATGATTATAGATTCTATTGGATGTTTGGTACTTTAGCTATAATCTATATTGCTGGCATTACGACCTATGCTCGCTTAAAAAAATATAAGAGTAACAACCTAATTTCTCATGATAGTTAGTTTCCATTATTTGCCCAAAACCAGCCACCTTCAGCAATTAGTTGGCAAAGAATGGTGGCGGATTCTGTATCATTTTTAAGTAACAGCCAATCATCCTGAGTAAGGATGGTTTGCTCTGCCAACATGATTATGTTGTTGAAACTACTCAGCTCAGCCTTAAAAACCTCACCTGCCATAAAAAGTTGAACTTCGGTTTCACTTTTAACCCAAGCAAAACGATGGTAATTACTGCGCTGTAAAACTTCACCTTGCTCAAATAAGCTGTTTACTTCATCAATTGTCGGTAAATCACTGATCGTTTCTGATGCCAGTGTTGTTAAAGTTGATTTGGTTTCAGTGACAAACTTACCTAAAGCACTAGCTAAAATAGGGGCTGCCTCATCAACCGCATCATACAACAACTGCTTAAGCCGTTTAACAGCCTCAGCATCAATCTCACTACTATTTTGGCTAGCTAGTAAATCTGCATCTCGATATCGACTTAAGGCTAGTTGATTCTCTATCAAACGATTAGTGACTGCATCTAGCATATCGACTTTGCTAGGCGCTCTAAAACCAAATGAATAGGTCATGCAGTCATTCAGCGCCACACCGTGATGAGCAAAGTGTGGGGGCAAATACAACATATCACCCGGTTCTAAGTCCCATGTTTGGTCGGGGGTGAATTCAGCCAATATTTGCAATTCTAAACCATCAATTAACTTGGCTTCGGTGATCGGCTTATTACCAATTTGCCAGCGTCTTGTGCCTAATGCTTGCAACAGGAACACATCATAGCCATCAGTATGAGGACCAACGGTGCCGTTCTCTGGTGCATAGCTAATCATCAGATCATCACGCCGCCAATCAGGAATAAAACGAAAAGGATCAAGTAAATACTGTAAATCGGGTAGATGTTTGTCGACATCTTGAACTAGCATCGTCCAATGCGTTGCTGGCAAGCGTTCAAAATCAGTTTCAGATAATGGCCCAGTTGTAACTTGCCACGCACTTTTTCTGCCTCTTTCTTCGATTAAACGTGATTCAATTTCAGCTTCACAGGCCAAGCCAGCCAATTCATCAGGTGAAATAGGGCTTTCGAAGTCGGCAAAGGCTTGTCTGATTAATAATGGTTTTTTCTGCCAATATTGATCCAAGAACTGTTGTTGCGTCAACCCAGTATTAAAAAAGTCAGCCACTAATTATTAACTTACTTTCTCAACCTGAAAAACAACATTATTAACACTGGTTATTTTAATTTGAGTGCCTGCATCGCAGTCTTCGCCATTAATCTTCCAAGTGGAATCATCAAGCTTCACTTTGCCGTAACCATCAACAATAGGCTCTTTTAGCGTGACCACACGACCAACGTATTGCTCACCCCGTCTATTTAACAACGGTTCATCCGTTTTTATAGGGTTATTCTTAAAATAAGTACGCCACAGTTTTATACTTAAAAAAGCTAATACTGCAAATAAAATGAATTGTATTTCCCATGATAGCGTTGGAAATAACCATACAATTATCCCCACCACAAATGCAGCAATACCGGTCCATAATAGGTCAAAAGTGCCTAATAAGAGCTCCAGCGTAATGAGAGTAGCTGCAAAAATCCACCAGTGCCAAAAAACAGGTACAAACTCCATAATTATTTCCCTTTAAATGTATCTTTTGCTAGTTCGGCAATGCCGCCTAATGAGCCGATAATATTGCTCGCTTCAAGTGGCATAAAGATTACTTTATGGTTGTCTGCTGATGCAATATCTTTGAGTGAATCAACATATTTTTGCGCCACAAAATAATTAATTGCTTGAATATCACCTTTAGCAATCGCTTCTGACACCACAAATGTTGCACGCGCTTCTGCTTCTGCCGCACGTTCACGTGCTTCGGCATCACGAAAGGCTGCTTCTTTACGTCCTTCAGCATCTAGCATTATGGCTTGTTTCTCACCTTCTGCTTTTAATATTTCAGCTTGACGGAAACCTTCCGCTTCTAGAATATTGGCGCGTTTTTCACGTTCGGCAGTAATTTGTCGCTCCATTGTTTCAACCAACTTCGGAGGAGGAGACATGTCTTTAATTTCAATTCGAGTAACTTTTACGCCCCACGGTGCAGTTGCATCATCCACTACACTTAATAATCGTGCATTAATTTCATCACGTTTAGATAATAATTCATCTAAAACCATTGATCCCATTACGGTACGGATATTAGTTTGAGTCAGGTTTAAAATGGCATTTTGTAAATTATTTACTTCATACGCGGCTTTAGGCGCATCCATTACTTGGAAAAATACCACGCCATCAACACGTACCATCGCATTATCTTTCGTGATAATTTCTTGTGATTGAACATCTAAAACCTGTTCCATCATATTAATTCTGGCACCAATACGGTCAATGACGGGGATAATCCAATGTAATCCAGGCCGTAATGTCTTTGTGTACCGCCCTAGTCGTTCCACTGTAAATTCATAGCCTTGTCGTACTGTTTGGGCAGATTTAAATAAATATATCACTGCTAAAGCTGCAACAATTACAGCAAACATTCCAAACCCTGATAATCCTTCAAACATAGTTCTCTCCTTAAAAATATTATAAATCTGGGGCTATTATACCAAATAAAACTTTGGACATTTTACTAACAACATTAGACAATAGACTGACTTAAATATTAGTGCTGCCATAATTCTTATGAAAACAATTCCTTTTTTACGTTTAATCAGTGTTCTATTGCTTTGGTCATTGAGCTCTTATGCTTATGCACAGCAGTGGTATCACGTCGAGTTAATCGTATTTGAACAACTTAATACTTATAGCGATGAAGCATGGCCTCAAACATCTTTTGATATTAATGCGCCACTTAGCCCTTCGGTCTCAGGCAAACGAATTCATCCCGCTAAAAACAGCACCTTAATACAAACTGCTGCTCGCCTGACCCAATCGAGAGATTACCAAGTGCTTTATCATAAATCATGGCAGCAACCTATTATGAGAAAAGCAAGCTCACAAGGTGTCAGCATACAATCAGCTGACGGTACAATTAATGGCTCAGTTCGATTTTTTAAATCAACTTATTTACATGCTGATTTAGACTTACAACTGATGCAGGGCGCTAAATCACCTCGATTAATCGAATCTCGCCGTATTCGCAGTAAAAAACTATATTTCTACGATCACCCTAAAATGGGTGCATTATTACAAATTACACCTTTGTAATGAGTTTATTGCAGCCGAATAATTTCTGCTAACACCTG
>JBJPGE010000012.1:0-27605 GCA_048595465.1 Methylophagaceae bacterium | reverse complement strand
GCTATTGTGCGATCAAGTCCGTTTATCGTAGATGATAATAATGAAAATGATTGTTCATCTAAGTTTAACTTTTGCTCGTGAAGTGTGCGTAGCGTGTGATCAAGTTTTACCGCAACAGTGGCGACTGACGTGATCTGGGCAATGTTAGCGCACCCTTTAAGAGAGTGGGCTGCTCGAAGTAAATCTTTATTAAGTTCAAAAGGTAATTCAATACTTTGAAACGCACTATTAAAAGTGGCAATATGTTGGGTTGCCTCACTAAAGAAAATTTGCTGTAATTCATCTTCTTCACTTAATTCTTCTTCCGTTTCTTCTGTTAAAAGACGATTGCCTCGTTCTATTATCAGGTTAGAAGCATCGGTTGCATCCAGCTCTCTTGCCGAGTAGCGCGAGACTAATTCAGGCATCAATCGAAAGCTATCATCAACAAGGTTCACCACGTCAGGGGATAGGGGTTGAAAGCCTTCGATCACTTGGTTGAGTAAATGCTCAATTGTCCATGATAGTTCACCAATCACATCTGCACCAGCCATGCGACCACTACCTTTAAGCGTGTGGAAATGGCGACGAATATCGGCTAATATTTCAGTATCTTGATCTGTTTTCCATTGCGGAACTGCGGTTGTTAATTGTGCCAATATATCTTCGGCTTCTTCTACAAAAACTTCGGCAAGTTCAGCGTCAATATCACCGTCATCAGATGAAAGTAAAGGCTCAGGATCTATAATAATTTCTGGTTGAGTTGCCTGCTCTCTTAAATATCGGGTAACACCTGTTTCGACTTGTGTTGATTCTTGTTCCAATAAAGTTATGTAGCGGGAAACGCCTGATTCTTCATCAGGAATAGGTGTTGTTTCATTTTCCAATGCACGAATGTAGCGTGCCACACCAGTATCTTCTGTTTCTAATGAGAAATCAGGTGCATCGAGCTCATCAAAACTGGGTTCGAGTGGGGTGGTATTAGCAGGGGCATCAGTAGAATTAAATTGGTCAAGAATTCTTTGGGCATTTTCTAATAACGCTACTTGTTGGGAACCACCTTGTTTTATCCCTTCCATGTAGAGGTCGGCAGATGCAATTATTTCAGCAAATAAACCAAGGTTTTCTGATGAAAGCTGCGTGTTATCAACAACCATTTTTGTTAATTGCTGGGCTGTGTCTTCAAGAATTGATGCAGCATTGTTTAGATTAAGTAAGCTTAAACTACCCGCAATAAGATCAAGTTGGCTTGATATTTCTGTCGCGGGCTCCAAGATATTATCTGTTTCATCCGCTAATGAAGCAAAGGATTCCTTGATTGCAATCAGCTCACTTAGACATTCTTTTAGGACTGTCTGATGAAGCTGGTTTTCCTCAACAGCTTGCTGTTCTTCTATTTTTTGACCAGACTGAAGTTGATATTCAACTTTCAACAAAATATCTGCCAATGACATTAAATTATCATCATCGGGTAATTGTTGTAGTGCTAGAGCCTCATCTAATTGACGAGCTTGTTCATGTAATAACTCACTCGTAGTGTGATCTGTTAACAGATCAAAGGTACCGGCCATATTATTAAGCTGTTCTATAATTGTGGTAACAGCTTCAGGCGTCTGACTTTGTTCGTGGAAACGATTAATTTCTTCTTTTATTTCTTGAATCTGGCTTACCAGTTCAGAATGTACATCTGGTAAAGCATTATCAGTTAGATTATAAATTTTCTGAGATTGCTGTGGATCAAAGAACTGAAGATTGAACGTTTCTTTTAATGTAACAATATGTTTTCCTGAACTTCTTGCGCGAGCAACTTGTAATAGGAAATCTTGAGTTAAATCTGATGGGAATAATGCAATAAATTCTTGCTCACCTTCGATTGTAAATAGCTTTATAGGCGTATTTAGTTTACCCACCATAAGTTTAATCTGAGGGGTAGCAGGCAAACCTTTTTCGAGTAAGCTCTCTATGACACCTTCAGCAGCCCACCAAAGGGTAATGGAGCGCTCTTGAATGCAGCTAAGTCGTAAATAACGCGCAATATTTCCCATTCTCTTTAGGCTAAGATCATCGTCTTCTTTAAACCATCGAAGCAAGGAATACTGGAATGCATGACTTAACTTTGTTGTTGCAATAGAAAGTTTAGGTAAAGATTTATTAGGATCGGGGATAATGTGATCAGGCAAAGCGACAGCTAAATCAGGTGAAAAAAGCTCACTTGTTTCAAATTCATCATCGCCTCGAGCACTGCGCAACTCATTAAGTGTAGCGATGATGTGCAAAGGGTGATCTTGTAGATCATCACTCAGTAGTCTTAAATAATTAGGCAATATTAACAGCCCTTTAAGAATACTATCTTGAATTGTAGAATGGTCTTTGTTTTTTTCATCACGCGCTAAAATAGCAGAATTTAACATTTCCTCTGCTAATAAGTGAGCACCGTGCAAATTTAACATTTCCATTGTACCGTTGGCTTGGTAAATATGCGTTATGCATTGTTCAATAGCTTCATCATTGTCGCCCGGTGCGTCAATAAATGTTGTTAGTGCTTGTAGTGCATCTGCTAATGATTGCTGGACTTCATCTTGTACCCAGGCAAGCGCATTATAATTACCACTAGATGTTCGTGCCATTTGCTACTCCCGAACAGTGATTAAGTCTAAGGCGTATGCAACGAAATAAAATATATTCCACTTAAATTCCTTATTCCTATGATGGTAATGTAAAACCAGATACTGATTTACGAAGATCATTAGTAAGGTCGAGTAAACGACCGATAGAAGCAGCACTCTCATTGGTACCTGTCGATGTTTGCATGGTAATTTCTTGAATTACATTCATGCTATTTGATGTACTTACAGCGGCCTGTGCTTGTTGTTTTGCTGCATCTGAGATGTTGTCGATTAAGTTCGCTAATTGAGCCGATACAGTTTCGATTTGAACGAGTGCGGCTCCCGCATCTTGTGTTAACTTCGCTCCTGATACTACCCCTGCAGTACTTTTTTCCATGGAGCTAATCGCTTCATTAGTATCACTTTGGATAGTACGTACTAAGGCATCAATTTGCTTGGTTGCGTTACCAGAACGTTCCGCTAGTCGTTGAACCTCATCGGCTACCACCGCAAAACCACGACCGGCTTCACCCGCCATGGTTGCTTGAATTGCGGCATTAAGTGAAAGGATATTGGTTTGCTCTGCGATATCGTTGATTAGCTCTACGATGTCTCCGATTTCCTGAGAGCTTTCCCCTAGACGCTTAATTCGTTTTGATGTTTCTTGAATATGCTCACGGATGGTATCCATACCTGTTATCGCATCTTTTACAGCATCATTACCTTCTGCGGCAAGTTCCACCGATTGTTTCGCTACTTCTGATGATTGACTCGCATTTTGAGATACTTGTTCAATAGAACCCGCCATATCTGTGATGGCCGTTGATACCTCTGTAATTTGTTGAGCTTGATGCTCACTCGCATCCGTTAAATGTATTGCAGTGGCTTGTGTTTCTTGTGCAGCAGAGGCTACGTGTACGGTTGTTGAGTTGATGTTTTCAACTAAGTCACGAAGTGCGTCAATGGTGTAGTTTATTGAGTCGGCAATGGCCCCAGTAATGTCTTCGGTTACTGTTGCAGTTACGGTCAAGTCACCGTCGGCAAGGTCTCCCATTTCATCAAGCAGTTGTAAAATCGCATCTTGGTTATGGCGGTTTTGGTCTTCCATCGCTACCAATGAAGAACTTAATTCTTGGAATGGACTATAAGCTAATCGTAACGATAGGAAAAAGGTGAGCAACAAACCGATGGCAATGGCTATTCCTATATGTATGGGGTTGTCGTAGTATTGCTGATAAAGTCCAGTAGCAAGTAAGCCTATCCCTATGATTGTCACGATGGCAAAAAGTAGGGTGATAATAAATAAAGGTAGATTCTTTTTTGATACTAAAGCGGATAAAAAAGAGTTACTTGGGTTCATAATAAATTTCCTAAAATCAAATTACGGAGCAACGTTTAAAAAACGCTGATCGGCAGTGAGTTTGTTAAAACTAAATACATCCCAACGCGTGTCTGCTTGGGTGATACTTCCATGAAGATATGATTTAATGGCGCTATCTTCTTCCTTAGATGATGTGCTGTATTCGGGCTCATGCTGAAAATGTTTTAAACCAAACACTTCATCAATAAGCAGCCCCGAATAGAGTGTTGAGTGATTGTTAACAATAATACGACTTTGCTTGCTCAATTTTGTTTTCTGGCCATAAAGAAAATATTTAAGGTCAAATAGTGGCAGTAGCTCGCCACGAATATTTGCAATACCAAACACCCAAGGCTCAGAGCGAGGCACAGGACTAATTTGAGTTGGGACGGGGAAAACCTCGCGTGTTTCACTTAATGGCATTAGGTAGTTATTATCATCAATTCGGAAACCGATGGCAGTCCAAACACCAAGTGAGTTATCTTCGTCCGCGAGTCTAATAGCACTCTGTTGACTGCGTTCTTGAATATCGCGGAGGAGCGAAATAATCTCTGCAGGAGAATGACTATTGCTCATGATTCATCTTCTTTTTCTTCGCTAAGAAGTGCATCAATAGCTACGATGAGATCGACTTCTGCGACTGGTTTACCTAAATACCCTTTTGCACCTTGCCTCATTCCCCATAATTTATCTGTTTCTTGGTTTTTAGATGAAACGATAATAATGGGAATATGAGCCGTTTCAGCTGCTTTGCTTAAACGCCGAGTTGCTTGAAAGCCATTCAGGTTAGGCATAACCACATCCATAATAATGAGATCAGGATTCTCATTTTGTGCGACTTCAATTGCTTGAAGACCATCTTCAGCGGTTATGATTTGGTGATTATGTTTCTCTAAAATTTTCTTAAGAACATAAATTTCAGTTTGTGAATCATCTGCGATGAGAATTAAGGCCATGTTTAGTTCAACTCTCTAAATAATTATGTCAGCCGATAGGTACGGATGGCGCCAAGAAGATCATCACGCGTAAAAGGCTTTGTTATATATTGTTCGGCACCCACAACTCGCCCTTTTGCACGGTCGAATAAGCCATCTTTACTAGAAAGCATAATAACGGGTGTTGCTTGAAAACGAGGATTATTTTTAATTAATGCACAGGTTTGATAGCCATCCAGCCTAGGCATCATAATATCCACAAAAATAATGTCAGGGTGGTTCGCACTAATAATAGGGAGCGCTTCAAAACCATTCTCGGCATTGAGCACATCACATCCTGCTTTTTTAAGTAGGGTTTCCGCTGTACGACGAATAGTTTTACTATCGTCAATGATCATTACCTTCAGACCAGAAAATTCATTTTGTTCGTTACTCACGCTAAAACATTACCTTATCGATTGTTGTTTAACAATAACTTCAACTGTGAAGATACCCCATTTTTTACCATCAGGCTAGTAACAACACAAGAAAAGTTATACTTTAGTCACGAAAAGAAAAATAAGTAATGGCAGCGATGGGCAATGGAAGCTACGGTAATGTGGTGATTTATAGTGTATTCCCTGCTTTTCATTCACTATTTTATAGGTTGGTAAACAATATGATTTCTGGTGTCCCGCACTTAACAACCGCTTTAAAAGGCCCGTTATTGCGGCTTGAGGCTCATCTACTTAAGCAGCAGATGCAGGTGGAAGCATGGTTAAGGGAGCAATGGTTAGCGACTCCGGCGCCATTTTATGCTTCTGTAGATTTACGTAACGCAGGGTTCAAATTGGCGCCGGTGGATACAAATTTATTCCCGGCGGGCTTTAACAATCTTAATCTTGATTTTATGCCGTTATGTATTCAAGCTGTTCAATCTGCGGTTGAACGTATTTGTCCACGGGCCAGAAAAGTACTTATTGTGGCTGAGAATCACACTCGAAACTTATTTTATTTAGAAAGTTTAGAAACGCTGAGACAAATTTTTGAACAGGCGGGGTTAGAGGCGCGAATAGGTAGTTTGCGCGATGATATAACGGAACCGTTAATTATTGATTTACCTTCTGGAAAAAAATGCCGTTTAGAGGCTTTAACGAGAAGTGGAAATAGGATTTCAGTAGGTAATTTTTCACCCTGTTTGGTGTTGCTAAATAATGATTTATCGGGCGGACGCCCCGCGATTTTAGAAGGCCTAGAACAAAAGCTTACACCGCCTTTAGTAGCTGGGTGGTCGGATAGAAAAAAATCGGACCATTTTACACATTACCAAACGGTGGCTGAAGAATTCGCTAAACAAATTGATATTGATCCTTGGCTTGTTTCACCGCTTTCTCTCCAATGTGGCGAGGTTGATTTTATGGATAAAAATGGTAGCGAATGTTTAGCAAGTAATGTTGCCAGTATGTTGGTATCTATACAAAAAAAATATGATGAATACGGTATAGATAAAGAACCTTTTGTGATTGTGAAAGCAGATTCAGGCACTTACGGAATGGGCATAATGACAGTAAAAAGTGCAGATGATGTGATGAGCCTCAACCGTAAGCAACGCTCAAAAATGGCTTCAGCTAAAGAAGGGCTAGTGGTTGATAATGTGCTTATACAAGAAGGCGTTTATACCTTTGAAACGCTGGGTGATGAAGAAGCCGTGGCGGAACCGGTTGTTTATATGATGGACCATTTCGTAGTGGGTGGTTTTTATCGCGTACACACAAGTCGAGGCGTTAATGAGAATTTAAATGCGCCAGGGATGCATTTTGAGCCGTTGGCTTTTTCAGAGCCGTGCAATACACCGGATAAGCAAGGCCTGCCAGATACTCAGCCCAATCGATTTTATGCTTATGGCGTTATTGCAAGATTGGCTTTATTAGCTGCAGCAAGAGAGTTGACTAGTGATTAGAATGAGGTAATCAGCGTTACTGGCAGTAATAAGAACCAAAACAAAAACGGCTGATAAAATCAGCCGTTTTTTTAGTTACAAAGTGTGATTAAATCTAAACCATATGCTCACTTAAATAAGCTATAGTCATCGTTTGATTATGTAGAGCGCTATGCCCATCATCATCACCTGAGCAAATTTCACCATAAGAATAAAAGCCAGTGATACCTGTTTGTACCCCTAGTAGACGTTGCACGGCAAAGACTTCATCAGAAAGTTGTTCTTTCATAACCAGCTTTCTACCCACACAGCTCACGCAAATGGCTAGTGCCTTATCGTTAAGGTTAATGCCCTTGTTCAGAACTTGAGTTGCTGCATCACTGGCCGCATTAACAAGTCTGTCATGATCTGATCTAAGAAATCGAATAGTCGAACCTTCATTAACGTTACCAAAAAATGACATACTATTATCAGTATCATTTACTGCTGCTACAGTTCTTATTACGGTAACGCTTTTGTCCTCAGCCATAATGGCAAAAGGAAAATCTAAACCTGAAGCGGGCAAACCATTGGCGTAATGTTGACCTATATACATTTTGTATAGGGGCAACGCGGGTTTATTATCAAGCTCATAAACAACATTTTTTATAGAACGGGTCACTTTACGTGGCGGGCCATAAGGCTTCCAGCCACCATCTTCGCCGCTAGTAACGATCGCATGTTCACCATAAATGCCTACGGCAATAACAATACGGTCATGTACTTGGTCATTGTGAAGTAACAGCGTTTGTTTGAAATCGGTACCGTCACCCGCTAGGCCACCCGTAATAGGGATGTTTGATAAAACCTCTTGGACGCCCTCAACCAGTTCCGAACCATTAATATTCAAGCCGTCACTTAATAGAAACACGCCTTTCAAGTCGGGTTGCTGTAACTCGCTGGCAATTTGAGCCCCTAAAGCATGTGATTGCGCCATGGTATTGATAGGTTTAGCCAGAAATTTGAGTGTGCTTCGCTCCCAAAGCATGGCTGTAATTTGCACACTATCATCGTGCGCACCTTCAGAGTTGATCTCTCCAGATGTGCTACAGCCAATTATTTCAGCATTGGGATAACGTTTTTGTAATGTTTTAGTAAAGCCCCGTTCTTTTAATCGGCTAGAAGAAGTAAATACGAGTACCCAGTTAGCATCGGGCAAAGGTGATTTTGAAGGTAGTTTACTGAGCGCTGCTTTGGCCGGTAAATGTTCTTGCTGAAACTTCATAATTAATGTTGCCTAAAGATTAAGTCGGGTTAAATGATAAGGTGATACTAACTCAATCTTTTGCGTTATGGGAAGCTCAATTTAAAAGTAAAAGAGCGGTAGTTATAATTTTTGAGGATAAAAATACATTCTTTATGGTTTTACCCTAATTCTAGGGGGGCGCTACCGTCTTGGTCGAATGGGCTAAAAATTATGAGTAAAAGCATAGCCGCGGTGGGATGCGGGCAAATTTACTCAATTTAGCATAGAGTCCCCTGTAAACAATAAACTTGAAAAACAAATAATAATATGTTTCATTACACCCTGAGCCTGGGTTTGTGACTTGGTTCTCAAAAGAGTTGTTTTGAATATTCTGGGCAGAAAACCGTGAAGAGTTTGCCTATATAAATTATTTACTTTAAATATATAAGAGAGAGAGAAAATTATGTTTCCATTAGCGTTAAGTATTGGTGGTTTAGGTGGCGTTGCAACATGGCTTGCATTTGGTCCATTATCAGGTTTGGTTGTTATCTGGGGTATTTTTGTTGCTTGGGGTGCTTTCTTCCACAGTGGCGGCGATAGCGCGGCATTACGAAGCACAATTATCTGCGGTATCTTAGGTGCGGTATTAGCTGGAGTGGCATTGTTCTTAGCAGGCATTTTACCTCTAGGCGGCTTAGCAGCACCTGTTGCAGTGGGTCTAATGGTATTTGTATTGGTAATGTTGGCATCGATTCCTGCATTTTCAACAATTCCTGCAGCGGTATACGGTTTTGCGTTAACAGCAGCACTTGCGTTAACGGGTGGCGGTAGCGTTACTGCATTATCAACAGCTAATCCTGTTGTTGTGATGTCTATATCAATTATCGTAGGTGCGGTATTTGGTCTAGTATCAGGTAAACTATCTGCAATGATATCTGGTAGCTAAAACTCTGCTAGAGCTAGATAAAAAAGGCTGTGTTCAGTAATGAACACAGCCTTTTTTGTGGGCGCAAGATTAATGAATGATTTAACCTGCTAGTTTAGCTTTTAAAATTTCATTTACTTGTGCAGGGTTGGCTTTGCCTTTTGAGGCTTTCATTACTTGACCTACAAAGAAGCCTAGTAATTGTTCTTTACCCGCGCGATATTGCTCTGCTTGATCGGTATTATTGGCAATTACTTCATCAACAATGGCTTCAATAGCGCCAGAGTCAGTCACTTGTTTTAGTCCTTTTTCTTCAATAATACTATCAGCATCATCGCCTACACCATCCCATAAAACATCGAATATTTGCTTAGCAATTTTTCCTGAAATCGTATTGTCACTGATGCGAACTAATAAGCCCGCCAGTTGTTTAGCGCTGATTGGTGAATCGTTAATGTCTAAACTTGCTTTATTCAATGCGCCTGAAAGTTGAGTGATGATCCAGTTGGCACATAATTTAGGATCGTTATTATCAGAAGCTTTTAACACGGCTTCAAAATAATGGGCTAAGTCGCGGCTACTGGTGAGTACCGATGCATCATAGCGAGACAAGCCTAAATCAGATACAAAGCGGTCACGCCTAACATCAGGCAACTCAGGCAAGCTTGCTCGCATTTCATCTATCATTTCAGGCTCTAGCACAACAGGCAATAAGTCTGGATCAGGGAAATAGCGATAATCGTTGGCTTCTTCTTTGCTGCGCATCGAGCGCGTTTCATTTTTATCGGCATCGTATAAACGCGTTTCTTGTACTACGGTGCCGCCATCTTCGATTAATTCAATTTGGCGTTCAATCTCAACATTTATTCCGCGCTCAACATTGCGGAACGAGTTAATGTTTTTTAATTCTGCACGTGTGCCTAATTCTTTTTGGCCTGTCGGGCGAACCGATACATTAGAATCGCAACGGAATGAACCTTCTGCCATATTACCGTCACAAATTTCCAGGTATTGCACCAGTGTGTGAATTTTTTTCATATAGGCAACCGCTTCTTTAGCGCTGCGCATATCAGGATCAGAAACAATTTCTAATAATGGTGTACCAGCGCGATTTAAATCAACACCTGTTTGACCTTGCGTGTGGCCATGAATAGATTTGCCCGCATCTTCTTCTAAATGCGCACGAGTGATACCAATAATGCGCTCAGTACCATCTTCTAACTCAATCGTCAGCTTACCTTTGCCAACAATGGGTAATTCAAATTGACTAATTTGGTAGCCTTTTGGCAAATCAGGGTAGAAATAGTTTTTGCGGGCAAAGACCGAACGTTCGGCCATTTCAGCATCAATCGCCAAGCCGAATTTAATGGCCATTTTTACCGCTTGTTGGTTAAGCACGGGCAACACACCGGGCAAGCCTAAATCTACAGCACATGCTTGAGTATTAGGCTCTGCACCGTAGGCAGTAGATGCGCTGGAGAAAATTTTACTTTTGGTGGCGAGTTGGGCGTGAATTTCTAACCCAATAACAACTTCCCATTCCATATTGTTCGGCCTGATCTTAAATAATTTAATCGGTAATTGTACCAATTATTAGGTAGAGGCTCTATCTTAAAGTGATAACTTGCCAGTCTTGTTGTTTCGCAATAGCGTTCAATTTGGGATCAGGGTCTACGGCCACTGGATTTTCAACAAGCTTTAACAGCGGTAAATCATTATGAGAATCACTATAAAAATAACTGCCAGCTAGAGATAGCTGCTGATCATATAACCACGATTCTAAGCGTTCTACTTTGCCGTATTGATATGAGGGAGTGCCATCGACCTTGCCGGTATAAACGCCATCCGTCATTTCTGGTTCAGTGGCAATTAAATTGCTAATGCCAAGGTTTTCAGCAATGGGCATGGTAATAAAACTGTTCGTCGCTGTAATAATGAGTGTCGTGTCGCCCCTGTTTTGGTGATATGCAATCAATTTTCGGCCTGAATCTAAAATGATGGGTTCTATTTTTTCTTTTAGATACTGTTTGCGCCATGCGAGTAAATCCGACATTGAGTTATCCGCAAGCGGTTTGAGCTGAAAAGCTAGAAATTCAAAAATATCCATTGTTCCAGCCAGATATTGATCGTAAAAATCCTGATTCGCTTGCTGATAAGACTTGCCGTCAACAATGTGCTGTTCAACTAAAAATTCGCCCCACAAATAATCGCTATCGCCGCCGAGCAGAGTATTGTCTAAATCAAAAATTGCTAAAGCCATAAAAATTTACGATCTGATAAGTAAAATAAATCTAATTATAATCCAAAATGGATTGCATACTGCGAGTGCATTGTCTAATCTAGACAGTATTGAAAAATTATGACGTTAGAGAAATGCTTTTTCTAACGAGAGATTAAGGGCTGTGATTGATAAAGATGGGTTTCGACCTAATGTGGGGATTATTCTCTGCAACCAACAAAATCAAGTACTTTGGGCGCAACGTGCGCAGCATGACTCGTGGCAATTTCCTCAAGGCGGCATAAAACCTGAAGAAACACCGGAGCAGGCAGTTTATCGTGAACTGATGGAAGAAGTGGGTCTGGCGCCTGAACATGTTGAAGTCATTGGTGCGACCAGTGGTTGGTTGCGCTATCGTTTGCCTAAACGTTATTTGCGCCTAGGTAATAAACCAATGTGTATTGGCCAAAAGCAACGCTGGTTTTTATTACGCTTTATTGGCAACGAGACCGATGTGAAGCTTGATGGTTATGATAAACCCGAGTTTGATGACTGGCGCTGGGTAGATTATTGGATGCCAGCCAAAGAGATTGTGTTTTTTAAACGTCGAGTATATGAGAAAGCGTTGCATGAACTAGCACCGCTACTTTTCCCTGACTATAAGAAACGTGTCGATAATCAAAATCAGAAAAAAGCGCGAATCTAGACTAAGTTCTTTTTGAAAACCTTAGCATTGCGCTGATTGTTATATAAACTTTGCCGAGCCATGGGTAAATCATCAATCTCCGCTGTCAGGAAACCTTGCTCTAAAAACCAGTGCGCAGTTTGGGTTGTGAGCACGCAGAGATTTGTTACCCCTGTTTCACGTGCTTGGCTTTCGATAGTGTCGAATAAATACTGACCACGGCCCGCTCCACGATAATCAGGATCGACAGCAAGGCAAGCAAGTTCAGCAGTGTCACTGTCTGGATATTGATATAAGGCGGCGCAAGCCACAATGCTGTTATCACGTTCCATTACGGTGAAAAAACTCATTTCAGTTTCCAGTTGTTCGCGTGAGCGTGGTACCAATGTACCATTCGCCTCGAGCGGTGCAATTAACTCTAAAATACCGCTGATATCCTGCTCGGTTGCGGGACGCGTATTTTCAAAAGGCTTTTTTGAAATAAGTGTGCCCACACCGTCATGGCTAAATAATTCTTGTAATAACGCGCCATCAAGAGTGTGATCAATTAAGTGAACACGATGGACGCCTGCAGAACATGCGGATGTAGCAGATAGAAGAAGGTGGTTATTTTCTTTTTCAAGCATTTCTTTGGCTTGTGATAATGTTAATTCACGAGGAAGACTTGTTGTTAGATCACCGATGAAAATAAGTTTATCTGCTCCCATTTTGCTTGCAACCTCGGTGGCAATCGATTCGGCGGATAGGTTAAACACTTCTCCTGTGGAGGAATAGCCTAATGGACCTAACAACACGATATTTTCTTGCTCCAACTGTGCTTGAATACCTTCAACATCTACTTTCCGTACTTTGCCGGTATGTTGAAAATCAATGCCCTCTTTTATGCCCATAGGTTGTGCGGTAATAAAATTACCACTGGTGCAGCGGATTTTGGCATCACTCATCGGAGTATTAGGTAGGCCAAAAGAAAACTGTGCTTGGATTTGGGTTTTTAAAGTGCCGATAATATTGATTACAATCGCGAGGCTGGCATCATCAGTCACCCTTAGGTCTTGATGATATTGCGCAGTAATTCCTGCAGTTTCGCAACCGGTAGCAATTTGTTGGCGCGCGCCGAAAGTAACGATAAGTTTGATCCCCAAGCTATTGAGCAAGGCAATATCGTGGATTAAGGTGGCAAATCCTGTGGAGGCAACTGTGTCACCATCAAGTGCAATAACAAAGGTGGCACCACGATGAGCATGAATATAAGGTGCAGCCGATCGAAACCAGTCTGTAGTGGTTTTAATGTCAGTTGAAGATGTAGTGAATGCCATCTTTGGAATGTCTCTTCCTGTGGTAAAATAGGCTTCATTATATCAGCCAAGGCTTAACACAAGCCACAAGACAGATTTAGTTGGAGAAAACCATGCCAGTATATCGCTCAAAAACATCAACCGCAGGCCGAAATATGGCCGGCGCACGTGCACTGTGGCGTGCAACGGGCATGAAAGATGATGATTTTAATAAGCCGATTATTGCTATTGCTAACTCCTTTACGCAATTTGTGCCAGGCCATGTGCATTTAAAAGACATGGGACAGCTAGTCGCGCGTGAAATAGAAAAGGCGGGCGGTGTAGCCAAAGAATTTAATACCATTGCAGTGGATGACGGTATCGCGATGGGCCATGGCGGCATGTTATACAGTTTGCCATCGCGCGATATTATTGCCGATTCAGTGGAGTATATGGTTAATGCACATTGTGCTGACGCGATCGTATGTATCTCCAACTGTGACAAAATCACACCAGGCATGCTGATGGCCGCTTTGCGATTAAATATTCCAGTGATTTTTGTATCTGGTGGCCCAATGGAGGCAGGTAAAACTAGATTAGCAGGAAAAGATGTGAAGCTGGATCTTGTTGATGCTATGGTGCAAGCGGCTGATGAACATGTTAGTGATGAAGAAGTTGCACAGATAGAGCGTAGTGCGTGTCCAACCTGTGGCTCATGTTCAGGCATGTTCACTGCAAACTCGATGAACTGTTTGACAGAGGCCTTAGGTTTATCGCTTCCTGGGAATGGATCATTATTAGCCACACATGCGGATCGCAAAGAATTATTTTTAGAAGCGGGTCGTACTATTGTTGATCTTGCAAAGCGGTATTATGAACAAGATGATGAAAGTGCTTTGCCACGTTCAATTGCAACGAAAGCGGCATTTGAAAATGCGACAGCATTAGATATTGCGATGGGCGGTTCAACCAACACGGTATTGCATTTATTAGCTGCCGCACATGAAGGTGCCGTCGATTTTACTATGGATGATATCGATCGCATGTCACGTAAAATCCCGAATTTATGTAAAGTCGCGCCTGCAACACCTGAATACCATATGGAGGATGTTCACCGTGCCGGTGGTGTATTTAGTATTTTGGCAGAATTGGCGGCAGGTGATTTATTACATACTGATTTACCAACGGTTCATAGTGCAAGCTTGGTTGATGCCTTAGCTGAGTGGGATATTGTTCGAGGTAATAGTGAAGTAGCAAAACAACGCTTCTTGGCAGGGCCAGCAGGCATCCCAACTCAAGTAGCTTTCAGCCAAGCAACGCGCTGGCCAAGTTTAGATATAGATCGTGAGAACGGCTGCATTCGTGATATAAAACATGCGTATAGTCAAGATGGTGGTTTAGCCGTGCTATTTGGCAATATTGCCCTTGAAGGCTGCATTGTTAAAACGGCAGGTGTGGATGATGATAATTTAACATTCTCTGGCCCGGCACGAATTTTTGAATCACAAGATCATGCTGTAACCGCTATTTTAACGGAACAAATTGTAGAAGGTGATGTGGTGTTAATCCGTTACGAAGGCCCAAAAGGTGGTCCCGGTATGCAAGAAATGTTATACCCAACCAGCTATTTAAAATCAAAAGGATTAGGCAAAGCGTGCGCCTTATTAACCGATGGACGATTCTCCGGTGGAACGTCAGGCCTATCTATTGGTCACGCGTCCCCTGAGGCGGCAGAAGGCGGCAATATTGGCTTAGTTGAAGAAGGGGATACGATCATCATTGATATTCCTAATCGCATTATTAAAGTCGATTTAACGGATGACGAATTAACACAACGTCGAATGATCATGGATGCAAAAGGGGATGATGCGTGGACGCCTGTGGGGCGTGAACGTGAAGTGAGCTTAGCCTTACAAGCCTATGCAGTATTAACCACCTCTGCTTCAAAAGGGGCGGTAAGGGATCTTGAACAGCTGAAACGATAGAGGAAGCACAATGCTTTTTATGAACCACCAGCATGCTTTATCAGATATTGTAATGGAGCAAACGTACAGCACTCCATTAGTTATTTTATCTGTTTTAATTGCGATCGTTTCTTCATTTACGGCATTTGGCGTAGCAGAGCGGATTTATGCTGCATCACGTAAATCACACAAAATTATATGGACAATTTTTGGTGCACTGACAATGGGCTTCGGTATATGGGCTATGCATTTTATTGGCATGCTAGCACTTAGCTTACCTGTTCCTGTTGTTTATGATGTCACAATAACACTCATCTCTGTAATACCAGCCATTGCCGCTTCCGTTGTGGTGCTATGGATGATGGCAAAGCCAAGCTATACGCGAATCAATTTGCTACGAGATGGTTTATTGTTAGGTGCGGGTATAGGGCTGATGCACCACATTGGTATGGCGGCGATGAGACTGGATGCAACAATGTATCATGATCCATTTTTATTCTACTTATCTCTTATTGAGGCAGTAGTGATTGCAACGATTGCCCTAAGAATAAAACATCAAGCTACAAATCAACAACAGTATCAATTTATTAGTAAGGCACAGGTATTGAGTGCCACAGTAATGGGACTCGCCATTTCAAGCATGCATTACACCGCAATGCTAGCGGTTGAATTTTCGCCTATAAATTTAAGCGGAATCGTAATGGGAATAGGTTCAGAAACACTTACTATTATGGTAAGTGTTGTAGCTATTATGATTATAGCGTTGGCAATTTTGCTTCCGCATCTACTACGATACAAACAAACGATAGCAAAATTAGATCGACTGATTGAACAAGAGAAGGGAGATAAAGCTAGAATTCACGCCATTGTAGACTCGGCATTTGATGCCTTAGTTCGGTGTAATTCAAAAGGTGAAATTATTAGCTGGAGCGTACGGGCTGAGGAGATGTTTGGTTGGTCTGCGAGTGAGGCAAAAGGGAGCCTTGTATACAAACTTATTATACCCGATCGATATCGTGCGGCGCACCGTAAGGGGCTGGCTAATTTCCTTAAAACAAAAGAGGGGACCATTCTCAACAAAGTTATTGAAATAGAAGCTTTGCATCATCGAGGTCACGAGTTCCCAATTGAGTTGACGATTTCAGCTATAAAAATTAAAGGAAGTTATGAGTTTAATGCCTTCATTCGAGATATTTCAGAGCGAAAACAAGCGCAAGCTGAACAATATCTATTGGCTAAAGTATTTAGCGATGCACATGAAGGAATTGTTATTACTGATACTAAAGGGACCATCGTTGATGTTAACCCAACCTTTAGTGTTATAACAGGCTATAGCCGTGAAGAGGCCATTGGCAATAACCCTAATATGCTGAGTTCGGGGAAACACGATGCAGAATTTTATGCCGAAATGTGGAAGTCGATTGTTGAAGATGGACACTGGCAAGGAGAAATCTGGAACCGAAAGAAAAATGGTGAACTATTCGCTGAAATGATTACGATTTCAGCGTTGAAAGACGGCGAGACTACAACGCACTATGTTTGTTTGTTCTCAGATATTACAAAAATCAAAGAGCAACAAAATGCGCTTGAGTATATGGCTCATTATGATGCACTGACGAAACTGCCCAATAGAACATTATTTGCCGACCGTTTTTCTCAAGCGGTTGCGCATAGTAATCGGAACAATACATTATTAGCTGTTTGTTTTTTGGATTTAGATAGTTTTAAACCGATTAATGATGAATATGGTCATGATGTTGGGGATAAATTACTAGTTGAAGTAGCGGAGCGAATCAGTTCTAGCATTAGAGTAGAGGACACTGTTTCTCGTCAGGGTGGGGATGAATTTGCAATATTGTTGGGCGATATTGAGTCATTTGCACATTGTGAGCAATTATTAGATCGTCTCCATTATGCGCTGGCTAGACCTTATATTATTAACGGTTACCCTCATAAAATAACAGCATCCACAGGTGTAACACTTTATCCGATTGATGATGAAAATAGAGATACATTAATGCGGCATGCTGATCAGGCAATGTATCAAGCTAAGTTGGCAGGGCGCAATCGCTTTCATTTATTTAATGCATTGGATGATCTTCAAATTATTCAAAGACATCATCAGCTCGACGAAATACGTCATGCATTATCAAGTAATGAAATGTGTTTATATTATCAGCCCAAAGTAAATATGAAAACGGGAAAAATCTTAGGTGTTGAAGCATTGGTACGTTGGAATCATCCTGAAAAAGGACTTATTCCACCCTTAGACTTTTTACCTTCCCTTGAAGGAACTGATTTAGAGATAGAGTTAGGAGAATGGGTCATCAATGCGGCTTTGGACCAGCTTGATCTTTGGCAAAAACAAGGTATACACCTTCAAGTGAGCGTTAATATTTCATCTCACCACTTACTTTCGCCTACTTTCTTTGATCAGGTGAGTGATGCATTAGATTTGCATCCCACTATTGATTCGCACGATCTGCAATTAGAGATATTAGAGAGCAGTGTTTTAAAAGATATTACTGCCATTAGCGGAATTATTAAAACGTGTCAAAATGTCTTGGGAGTAGACGTCGCATTAGATGATTTTGGCACAGGTTATTCTTCATTAACGCATATCAGGAATTTGTCGGCCAACACGATAAAAATAGATCAAACTTTTGTACGAGACTTATTGGATGACCCCAGTGATTACAGTATTATCGAGGGTGTAATTGGTTTGGCGCAGGCTTTCAATCGTAACATCATCGCGGAAGGAGTAGAAAATGAAGCGGTAGGAATAATGCTGCTTATTATGGGGTGTGAAAATGCGCAAGGTGAAGGAATAGCTTGGCCGCTCCCCGCTGCGGACATAGCGCCGTGGATTGAAAGTTACACGCCTAATCTACGCTGGATGGCATACGGTGGTAGTCAGCTTACACTGCAAGAAGAAAAGATAACGATGCTCAAATTGACGACAGAGCATTGGTTCAACAAAATTAATAAAGTATTGGGAACAGAGAATAGAAACTTAGGATCTTATTTAAATAGATGTCATCTAGGGATCTGGATTGAACGTTTACGAAAAGATCATGTGTTTGAAGCTAGATGGATTGAGCAGTTGCAAAGATCGCATGATCGCATGTATCAAATAGCGAAAAGACTTCTTGAAAAACATCAATCAGAGGGTGTCGATGCCGCGAAAAAAGGGCTCAAGCGATTTACAAAATCTTTTGAAGAAGTTAAAGATATTCTAGAGAGAAAAATGTAAACCTAATATAGATTGGCTATTGCAGAGCCAAGCCTGTCATTGTCAGCCTACCAGCTTTCTTTTTTGCGGAATCGTAAACGGGGAATAATTAACCCTAACAATAACCCTCCAAAGAGTACCGCCGCACCAATTAAAAACCAACGTTTAGAATCACTGCCTTTCAAAGCACTATTTTCAATAATGACGGCTTGCATATCATGGTTAATTTGCTGCAGTTTTTCTTTTAATTGACGATTTTCATTATCTAAAGCAACAGCGCTCGATGCCGTTCTGCGAAGATCATCCAATTCTTTGCTTAAGCGCTGAGAGGTTTCTTTTAACGATAGGTTTTCAGAGCCGGAATTTGAGTTTTGTACGGATAGAGATTGAAGTTCTTCTTTATATTTTGCAATTTCCAGCTCAAGATTAGCCACTCTCTGAGAACTAGCAATGGCACGGTTGCGTGAACTAGGCTCATTGCTTAAATAGCGTGTTAATACCCAGCCTACCTTGCCACTTTCGGTGCGCACTTTAGAATAGCCACTAGATTTATTATTTTCGATAACAGATAATTTAGCGCCACTGGTCAGCATTCGGCTAATACCAAACTTAACACCTTGTCCCGTTCGCATGGTAATTTCAAGCTCTTCAGAAACATAACGTGTTGCTGCAAAACTAGATGTAGACATGAGTAATTGGAAGGTAATAAGTAAAACTGAAAATAGTATTTTCACGTGGTATTTCCGTATCGATAGATTTGAAGCAGGTATTTTATCAGGATTGAATCTTAGTTTCTAAATAAAAATGTTAAATAGTTAGCGTTATTTACAATTACCAATCCATATAAATAAAAAAGCCCCGCCAGAGACAGGGCTTAAGTTCGAGGAGAAATCTGGTTTTTACCAATGGGCTTGAGCACGGAATTTAAGTGCAGAGGGTTCTTGGTCAGTGTCAGAGCCATCTTGTTTCCAAGAGATGACTTTATCGTAATCTAGCATTAAGCGAATATTTTGAGTTGGGTAATAGTTCAGACCAATGGTCCATTTCTTCGCTTCATCATCACCAGCCACATTGCTATCATCAATTTCTAAGTTTTCAAAACGGGCGGCAATTTGCCATGCGCCATATGAAGATTTAGGCGTTATACCTGAGGTGTAGCCTTTTTTCCATTTCAAAGATTCGCCTGTTAAGAAGTAACCTGCCTCAATAGCATAACCATCGATATCAATATCATTGTTTGATAAGTTACTATCTGCCGTATAGTCGAGGTATTCAGCCATTGCATGGAACGAACCAAATACACCTAAGGCATCTATTGTAAAGGCATCGGAACCGTCATAATTACCCGCAGAGATAGAACCTGATTTAATTGAGGTGTTATCTTTATGGGCTACTAAATGTTGCTTAAAGGAGAGCTGACTATCATTATCACTCCTATTCATATAACCAGCACCGATCTGTAATAAGTGATTTTTATCTGTCATATAGGGTACGAAAGAGCCGCGCAATGCAAAGGTTGTTCCTCGGTCATCTTCGTTTGTATGACCATCTTTGATTGAGCCAAATGTAACGCCGGAAGACACTGACCAGCGATAATTTTTTGCGGCTAATGCTATAACCGCTCCTGATTCACGTGCAGGAGAAACAGTGCTATCAGCAAAGAGCGGTCGATCCATAAAGCTCATGTATTTAGAGCTGATTTTAGTATTAAGACCGAATGGGATATGCGACTGACCTAATTTTAAGCCAAATTTAGTATCACCAAAGTTAGTGCCGTAGCTAATATAGGCATCTTTAATGGATGTATCGCCTTTAGCGAAGTCACCTTCAAACTTATAACCCCAATCGTAGACTGAGCCTTGGAACCCTAAACGAGCACGCCGTAATTCGGTGCCATCGAAGTCATCGCCTGAAGTATTTGAATCGGCATCAGCCGATAATGCATCCCACATTACACGGCCGATAGGTTGAAAAGACCAATTGCCATCAGTGCTTTCGACCTTTAGTTTGCCCTTAGTCGTTACTTTCACACCAATATCGCTAGCTTTATCTGCTTTAGTGTCAATAGCATTAAGCGCCTCTTTGTCTGCTTTGGCAGCATTAGCTAATAATTCATAATCTTGCGCACTGATCGTGCCTTTATCGCGCAAGACTTTTAATAGCTCAAGCATTGCATCACTACTTGCTTGTACAGGCGTGATAGCTGCGCCAAACAAAGCGCTAGCAATGAATAGAGATGAAAGTTTAAGTTTCATAAATACTATCCTTATAAGTTTAGTAAGGTGATAAATTAAGTACAAAAATCAATTCTGAGTTCGCACACAATAACGATTATATATTTCAAAATCATTACAATTGACAAAAATAATATCAATGGCGGCTTATGCGGCTATTTTACAACAGGATAACAGTTGTAAATCTAGGGCTTGAAAAATGACCTGTATGCCACAATATATAAATGCACTATATGATTAAACAGGCAATCTTATGTTTCGGTTATTATTTATCTTATTTTTATTCGTGCCATTAGTAGAAATCTACTTCCTCATTAAAGTAGGAGACGTGATTGGTGCAGGATGGACGATTTTTGCTGTTGTCAGTACAGCTGTTATTGGTGCGGGGCTACTGCGTATTCAGGGTGCATCAACATTATTGCGAGCACAATCAAACCTATTAAAAGGGGCTCTCCCAGCAATGGAAATGATGGAAGGTTTTGCGCTGGCGCTTAGTGGTGTCTTGCTATTAACACCGGGCTTCTTTACTGATGCATTTGGCTTTTTGTTATTAATTCCGCCCGTGCGACGATGGATAATTGGTCGAAAATTACAAAATGCTACTTTTGTTCAGAGCGGCTTTACAAGTAGTGGTCATTCAGATCCGACAATCATTGAAGGTGAGGTTGTGGATAATGATGGTGAACCACGCTTAAAATAAATAGTACTTTCCCCTTGAAGTCTCTTTTTTATACCCCATATTAAGGCTACTAGATTTTTTTAGTAAATCATTTTTAGACATTTTTTAAGGAAATATCAATGAATATTCGTCCCCTACATGATCGTGTGATCGTTCGTCGCATGGAAGAAGAAACTATGAGTGCAGGCGGTATTGTTATCCCTGATAATGCAGCTGAGAAGCCAGTTCGTGGTGAAATTATTGCTGCAGGTAAAGGCAAAATTACTGATTCTGGCGATGTTCGCGCTTTAGATGTAAGCGTTGGCGATCAAATCTTATTTGGTAAATATGCCGGAACAGAAATTAAAGTTGATGGTGAAGAGTTACTTGTGATGCGTGAAGACGATATCGTTGCCGTTATTGAAAAATAATTATAAAGAATATTAAAGAGGAATAAATCATGGCTGCAAAAGAAGTCAAATTTGGCGCAGATGCGCGTAGTTTAATGGTCAACGGTGTAAACATCTTGGCTGATGCGGTAAAAGTAACATTGGGCCCTAAAGGTCGTAACGTTATTTTAGATAAGAGTTACGGTGCACCAACAATTACTAAAGATGGTGTTTCTGTTGCTAAAGAAATCGAGTTAGATAATAAATTCGAAAACATGGGCGCACAAATGGTGAAAGAAGTTGCTTCTCACACCTCTGATGCAGCTGGTGACGGAACTACAACTGCAACGGTATTAGCACAAGCTATTTTGCGTGAAGGCATGAAAGCGGTTGCGGCCGGTATGAATCCAATGGATTTAAAACGCGGTATTGATAAAGCAGTTGGCGCAGCAGTGGAAGAATTAAAAGGCATGTCATCTCCATGTGACGATGATAAAGCCATTGCTCAAGTAGGTACAATTTCTGCAAACTCTGATGCATCTGTAGGTGGCATCATTGCTGAAGCAATGCAAAAAGTAGGTAAAGAAGGCGTTATTACAGTTGAAGATGGCAGCGGTTTCGACAACGAATTAGACGTAGTTGAAGGCATGCAGTTCGATCGCGGTTACTTATCTCCTTACTTCGTAACCGACCAACAAACAATGGCTGCAGATTTAGATAACCCATTTGTATTGCTATTCGACAAAAAGATTTCAAACATTCGTGAATTATTACCAACACTAGAAGCGGTTGCACAAGCAAGCCGTCCTCTATTGATTATTGCAGAAGATATTGAAGGTGAAGCGCTTGCAACACTTGTTGTAAATAGCATGCGTGGTATTGTTAAAGTATGTGCGGTTAAAGCACCTGGCTTTGGTGACCGTCGTAAAGCAATGTTACAAGATATCGCTACATTAACAGGCGGCGTCGTGATTTCTGAAGAAGTAGGTTTAAGCCTTGAGAAAGTGACATTAGATGATCTTGGTCAAGCGAAGAAAATTCAAATCAGCAAAGAAAATACAACCATTATTGATGGCACAGGTTCTGCCTCGGATATCACTGCACGTGTTGAACAAATTCGTGCTCAAATTGAAGAATCTTCTTCTGATTACGATAAAGAAAAATTACAAGAACGTGTTGCTAAATTAGCGGGCGGTGTTGCAGTAATCAAAGTTGGCGCAGCGACAGAAATGGAAATGAAAGAGAAAAAAGCACGTGTTGAAGATGCATTACATGCCACGCGCGCAGCAGTTGAAGAAGGTGTCATTGCTGGCGGTGGTGTTGCATTGGTTCGTGCTGAAGGTAGCTTAGGTAAATTGAAAGGTGATAACACCGATCAAGATGCCGGAATCACAATTGCACGTCGCGCAATGGAAGAGCCTTTACGTCAAATTGTAAGCAATGCAGGCGAAGAAGCTTCTGTTATATTGAATGCAGTCTCTGCAGGTAAAGGTAACTATGGTTACAATGCTGCAACAGGTGAATATGGCGATATGATCGATATGGGTATTCTTGACCCAACAAAAGTAACACGTACTGCATTACAAAATGCAGGCTCAGTTGCTGGCTTAATGCTAACAACAGAAGCAATGGTCGCTGAAGCGCCACAAGAAGCTGCTCCTGCGATGCCTGATATGGGCGGCGGTATGGGTGGAATGGGCGGCATGATGTAATTAAAACCGCGCTTTTAGCCTCTGGCGGCGTTAGATATATTTTTCCGCTCCTCATGTATTAACATACATTCCGGTGCTCAAAGTTTATCTGTTTTGCCAGAGACAAAAATCACGATTTTAAGTCGTTATAAAAAAAAGCCCCGCTCATTAATTTGAACGGGGCTTTTTATTATGATAATTTTGTGATCCTTAATGAGTTACATTTTCGGTATAGTGTCTTTCGTAACCGATTGAAGCGTGGCCACATCCCATTAGGGAAATACAAATAGTAATTATTGATGCCCAGATTATTACTTTCATTGGTTTCTCCTTGCTTAGCTTGTTATTTACATACTTTTCCAGAAATTCCCAATGCTCATCCATATAGCATGAAACTATTATAGGCCTTGGTTTTTGAAAATAACAATACTAACTTATTGGTGCTGTTTGAAATAACACCAATAAGCTAAGAATAAAAAAGCCCCGTTCATTAATTTGAACGGGGCTTTTTATTTTCTAAAATCGACTTGTGGAAAACCGATTTGAACCTTTAAGCTGAACGGTTATTCAGCATCATCACTAGAGCCACCTAATTTCATTAGGACATAACCTAAACCTAATTCAATATACGATGAATATTGCCATATAGCATCAGGAAGCTGTATTCCCAATGTTCCCCATAAATCAAAACCGGCATAACTACCAATTAAGTCCGTGGCACCAAAAGCCATTAATAACATACCGATGATTTTCAACATGACAACTCTCCATTCATTTAAAATTATTATTAGAACCCAGTTCCCTGCGCTGACAGAACAATATCAATATGCCAGTTAAACTGCAAATAATAAATTTAGCCTTAGAGTGGTAATGCAAGAAAAGCCCCGCCATTTTGCTTGGTGAGTTCTCGCATTAATATGCTATATCTATTTGTTGTTCCCGAAGAAATAAAACCGATACCGTGGATTCTGGCAAGTCTTTTTCCGGAGCTTGCTAATGTATTTTTCTTAGTAATTTGTCTAATAACGGGGTCATAAGATGAGCCGGTATAATCGTCACCAAACACATAGATGGATGTTGTAATATTGGGTTTAGCATATTTTAATAATGCAACTTGAATTCCTTCAATCGGGCTACTGTTTGACACCGCTCCCCAGTTGCTAAATAGTTTGATTACACTGCTTCTTCTCTTTGGGGTATCGGGGATCCATTTGCCATCATAACCCGATATGATAGGGGCCCCCATATCATTTAGAATTTGAAAACCTTTCACCTTGGGGTGAATATTTAACACATTTATTATTTCTGCTGATACACGACTCCAGATCTGTCGCATACTGCCTGAGGTATCAACAATAAAAATAACATAATCACTATCAACTGGAATTCCCCCTACTTCTTTATCTCGAATGCTATTGGTCGGTTTTTTTGTGGTGATGGAAGCTTGTTTTAATGTGGATTGCACTAATGATAGGCCCTGCACAGAATCTGATAACGATGAATGCGTTGTTTTCTGTTGTTGTATTTTATTATCAATTGCAGTGGCTGCTATTTCTAGACGCTTTTTTGCATCTTCTGAGCGGTCAGTTGCTGATAATTGGCTATCGAAGGTTTGTTTTAGAGCTGAAATTTCATTTTCAAGGCTGATCACGGTTGTTAATAAACTTTCGACTTCACCTTTGCCTATAATTGAAACATCATCATGTGTTTTTGAAATGAGCACCAAAATGATGACAGCGCCAAAGCCACAAGAGATGACATCTAAAAAGGAAAGGTTAAAAACATCAAACTCTTTTTTACGTAATTTCATGGCCAATTACCTGCGGGGCTAAGCACTAGACCACCTGTTGCTGCTGTCCAACTCCAGTATTGATTTGTCGCATCGGGGTCACCTTCAAGCGGCAATAGAATAACATTGACCTGAACATTGCTTTTGGCACTTTCTTTAATTGTTTGTTTGAATAGTTTGACTCTGCATTCACCTGAAATGATATTCGATTTACCCGATAATGAGCTGCAACTAGCAAAAGGGTTCAGGCTTTTATACCGTGATTCGCCTTTGGTCGGGAGACCGTCAGTGATGATATACAAATTGGAGGGTGAAAATTTGTTGATGGCCTGAAGCCCTTGTTGCAGATTGGTTGCACCTTCAGGAACTAAATTATTCAGATCAGACAAAATAGCGTTGATAGTTGATGAACCACTTGCTTTAGCCCAGCTCTTAGGGCCTAAATTAGTTGCTTTTTCATTAAATGCGACGACGACCACATCACTATTTTTAGGCAAGCGAGCGAGTAACCATGCAACTACTCTTTGAGTGCGGACCCACTTTTTGGCTTGTTGTTTTTCTTTAGTTGTTCCATTTTTTGTTTTAATAATGTCGATTAATTTTTCGTGTGTCATCGATGCGCTATTGTCTACTAATATGGCAATTTTTGACCCTTCGACCTTTAGACCAAGTAGATAATGTTCTTCTTGAACCTGCTTTGTTTCGATTAAGTCATCCTTCTTTAATACCGTTATCGTTTTAATATCTTCTTTAAGTAATTCTAATTCTTTAGAAGCTAATTCAACATCGGCACTGGCCTGGCTTAAAAGAGATTGTTTTGCTTTAAGATCTTCTTTAGCAGAATTTTCTTTTAGGGCATTTTCATCAAGTTGTGCGGTGATATTTTGTAATGTCTGTTGTGCTACTTTCTTTTTCTCTTCGAGTTGTTGAATATCATTTTTGAGATTATCAAGCTCGATGGACGAGTCTGCTACATTGTGCTTAACAAGCATAAAAACAAGGATTATTGCACCCAGCCCACACGACATAATATCGAGAAAAGCGAGGTTAAATCCTTCTGATTGTTTGCGCTTAATCAAGCTGGTAAGGCTACTTTATTCGACTGAGCAAATACTTTTCACAATACTCTTGTGTATCAAGTATTTGACTGTCTTGCAGTCGTTGTAATTGATGAAAAAGAAACATCAAAAAGATACTGATGAGTAAGGCAACAAGTGTTGAGTTAAATGCAACACCAAGACTATCGGTCATGCCTGCAATATCACCCGCCAAAGCTTGATCTGCTTGAGATAATGCTTGGCCGATGCCGCGTACTGTTCCGATAAAACCAATAGATGGTATCGCCCAGATCAAATAACGGATCATGGTATTTTCAGAATCTTGTCTTACGGCTAGCGATTCAAGGTTACTATCAATGGCATCAGATAGATTTTGCACGTTTTTGGTCGAAGCATAACGCCATAACGATGAACGCAGTGTTTGAACAAGTGGTGAAGACATGCAATCTTCAGGTATTTGCTTATCCAGTCTTTCGATAATGCTATCCACATCAAAATTGTCCTGTTCTTCATGTTCTAGTAGATCAACGGAAAACAGATATTTTGTTTTTAATATTTTTCGGTAATTAGATGAAATTAGAAAACAGCCCCAGAGCATTAAGATAAAGCAAATTTCTTGTTCATAATCTTTTAATATAACCACGACTTCTCTGGGCGATGTTAGCCCTTGTTCTTGAGCTATTTCAATGAATGCATTGGCTTCAGGTCGAACATAGCCAATATAGATCATATGCACGAAGATGATGGAGATAATGAGTGCGATAAAACTTTTCATCATATTAATGGCTCTCTTAGATATCGACTGGGAAGGAAACGGGAGAATTAAGGCTTATTGTAGCTTTGGCCGCATAGGCATCATGCACCAGTAAAGATACAATAATTAATGCAGCAATAAATAGACTTGTGATGATCGTTTTTTTATAGCTGCGAATGAATAATTTCATATTTAATTTCCTCCATACATACCCAAACTAGCTGAAACCTGCATCTTCAGCTAGTTTGGGTATACATAACGTCCTACTCTAAAGCCAAGGTCATCGCGTGAATTAATCAAACCTTCTTTGAAAGAGGGTCTAAGTTCAGTGATTGTGCCAGAGCGCCAGTTGGCCCCTTTGACCACATGTGAGTTGCTGGTTGTCAGATCAAATGGGTTATTCAATACTTTACCTGATTTGGGCGGCATGATCGAATAGCTGTCATGCGTCCATTCGCTTACATTACCGCCTTGATCATAAAGCCCTGATGTTTCGCGAGTAAAACTTTTCACGGGCGCTAGCCCTTGGAAGCTATCATCATATTTTGATACGAATACTTTCACTGAGCCGTTTGCCGATTCATCAGCAATGTTAACGGTGTCTTTAGGAATGACATAATCATTACCCCATACAAATAGACTTTGTGTGGATTTTCTTGCTTTTCGAGCCAACCATTCCCATTCGGCTTCTGTTAATAAGCGATAACCATC
>JBJPGE010000011.1:0-29785 GCA_048595465.1 Methylophagaceae bacterium | reverse complement strand
AACAATAACGAGATCATCACCTGCTTGCTGATGCTTTATTATTTTTTTTGCCACTTCTTGAATACGCTCAACCGTACCAACAGAAGTACCACCATATTTTTGTACAATTAATGCCATTATTCTAAGCTTCCAACTTTGAGCTGATCCAGCCTGAAACTGAATCTAAAGCAGCACTAAGATTTTCAGGTTGGTTACCACCACCTTGAGCCATATCGGGACGACCACCGCCTTTGCCACCTACCTGTGATGCTACATGAGCGACCAAATCGCCGGCACGAACTTTATCGGTAGCATCTTTGGTAACGCCTGCAATTAAGGTTATTTTGTCGCCATCAACAGCTGAGAGGATAATGGCCGCAGTTCCTAACTTATTTTTAAGCTGATCTACAGTATCACGTAAGCTTTTGCCATCAGCGCCTTCAAGTTGTGCCGTAAGTACTTTAATACCTGAAATTTCTTGAGCTGAGCTGGCTAAATCACTGCCTGCACTGCTGGCTAACTTGCCTTTTAATGCATCTAATTCTTTTTCAAGTTGACGGGTACGTTGAACAAGTTGCGTTGTTTTTTCTTCAACATTGTCAGGGTTAGCTTTAATTATTGCGGACACTTCATTCAAACGAGTTTGATTGGTCTCGACATAATCAAGGGCTGCCTCTGCCGTTACGGCTTCTATACGACGTACACCTGATGCAATACCTGCTTCGGATGTTATTTTTAGTAAACCAATATCGCCGGTACGCGATGCATGAGTTCCACCACATAATTCAGTTGAGAAATCACCCATGCTTAATACGCGGACATCTTCTTCATATTTTTCGCCAAATAAAGCCATTGCACCTGATGCTTTTGCATCATCCAATGCCATGATATTAGTTTCAACTTCATGGTTAAGGCGAATTTGCTGATTCACTAAACGTTCAATATCATGCAATTGTTGATCATTGACGGGTTCAAAATGTGAGAAGTCAAAGCGTAGACGCTGTGCATTAACTAATGAGCCTTTTTGAGCAACGTGGTCACCTAAAACCTGTTGCAAAGCAGCATGGAGCAAATGTGTTGCTGAATGATTGAGCTCTGTTGCACAGCGATTGTGTTCATTGATATGAGCGGTAACATTATCACCGACTTTAAACTCGCCATTTTCACAGACACCAATATGAGTGAAGGCTTTACCTTGTTTACGTGTATCGGTCACCTCGAAGTTAGCATTATCAGTCGATATTTGACCTAAATCGCCTGCTTGACCACCTGATTCAGCATAGAAGGGACTGTGGTCTAAAACGATAATGCCTTGTTGGCCTTGGTGAAGTTGGTCAACATGTTCGCCATCAACTAGGATGCTAGTCACAGTTGCCTGTTGACGGGTTGAGTCATAACCACGAAATTCGGTTTCACCATCGATAGTGACTTGTTCGGATAAACCGCCAGAAAAATTACTGGCACTACGGGCACGCGTACGTTGTGCTTCCATTTCTCTTTCAAAACCAGCCACATCCAGTGTTAGATTGCGTTCACGGGCAATATCAGCCGTTAAGTCAATCGGGAAACCATAGGTATCGTAGAGTAAAAAGACTGTTTCACCGGGAATTTCTTTATCAGCCATTTCATCAATGGCATGTTCGAGAATTTTGAGACCATTATCTAGTGTGTCAGCAAAGCGAGCTTCTTCTTGTTTTAAAGCACGTTCAACCAAAGGTTGTGCTTTGGCTAATTCAGGAAAGGCTTCACCCATTTCATTAACCAGTGGTGTCACTAATTTATAGAAGAAGTCTTCTTTTAAACCTAGTTTATGACCATGGCGAATGGCTCGACGAATAATGCGGCGCAAAACATAGCCGCGACCTTCATTTGAAGGTTGTACGCCATCGGTAATCATAAATGCACAAGAGCGAATATGATCGGCAATCACGCGTAATGATGTGTGTGATGAATCCTCAGTACCTGATAATGCTTGAATTGCTTTGATTAGATGCTGGAATAAATCAATATCATAATTATTATGTTCATTTTGCAAAATGGCGGCTAAACGCTCTAAACCCATTCCTGTATCAACGGAAGGTTTAGGAAGAGGAGTCATTGTGCCGTCTTGAGCGCGATCGTATTGCATGAATACGAGGTTCCAGATCTCAATGTATCTGTCACCATCTTCTTCAGGTGTACCTGGTGGCCCACCAGGAATATCTTCGCCATGGTCATAAAATATTTCACTACACGGACCACATGGTCCCGTATCGCCCATAGACCAGAAATTATCTTTAGCACCGATACGAGAGAGACGAGCAGGATCAACACCGATTTCATTTGTCCAAATATCAGCGGCATCATCATCATCTTCAAAGACTGTTATCCATAGCTTTTCAGCAGGGAGCTCTAAAGTTTTAGTTAAAAATTCCCAAGCGTATTGAATTGCTTCACGTTTGAAGTAATCACCGAAGCTGAAGTTGCCTAACATTTCGAAGAAAGTATGATGGCGAGCAGTGTAGCCAACGTTTTCTAAATCATTATGCTTGCCGCCAGCACGTACACAACGCTGTGTCGTTACTGCTCGGCTGTATTTACGTGTTTCTTGACCTAAAAATAACTCTTTAAATTGCACCATACCTGCATTGGTGAATAGCAAAGTGGGGTCGTTGGCTGGAACCAGCGGACTGCTGGCTACAACTTGATGGCCCTTTTCTTGGAAAAAATCCAGAAAGAGTTGGCGGATGTCTGAGCTACTTTTCATATCGTTTTTGTATTAAAGCTTTCTGTTATCTGTTCATGAGTAAAACCACGATATTGTAAAAAACGTTGCTGTTTAGCTCGTTCTTTAAAATCATCAGGGCTTTGCTCTCCAAAACGTTTGTGTCTCACCGTTACGGCGATTGCAAACCAATCAATATTTTGCTGTTCTAGTGCATCGTTAATAAGAACAACATCAACACCTCGTTCTTTTAATTCTTGTCTGATCTTTTGGCTACCAAACCCACGATTTGAACGATATCGTGTGTAATTTTCGGCAAACCGTTGATCACTTTGTAAATCTTGTTCCGTCAATCTAGCAATGATATTTTGTACATCATCACGGTCAAACTCTGCTTTTACTAACTTTGTCGTTAGCTCATGGACGCTATGTTCACGCCGAGCTAAAAAATTCATCGCCCGTTCACGCAGCGATTGTTTTCTCATTATTTAGCAGTATCCTCAGCTTTAGCACGTTCATCAGCTGGAATATCTTTAGGCAGCATAATCGCGCGGATTTTCACTTCGATTTCATCTGCCATTTCAGGGTGCTCTTTTAGGTAAGTGCGTACATTGTCTTTACCTTGACCAATTCGTGTGCCGCTGTAGCTATACCATGCACCGGCTTTTTCTACGATATTGTTTTCAACGCCAAGGTCGATCAACTCACCCTCATGTGAAATACCTTCACCATAAAGAATATCAAACACAACTTGTTTGAAAGGAGGAGCCACTTTGTTTTTAACTACCTTAACGCGCGTTTCATTACCTAGAATCTCATCGCCTTTTTTGATGGCACCAATACGGCGAATATCAAGACGAACAGAGGCATAAAACTTAAGCGCATTACCACCGGTAGTTGTTTCTGGGCTACCAAACATAACACCGATTTTCATACGAATTTGGTTGATGAAGATAACTAATGTATTTGAACGTTTGATATTAGCAGTAAGCTTACGTAATGCTTGTGACATTAAACGCGCTTGCAAACCCATATGGCTATCACCCATATCACCTTCAATTTCAGCTTTAGGTGTTAGTGCTGCAACCGAGTCAATAACAACAACATCAACTGCTCCAGATCGAACCAACATATCAGTGATTTCAAGTGCTTGTTCACCGGTATCAGGCTGAGATACTAATAAATCATCAATGTTAACGCCTAGCTTAGCGGCATAAAGTGGATCAAGTGCATGCTCTGCATCAACAAAAGCCGCCGTTCCACCTAGTTTTTGCATTTCAGCAATGGCATGCAATGTAAGTGTTGTTTTACCTGATGATTCTGGGCCATAGATTTCAACAACGCGGCCACGTGGTAAACCACCTATGCCTAAAGCAACATCAAGACCGATAGAACCTGTAGAAACAACTTCAATATCACGAGCAGCGGCAGAGTCACCTAAACGCATTACAGCGCCTTTACCAAATTGTTTTTCTATTTGGCCTAGTGCTGCGCCTAGTGCTTTTTTCTTGTTATCGTCCATTAATATAAGCCTTATGTGGGATCCGAATATATAAGGGCGCGATTATCCCATAGATACCCATGTTCATTCAATCTGTAAATTTCAGACCAAAAGTTAGAAAGCCAGAGCTACGTTATAATGTTTGATAAGTACTAGTCATTAGCGGCACATTACGCCTTGCTCTGACTTCCTATTTTTGCCCTGAATCTTCACACATTAAATGACCACGGGTACATAAATGTCAGGCTCTAGCGTTTTTAATGATTCCTTTTAACGCTATAGCAACAGCTTGTCGTCTGACTGCATCACGATTTCCAGAAAAATGATGAAGTTCAGATTTAGCGGCTTTTTCTGTAGCCCAAGCGAACCAGACAGTGCCTACAGGTTTTTGATCTGTTCCGCCATTTGGCCCTGCTATTCCGCTAATTGAAACACTGATATTTGTGTTGGAATTATGCAATGCACCTTGTGCCATTTCTATTACAGTTTGTTCGCTGACTGCGCTATATAAATCTAATGTTGTTGTATCAACACCAAGCAGCTCCTGTTTAGCTTGATTACTATATGTAACAAAGCCGCGCTCGAACCATGCTGAGCTTCCTGCTAAATCAGTACAGCATTTAGCCAGCCAGCCACCTGTGCAGGACTCTGCAACCGATAGTATCCACTCTTTTTTTGATAGACAAACTGCAACTTCATTAGTGAGCTGTAGAAGGAATTCATCAGAAACTATTTGCATGGATTTAATGGAGCTTTCTTGATATAAAATAAACCAGTACAAAGCCTAAAATCAACATTAAAGCAGATAATAAATTACGCCACGGGTCATTATTGCTGATGTCACTAGGTTCAATCTCCCCCCCAGATCCTACAATGACTTCGCCTTTAAGCCCTTTTTCAGTGTGCTGCGCTATATCGCAATGGGTGAAATAACGTTCATCACGGGAAGGGACAATAAATGTGCCGGTAACCTTATAACCACCACTGGCTTCAAGATGAAACATGCCGCCATCATATAAATAACGGGGTAAGCCATGGACCATCCATTGGTGACGAACTTGATCGTTATTTTCTAGTGTCACGGTTACACGTGCACAGGGTTTAACTTTGATAATGGGTACATCGTAAGCAAAAGTATCTTCTTGTGTAGCGTACTTCCTGCCCGCCTTGATGATAAATGTTTGCTCTTCTGAAATACTGGCGCAATCATCGGGAAGTCGATCTTTATTGTTGCCCATGACCATGGTATTCATATCCATCATCATGCCGTGATGATTCATTTCGCCAAAAACGTTATTGATGGGAGAAAACACTAAAAGTGAAATGAATACAAAAAAGGCTTTTTGTTTGAACATATTCTTCAGCTTAGTTTGCTTGCTTGGTTATTAAAGCGTGTTTTAAAAGCAAAAATAAAGAACAGATGAAAACACCTAAAAGTAAGAAGAATAAATATGTTTTCCATACTGGTGAGGGGACGGTAGTTTCGATATTTTCATCGGGCCCCATATACATAAAGATAGGTAGCTTGCCACTATAATAATCAGGATCAAAAAACCGTGAAATATCATGTGCTGTTTTAGGAATACCTGTAGGGCCAAGGTAATTTTCATACACGACCATACTGACATCACCCCCAGGATTGATGCCATTACTTGTCACCGCTTTTTCAGCATGGTCATGAGCCAGCCATACACCGTCGCCATAACTATGTAAACCGTCATTCGTGGTATCAAGTGTTAGGTCTGCACGCTGGGAAGACGATAACCAAACAACATCACGGGTGATTTGGGCATTTTCATCGAGTGGCACGCCGTCTAAGTGAGTAATGGTAGGTTTATGGCCGTGCAGATGCAGTGAAATACCTTCAGCGCCACTGTTAAGCACACGAAGTTTAATTTTCTCATCCGGAGCCACTACCACTAATGCATCTCTGATTGTGTGAGGGAATGATTTACCATTGAGCATAAAATAATCGGGCTGGCGTTTATGCACTTTATAGATGCGGTTCATTTGTTTGGCAACTTCACGGGCAGTGCTATTGTTTTGAATAATCGCCCCTAATTTACTCTCTACATCTTGATAATGAAGGTCATATTCACGATCAAATTTTTCGGTAATAGCCTGCGAGCGATGGCGTACATGTCCTGAGCCAATATTAAATGTTTGGACGAAATTGTTAGGCCGATTCTCTTCAATAATAAATAAGCCGTTTAAACCCATTAAAATGTGGGATTGCGGTTGAACATGACAGTGATAAAACATGGTGCCGGCATGTCTTGGTGTTATATCATAAGTATGGCTTTCGCCAGGTAGAAGCATTGCTTCACTGATCATTGGCACGCCATCATTACCTTCACCATTTTCATCTTGAAAAGGATGGTCTACGCCATGTAAATGTAGGCTATGAGGCAAATAATGAGAGTTTTCCAGCGTAATTCGAACACGATCGCCTTGCTCAACTCGAATAGCGGGTGAGGGCATTCTTAGGATAGATTGGGCTTTTTGAATCTCAGGGCTAATGGTCGACATGCCTCGTGTTTTGGGTGCAAACACCCAAAACCCTGGTTTTATGCCTGGGCCGATAGCATATTGTGTAGTCAGAGATTGACCATCTTTAGCAAGACCATTTAATTCAATGACTTCAAGGCGGATATGAATATCATCGGGATCGCCATCGCCGTCACGATCATTTGTTTTGACGACAGCATCAGAAGATAAGCGGGTATTCATTAATGCGCTCATTCGGATATTGTTGGTTCCTTGAGCAAAGGCTGCAATTTCATAAGGATTATCAGGCAAACATAAAGGTGAAGCATCGATAACAGTATCTGCAATATTATGTGCTTCGCGCCAGCTAGCAGGCACGATTTCAGGACAAATAGGTTCTTTTGTTTCACCCACTAACCACTTAGCCTGTATGGGTGACACTTCTTGCTCTTGAGTTGCCCCCGAACTTGAGTAGAAAAATTGAACTGAAGGTGCTAAAACGAATAGGCTGCTAAAGCTTATTATGGCAATTAAAACGATAACAAATTGTTTCATTTGATTACTTTATTGAGGGTGAAACTAGGACTAAATAATAGCTTGTTTAAGCATGAAATACTGTTTTTTATTAAATTACTATGGACTATGTCATAGAATTAGGAGAGAAAATGCCTTAATATAAGAGCTGGTTAGTTGAATGGAACAGCGAACACATTGATAGATGTGTGAATCAGCCTAAATAAATGCATAACTTTTTAAGCCACCTTACACTACGACAACAATTACTTCTCAGTAAGTTATTGCCAGCACTTATATTGGTGTTACTAATTGGTTCGGGCATTATTTCAAACTGGCATATTTATCAAAGCCAATCACATTCCAATCGTTTGTATCAAGTCGCTTCGGTACTAAGTGAGACAATACAAGCATTACAATATGAACGTGAACTCTCCACCATACACCTCATACAGCATGATGAAGCCTTACTAGAAAATCTTAAACAGCATCGTAAAAATGTTGACAAACTTATCTCCAAATTAATACTGTTAGATAGGAACCCCTTGTTAAGAGGGCTTTTCCCAAATGCACACCAACGAATTTATTTTGATGATGAACTTGCTGAACAGATCCAAGATACCCGAATTAAGATAGAAATTAATGAAAACCCACAATATTTGACTCAATACACTGAGATTATCCAACAAATTCTACGACTATTTGAAAGCAAAGCCATGCTGACAGATGATCCAGATTTAACATTTTTTGTACTAGGTTTAACAAAAGTGTTGTGGATTCAGGAACTGGCAGGCCAAGAAAGCGCTTTAATTAGTAAAGTATTCAATAATGGGCAATTGGATAATGAAACATATTTCACATTACGGGAGTTATTTAATAGCCAAGAGAGTTTAGCTGCTTATTTTCTTTCGTTATCAGGCCTAGATCATCAACGGAGTTTATTTTTAGGGGCACAAGATGATGTTTCATCAAAAATAATTAACCGAATTCGGAAAAAAATATTCTCTCAGCAGGGTAATTCAGGAGACCAAATCAACATCGGGTTTGCAAATCTAAGTGAGAGTAATGACCTTAATCAATCTATAAATTACTGGATGGAATCATCACATCAGCGTGGGGTTCTACTAACAAAAGTGAGTAATAATATAATAAAGTATATTGTTGATTACACGAAAGAAAAGAAGGATGAGGCCTTCTTTTCAGTTCTTCTCTATGCTGGTTTTGGCTTACTGGCATTGCTCGTTTCTAGTATTATTTCAATGGCTGTTTCACGTCGCTTTATTTCGGGTATTGATGCGGCGATATCGAGCATTCATTCTTATAAACATGATGGTTTATTTAAAGAAATAGATATTGCATTAGGGCATGATGAAGTCTCTGAATTAGCTGATACTTTTAATCAATTGATTCGAGGGCAAAGCGATGCTGAAAAACGATTATATTTGTCTAACAAAGTTGTTGAATCGGCACATGAAGGCGTTATTGTATTTGACGAAAACAAAATAATTTTAATGTCGAATGCAACAATGATGGTACTTTGCGGACATGACACGCCACTTTGTGAAGGATCTGATTTAGTGTCCTTAGCATCAAAGAAAAATCAAGTTGGCATAATTGATAAGGCCTGGAAAACAGTTGATGTAAAAGGTAATTGGCAGGGCGAGTTTTGGGTTAAAGACAATAAAACTGGAAATGATATACCCACGCTGACAAGTATTTCTGCGGTCAAAGATGATGATGGCGATATTATTAACTATATTGCTATCGTTGCAAATATTAGTACGCTTAAACAAGCACAAGAAGAAGTTGAATATCAAGCTACACATGATACGCTCACATCATTACCTAATAGAGAATATTTCATTGCTTTTCTAGAGCATGAAATTAAACGGCATGAACGAAATAAAAATAAATTTGCTGTTCTTTTCATGGATTTAAATAACTTTAAATATGTTAATGATAATTTAGGACATGGTATTGGTGATGAAGTGCTCAAAATTGCTGCTGATAGGTTAAAAGGTTGTCTACGTGAAGAAGATCTTGTTGTTCGTCATGGCGGGGATGAATTTATCGTCTTTTTACCTAACACAAGTAGTGAAAATTCAATTCGTGTTGTTGCTGAGCACATTATCAAAGTGATCAGTGAGCCGATGATGATTGACGCTAGAGAAATACGTATTGGAGTGAGCATCGGTATAAGCCAATATCCAGACAACGCGAGAGATATAAAACAACTGATTTCTAATGCTGACATGGCAATGTATCAAGCCAAAAAAGAAACGTCGCTTTTTTACTCTTTTTATACCAGTGCCGTTAACGATAAAGTGAAGTATCGCTTTGAAATAGAAGGAGAGCTTTGGAAGGCATTAGATAATAAAGAACTTTTTGTTTGTTACCAACCCAAAATTGATATGGGCACTGGGGATACAATAGGTGCGGAGGCACTGGTTCGCTGGCAACATCCAGAGCGTGGCTTAATACCACCAGATCAATTTATCCCTATTGCTGAGGCCGCAGGCCTAATTGATCAAATTGGTGAATTTGTTGCCGAAGAATCGATGCAGCTAGCGCGACAATTAAAAACATCAACACCTAATTTAATACCCATTGCTATTAATGTTTCGCCGATTCAGTTTAGAACATCAGGGATTGTCGATAAGCTGCGATCAACCCTTAAAAAATATAAGTTAAAAGGGGATGCCATCCAAATTGAGATTACTGAAACAGTGTTGGTAAAAGGAAACAAAGGGACCAATCAAGCATTGAATGAAATTTCAGATATGGGTATAAAAATAGCTATAGATGATTTTGGAACGGGGTACTCCTCACTAAGTTATCTACAAGAATTTCCGATTGATATTGTAAAAATTGATTCTTCATTTATATGGAAGTTATTTGACCATCAAGATAGTAAAGTATTAGTTGAAACGATTATCAATATGGCAAAAGGTTTAAACAAATCGCTTGTTGCAGAAGGGGTTGAAGAAGAGCGGCATGTAAAATGGTTGCAAGAGCATGGATGTGATATTGCTCAAGGTTACTATTACAGCAAGCCACTGATTAAAGAAGATTTTCTAAATTTCTTAGAAATAGGGGAAAAGGTGATACCCTTAAGTTCAAGGCAATTACCCAATAATTAAAAAGAGTTAAAATGGACAATCAAGATACGGTGTCTACATCACCACATCATTTTAAAAAATGGAAATTATTTTTTTGGGTGATTGCTATATTACACGTCATCTATTTCTCTGCAATTTGGTACCAAATGACGTTTGCTCATGCCTATGGTATGGATGCACATGATCCAGACTTTGATACTTATTGGATGACGTTGTTTTATGCTGAAATAGTGGTTGAGGCGATTATTGCATCATTCCTATGGGGATACCTGTGGATAACTCGAGACAGGGAATTAGACAAAGAAATAATAGCGATTAGTGCAGAAGAAGAAATTAATCGATACACTACATTTGCACTATTTTTAGCTGTCTATGCCGTCACACTCTACTGGGGAATCAGCTACTTCACAGAACAAGATGGCGCTTGGCATCAGGTTGTAACACGCGACACTAGTTTTACGCCTAGCCACATCATGATTTTTTATTTAAGTTTTCCTCTTTATATCATCGCAGGAGTGGCAAGTATACTATATGCCTATACGCGCTTGCCTATGTATCGAACGGAAGGTGTTTCGTTACCACACATTATTCTAGTGGCAGGCCCTTTTATGATATTACCTAATGTTGGCTTTAATGAATGGGGCCATGCCTTTTGGTTTATGGAAGAGTTTTTTTCTGCACCGTTGCATTGGGGTTTCGTGATTCTAGGCTGGTGTGGATTGGCGTTATTTGGCGTTATATTACAAATTATAACGCGAGTTTCGGTGCTATCCACAGAGCTCCAATCTGATGAAAATGTTGACAGTGGACTAGCAAAGGAAATAGTAGAATGACAGAGCCACAACAAAAACTATCCGAGATTAAATCAACGTCCAGTGAAAGAATGCTTGAATGGATTCTAATTCCAACACTATTTCTTGTGATTATAGGGTCTTTTCATATTCATGCTATGTTAACAATCGGCGATTGGGATTTTTGGTTAGATTGGAAAGATCGTGAATGGTGGATTACGTTATCTCCGGCATTAACTATTGTATTTTGCGCTGCATTGCAGGGGTTCTTTTGGAAGAATTATCGACTACCAATCGGTGCAACTTTTGCCGTGGTTGCTTTATTAACAGGTGAATGGATTGTGAGGGTAAGTGGATTTCACACGTGGTCACATTATCCCATTAATTTAGTTACCCCAGCTACCTTCCTTGCCGGTGCATTGGCGCTTGATGCCGTTCTACTATTAACACGAAGCATGTTACTCACTGCCATATTAGGCGCACCTCTTTATGCTTTATTATTTTTCCCGTCAAATTGGGCATGGCTAGCTGCTTATCATGTTCCCGTAGAGTTAAATGACCAAGTTATGACTGTGGCAGATTTAATTGGTTATGAATACATACGAAGTGGCACACCAGAATATATTCGTATTATTGAGAGGGGAACACTGCGAACCTTTGGCCAGCACTCCGTTGCTGTTTCTTCCTTTTTCGCTGCTTTTTTATGCAGTCTTGTCTATTTTATGTGGTGGTTTATGGGCAAAGCCTTTTCCACTGTTAAATATATTAAGGAAAGGTTTTAACTTCATGAATAGACAAATCTTGTTAAGAATATGTCCCTTCACAATGAGCCAGTTTTTGCTAATAAATATGGTTTTCGTAATACTAGCATTAACATTATCTCCACCTGTGATGGCACATGGCGAGCGTTCGCAAGAGCCTTTTCTAAGAATGCGAACTATCCAGTGGTATGACGTGAAATGGTCTACCGAAAAGTTAGCTGTCAATGATACGGTGATCGTGAAAGGTAAGTTTCGCGTGGCCTCTAATTGGCCTGATACAGCGGCCAAACCCGATGTAGCCTTTTTAAATATTTCCATACCCGGTCCAGTTTTTGTCCGCACTAAATCGCTTATCAACGGGGTGAACATGGTTAATTCGACCTCATTTGAGCTTGGTAGAGATTATGAGTGGGAAGTGCACTTGAAGGCGAGACACCCAGGTCGTTGGCATGTTCATGCCATGTTGAATGTCCAAGGTGCAGGTCCCATTGTAGGGCCGGGCCAGTTTGTTGAAGTCACGGGCGACCACGCCGAGTTTGTTAATGAGATTACGACCATCACAGGCGATACGATTAATTTGGATAATTATGGCCTCAAAACGAGTATATTTTGGCATTCACTATGGGGTGTGTTGGCGGTAATGTGGTTAGCTTATTGGTTACATAAACCATTATTATTTTATCGGTTTAGAAAAGTAAATGAGGGCCAAGCTGACATTCTTGTTACTAGAACCAATAAAATTGTAGCGGCAATTGTGTTGGGTTTGAGTATTAGCATTACATTTATAGGTTATCAATGGGCGGAAAATAGCTGGCCTGAAACAATAGCACTTCAATCAGCAAATTCGCCTGTTGAGCCGCTTCCTCAAGCTGAAAACAAGGTTGATGTGAAGTTGGTGAAAGGTATCTATCGCTTACCTGGTAGATCAATGGAGATGCGCCTTGAAATTACCAATAACACTGCTGGTCCGATTCGCTTGGGTGAATTTTCTACGGCAACCGTACGCTTTATTAACCCAACGGTAGGCTTAATGGATTCTGATTCAGCAAACTATCCTGAACATTTACTAGCAAGGCATGGCCTAACACTGAGTGATGATAGCTATATAGCAGCAGGTGAAACACGTGTAATTAAAGTGATTGCACAAGATGCAGCTTGGGAAACAGAGAGACTAGCAACGTTGATCTATGATCCCGACAGTCGATTTGGTGGTTTATTATTTTTCTATGATGAGCAAGGAAGTAGATATATTAGCTCGGTAGGTGGTGTTCTTTCTCCAAGATTTATCTAATTATGCATAACGTGATACTTAAGCTTGTCCGGATCGGTGTATTAATGATAAGTGTCGTATCGATGAACAGTCTTTATGCCCATGGCGGAGTAGATATTCAAGGAAACAAGTGCTTTTTAACGGTGGGCACATACAAAATGTTATTTACCGGCTACCAGCCTAAAACATCGGGTGAAGAGTTTTGTGACGATATTCCGCTCGCTGGTCAAACAATTATTGTGCTTGATTTTATTGACCCCATTTTACGGAGCATGATGGTAGATTATCGCGTATTCCATGATGTTAATGATGTGGGGATCACAGCAACACTTGAAGATGTAGCAGATATTGCAGATTTAGATGACGCAACGATCTTTTATCTCCCGCCCAAGCAGTATCCAACGGGCACGTTTATGGTTAATAATGACTTCAAAAATGGTCAATATATCGGCGTGTTAACAGTAACGAATATTGAATCAGGTAATGTTATTACATCCGTGTTTCCGTTCACCGTTGGTATTCAACAAGTTAATAATTGGCTAATAATATTAGTTTTAACACTGTTTTTAGTAGTGATGTTTTTCTTTTTCAAACAATGCCGAACTGATTAACTTAAACCACGCGTATGCGATACAATGTATCGGATGAGTGACACCCAAAACCACACACCTATGATGCAGCAATATATGCGCATCAAAGCTGAAAACCCAGATTACCTATTGTTTTATCGTATGGGTGATTTTTATGAGATGTTTTATGACGATGCTCATAGCGCGGCAGAGTTATTGGATATTACCTTAACAGCGCGTGGCAATAGCAATGGCAAGCCGATCCCGATGGCAGGTATTCCATATCATGCCGCTGATTCGTATTTATCACGCTTAATCAATAAAGGTGTATCAGTCGCTATTTGTGAGCAAATTGGTGACCCAGCTGCCAGCAAAGGTCCGGTTGATCGGCAAGTAGTGCGAGTGATTACCCCCGGCACATTAACTGAAGAAGCATTGCTCGATAGTCGTAATGAAAATCTCTTAGTGGCAGTGCATGAGGAGAAAGGGAGCTATGGCTTGGCAGTAGCTGAATTGAGTAGTGGCCGCTTCACAATTAGTGAATTAGCATCCTTATCTGATATTGAAGCGGAGCTAGCACGCTTGCAAGCAGCTGAAATTTTAATCGACGAGTCACAAGTTGATGCATTAAATGAATTTTCTGCAACAAATCACACCCTGCCACCATGGCATTTTGATTTAGAGGGTGCGACAAGGCGACTGTGTGAACACTTCAAAACACATGATTTAAAAGGCTTCGGCTGTGAAGATATGAGGCTAGCTATTACCGCTGCCGGTTGTTTGCTTAATTATGCACAACAAACCCATCGTACCGCCTTGCCTCATTTGCGAAGTCTCTCGGTCGAACAAACCAGCGACAGCATTCAACTTGATTTAGCGACACGTCGAAACCTTGAACTGGAAACAAATCTATCAGGTGGACGAGATAACACCTTATTATCGATATTAGATAAAACCACCACGCCAATGGGTGCGAGATTATTGCGACGTTGGTTATTGCGACCTCTACGCCAATATGCAGTGCTAAAGCAGCGCCAACAAGCGATTCAGCAATTAATGGATCAGCAGCTTATTGAGCCAATACAAACCGAGCTTAAACGCTTAGGTGATATTGAGCGTGTATTAGCGCGCATATCACTAAAAACAGCACGGCCACGTGATTTCATGCAAGTGCGGAATACACTAGAAGCTTTGCCTGCTATGCATGAGTTGATGACGAACGTTGAAACTAACCGATTAAACCAACTGGATCGTGAATTAGGCCAATTTCCAGAATTACTGACACTATTAAAAACAGCATTAATTGATGAACCGCCGGTATTAATTCGTGATGGAGGGGTGATTGCAGCAGGCTATAACAAAGAACTCGACCAATTACGCAGTATTCGTGATGATGCCAATCAGTTTCTGCTTGATTTAGAACAACGCGAACGTGAACGGACTGGCGTAGCAACACTAAAAGTAGGCTATAACCGTGTGCATGGTTATTTTATTGAAGTGAGTCGATCGCAGCGGTTTGATGTGCCAACTGAATATGTACGCAGACAAACGCTAAAAAATGCAGAGCGATATATCACACCCGAGTTAAAAGAATTTGAAGACCAAGTACTGAGTGCCAATGAGCGTGCTCTAGCATTAGAAAAATCACTGTATGAAGAACTGTTCAGCAAATTAGAGCCCGATCTAGCGGCATTAGAAGTATCCGCCGCCGCATTGGCAGAATTAGATGTATTAGCTAATTTAGCCGAACGAGCTGAAACACTAGATTATATTGCCCCTGATTTTAGCGAACAAACAGGGATTCATATAGAAGCAGGGCGACATCCCGTAGTTGAAAATGCTACAGAGCAGAATTTCACGCCTAATGATTTAGCATTTGATGAACAACGACGGTTGTTACTCATTACCGGCCCCAATATGGGTGGTAAATCAACCTATATGCGACAAGTAGCCTTAATTGTGCTGATGGCACATATAGGTAGTTTTGTACCTGCCAGCAAAGCAGTGATTGGCCCTGTCGATCAAGTCTTTACTAGAATAGGTGCGTCAGATGATCTCGCATCAGGCCGTTCAACCTTTATGGTAGAAATGAGCGAAACCGCTAATATATTGAATAATGCCACCGAAAAAAGCTTAATTTTGATGGATGAAATAGGGCGAGGCACTAGCACTTTCGATGGCTTATCACTAGCATGGGCTTGTGCTGAAAAATTAGTGAGAGATATTAATGCCTATACCCTGTTTGCCACCCATTATTTTGAATTAACAGAATTACCAACCCGTTATGACAATGCAGAAAATGTACATTTAGATGCCATGGAACATGGCGATAAAATTGTATTTTTACATCAAGTGAAAGCCGGTGCGGCAAATCAAAGCTATGGTTTGCAAGTGGCTCAGCTTGCAGGAGTGCCTAATGATGTGATTAAAGCGGCCAGACTGAAGTTATCAGCATTAGAAGCTGGACGAGTCTCATCGGCTAATGAGTCTTCGCCTCAAACTGATTTGTTTAATGCTGCTGACCAGACTGAAGAAGCTTCAGAAGTTGAACTGGCGCTAGTGAAGCTGAACCTAGATGAATTATCACCTAAGCAGGCTATGGATGAATTATATAGGCTGGCTGGCATACTAAAAAATAACTAATTATTTGGGTTGTTGTTTTTGAATGGAGTTAAAAATTAAAAGAGTGATTTTTTTGAGCTACTTTGAGATGATTTATTAGAAATAGGAAATTGTAATTTTTTGAGAATGTCTTTGTAAAATTCAGAATTCTTCTGCCATTGCTGTTTAGATAACCCTAAATAAAATAGCTTATATTGTTGATTATGCTGTGCTATAAATTGTATGACTATTCTATCGGCTACTTTGCTTTTAGTATCGTTCATCACCTGTGCGATACCTGTCCAACTATTTCCTTTAAGATCAAATTTTTCTTTAGTAGGACTATAACCTAACCCCATGCCTACAATAATTTTAGCTAGCTGACTAATTTGATCTATGGATTTAATTCCTTCTGTAGGTAAGTCAATGTCTGTAAGAAGTTCACCATTAGTAGATTTTATAAGGAATCCTTCTGGCTCTAACTTCCAATTGTCAGGTAATTCAAAAGAAAAAGTGTTGTCGGGACTGATAATAACCGTAGCAGAAACTGAGCTGGAAAAGAAAGTTATAAGGAGCAGTGATAAGATGATAATTCGTTTGTAAGACATTGTTTTCCCTGAAGTACTAAATTCCAAATAGTTAAGTGATAACTATAAATTTTGATGTTTAATTATAACTTAACATCAAGAAATAGCAATCTTAACCACCTTCATCATTTCAAACTCTATTCCTGCCAGTAATTCACTTGAAGGGTAATAAGCAATATCGACCCGTGCACCCTTGAGTGATTTATACAGTTTTTTGCGTTTGTATTTGAACGGCACATCATAGCCATCAATCAAGATAGTATTTTGGATCCAGTCTTTGCTTTCTCTTTGTACATGCGAGATCACTTTTTTCATTGTTGAGTGGATGAGTTTTTCTTCGGCAATAAGTGATTTGAGAGAGGTCATAAATATACCACGTCATTCCCGAGATCTTTTATCGGGAATCTATGGATAAGTAATGTACAGATAATACTTAGATGGTTTTTTATTTCTTTCCGAATGGATCCTCGATAAAAGCTCTCGAGGATGACGTTACTCTTCTTCTTGAGGATTATGCTCTTTTTCAGCTCAGGGATGACGGGCTTTGATTTAAGTGATGTCATAATGCCTTTTGATAGCGAGCATGAAGGATAGCTACACGTTCAACATAGACCTGAGTTTCTTCATAGGGCGGTACGCCATTATATTTTTTCACGGCATTTGGACCAGCATTATAAGCCGCTGTTGCTAACTTAATATTGCCTTTAAATTGCTGTAATAATTGGGCAATATATTTAGTGCCACCGGCGATATTTTGTTTTGCATCTAGTGAGTTAGTCACGCCTAATTCTTTGGCGGTGGCGGGCATTAATTGCATTAAACCTTGTGCGCCCACGCGGGATGTGGCTTGTGAATTGAATGCTGATTCGGCGTGGATAAGTGCACGTACTAATGCGGGATCCACGTTATTGGATTCTGCTTCTAAAACAACGGTTTGAGAGAAAGATCTAAGGTTAAGTTTAACTGTGTGCCAGTTGATTTTTGAGTGTGGGTTACAGGCATAACATTCAAATTTTAATACATTATAGTCAGAGGTGTGAGCTGGTTTTTGATCTGTGAAAACGGAAGTAGTATTACCATCGGAGTAGCTGTAGATTAGCGTTGTTTTACCTGATTTATTTTGCGTGGGAATATTCGAAAATTCGACGACGCCTTCATTATCTTTTGTACGTGAAATATCATCAGCAGAGAAAAGCAATGCAGGGAAAAGGCTAAAGATAATAATGGCTGTTCGTTTTAACATAGTGTTATAAATATCGTCCGGCTGAGGCAATGATTATAACTAGCAATCCTAATGCCAAGTTTAGCAATATAAGCTTGCGAATTTGATTTAACGCTGCACTACCGGTTGGCCAATCTTCTATGATAATACTGGTATTTAGCTTTTTAAATGGGCCGAAGTAAACATGGAAAAAGACTAACATCATGATGATGCCAATTAATAACATGATATGAACATGTATGCCGATAGCGGCCATTCCACCGAGTAGGGATATCATCCATAAGCCAGAACCAAGTAATGCAATAATACTGACGATCACCCAAGGGAAGAAGCGTTTGAACACGGCTGACCATAGTCGCAGCCTTATCGGTGGCTCAAATTGAGCGGCAGCGACAGGGCGTAGGGCTACATAAGCGAAGAACATGCCGCCTACCCATATAACAGCAGCTAAAAGATGTAATGAAATGGCTAAAGACATAGGATTCAGAACTCCTGATTACTTTTTGTTAATAGGAATGTCGGCGATTTTCTGCTTCCATTCTGCAGGGCCTGATTGATGAACGGAGTCACCCGTGCTATCAACAGCAACGGTGACGGGCATATTCTCAATATAAAACTCACGGATAGCTTCCATACCCATTTCTTCAAAAGCGATAATTTTTGAAGACTTAATTGCTTTTGAGACTAAATAAGCCGAGCCACCAACAGCAATTAAGTAGACAGATTTATAATCTTTAATGGCTTTGATTGCAGCGGGGCCTCGTTCAGCTTTGCCGATCATGCCGAGTAAACCTGTTTTGCTTAACATCATGTCGGTGAATTTATCCATTCGCGTTGCGGTTGTGGGGCCTGCGGGGCCTACTATTTCATTTCTAACAGGATCGACAGGACCAACATAGTAAATGAAGCGATTGTTAAAATCTAAGCCTTCTGGTAATGATTGGCCATTGGCAAACAGATCTGCAATTTTTTTATGGGCAGAATCACGGCCAGTGAGCATATGACCGCTAAGTAGTAGTGTGTCGCCCGGCTGCCATTGTTCGATATCGGCTTGTGTAACAGTATCTAAATTTACATGACGGGTGTTTGCCGCTGCTTGCCAAGTAATATCTGGCCAATCTGATAATGCTGGTGGTTCAAATTCGGCAGGGCCAGAGCCATCTAATACATAATGCGTATGGCGCGTAGCAGCACAGTTAGGAATCATCGCAACAGGTAATGAAGCTGCATGAGTAGGGTATTCACTGATTTTAACGTCTAATACAGTGGTGAGGCCGCCTAAACCTTGTGCTCCGATACCTAGCTCATTAATTTTGGTATAGAGCTCAATACGGAGTTTCTCAGCGGCTGTTTCAGCACCACGTTCGATGAGATCTTGAATGTCGATGGATTCCATCAGTGCTTCTTTGGCTATTAACATAGCTTTCTCAGCTGTACCGCCGACACCTAGAGAAATAATACCAGGTGGGCACCAACCCGCTCCCATTTTAGGCACAGTATCTAATACCCAATCAACTATATTATCGCTAGGGTTTAGGATCGTAAATTTGGCTTTGTTTTCACTACCGCCGCCTTTAGCTGCGATATGCACTTCAATTTTATCGCCTAATACAATTTCGGTATGAATGACAGCCGGCGTATTGTCTTTGGTATTGGTACGAGAACCTAAAGGATCGCTGACGACAGAAGCACGTAATACATTTTCAGGATGCAGATAGGCACGGCGAACGCCTTCATTGACCATGTCATCAAGACTTTTATCTGTTTGCCACTGTACATCCATGCCGACTTTGATAAACACATTCACAATGCCGGTATCTTGGCAGATAGGGCGTTTATCTTCGGCGCACATGCGTGAGTTAACTAGAATCTGAGCGATGGCATCTTTAGCGGCGGGAGATTGCTCTTTTTCATACGCCGTCGCCATGGCTTGAATAAAGTCTTTTGGGTGGTAACAGGCGATAAACTGCAAGGCATCAGTGATGCTATCAATAAAATCATTTTGTTTAATGATACTCATTTGTGCGTTGTCTATTCCTAGTTCACTGCTAAGCGTTTTTGTATTTCTATTACGACATCAGCGATTGCAAATTCATCACCTTCGCCATCGGCACGGCATTTATATTCAATCATACCTTTATCTAAGCCACGTTCACCTAATACTAAGCGATGTGGAATACCAATTAATTCCATATCAGCAAAGGCAACACCAGGGCGTAAGCCACGGTCATCGATTAATACATCGACGCCTGCTTCTAGCAGTTGATTATAAACCTCGTCAGCTGCTTCACGTACGCGTACTGATTTGTGTGCATTCATTGGTACTAATACTACTTGGAAAGGTGCAATGGCTAGAGGCCATACAATGCCACGGTCATCATGGTTTTGTTCAATTGCAGCGGCGACTACGCGCGAAACGCCGATACCGTAACAGCCCATGGTGAGCACTTGTGACTTTCCGGTGTCTGCTAATACATTAGCCTTTAACTTTTCACTATAGTTTTCACCCAATTGGAATATATGGCCAACCTCAATACCACGAGCAATATCGAGCGTACCTTTGCCATCAGGGCTAGCATCACCGACAATTACATTACGTAAATCAGCCGTCTCAGGTTCATCTAAATCACGTCCCCAGTTTACGCCAGTAAGGTGCTTGTCATTTTCATTGGCACCACAGGCAAAGTCAGCCACATGTGCTGCAGCACGATCAACAATGACGGGAATAGTTAAACCAATTGGGCCGATAGAGCCAATATTTGCGCCACAACACTCAAATACTTGTTCAGCAGTAGCAAATGTGAGTGGTTCGGCAACGGCTGGGTGTTTCTCAGCTTTAATTTCATTTAATTCATGATCACCACGTAGCACTAACGCAACAACACTACCTTCTTCAATTCCTTCAACCAATAATGTTTTTAAACATTGTGTTGCTGGAATCGCTAGAAACTCACAGACTTCTTCAATAGTGTGCTTTTTAGGCGTGTCTATTGTTGTTAGGGTGGCTGTAGTTGCTGGGCGTTCACCTGTTGGCGCAATCGCTTCTGCTAATTCAACATTGGCGGCATAATCACTGCCGTCACTAAAAGCAATGGCATCTTCGCCTGAGCTAGCTAAAACGTGAAACTCATGTGAGGCATTACCACCAATGCTACCAGTATCAGCTTGCACTGGGCGAAACGTTAGGCCAATGCGGTCAAAAATACGGTTGTAGGCAGCAAACATATCGTCATATGTTTGTTGAAGTGATTCTTGATCAATATGGAAAGAATAAGCATCTTTCATTAAAAATTCACGGGCACGCATAATGCCAAAACGCGGGCGAATTTCATCCCGAAATTTTGTTTGAATTTGATAGAAGGTAATAGGCAGTTGCTTATAACTACGAATTTCTTGGCTGACTAAATCAGTAATCACTTCTTCATGGGTAGGACCGTAGCAAAACTCACGGCCATGACGATCGGTCATCCGTAATAATTCTGGGCCGTATTTATCCCAGCGTTCACTTTGTTGCCAAAGCTCGGCAGGTTGTACTGACGGCATTAATAATTCTTGAGCGCCGGCACGCGCCATTTCTTCACGAATAATCGCTTCTGTTTTTCGTAAAACCTTTAAACCTAAAGGAAGCCATGTGTAAAGGCCTGATGCTAATCTGCGGATTAATCCCGCACGGAGCATGAGCTGGTGGCTGATGACTTCGGCGTCAGCGGGTGTTTCTTTTAAAGTGGCGATAAGTAGTTGAGATGTGCGCATGTGCTGATGTAAACCTGTTGTTTATATTTAATTATGAATTGAAAATGGTTCGACAAGCTCACCATGAACGGATTGTTGTGGTCACATTAAAAGGTGCTGTGGTTCCAGCCCCAGTTTTGTCTTTCTGAATCAGTCATACTGATATAGATGCGATCACCTGCTATACCTAGTTGTTCGGTAATGAGTGTACACAAAGCATCTGAGAATGCCGTGCGGTCAGCAGGTAAACCTAGTGCTCGGTAATCTAAAATGGCAGTAGGGGCATCACTACCGCCCATAAGCATTGATGCCTTTGTTTCAATAGCAATCATGACGTAACTTTCTGGCTTAGCCGCTGCCTTGGCCACTGTATGACTAGCCGCTTTCAATAAAGAAGATTCGTCATTAATAGTTTGATTAGTAACGATATTGAGATAGGGCATAGTAAAGTATCCTTAAATTTATTGGCAGTGTTCAGTAATGTTTTTCTGAATTTCAGCAATTTTTTGTAACCGACTTTCTTCGGTGAGACGAGTTACATTACCCTCAGGGTCAACTAATTTATCGCCTGGATTATCTTGAAATAATTGAAGGTTATGTCGGTTAGCGCGACAATATTCTTCTTTTTGCAGTTGTTCAGCAGCTTCTGATGCTACGCGCTGGCGTTCTTTTTCTTTTTCGTCATAGGTGCCATCTTGTTTTTCAATCAGAATACTGATTTCTTGTTGTGCAATAGCAGGATCTAATGCCGGTGGCGGTGGAGGCTCTATTACCTCAGAAGGTATGTTTACGGGATCTTGTTGAGTATAATTTGTCTCTCCCTCAGCATCCACCCACTTATAAGCATCACCAAAAGAAGATGTAGCCATCAATACTAAGGCAAAAAAGACAAAGGATTTATGGAAATACTGTATAAACATATTCAAACTCCGTTTAACTAAGACAATATAGATACCAAGTGCGTATTATTCTTATTATTCATAAAGAGTAATTCTACGCCAAACTGAAAAATCATCAAATGACTGATAGCTTACTACGATTTGAAAAACATATAAAAGTGCATCAACAAAACAGTGTTGCAGTCGACATATTGGCGGCAGAGACGGCATTGTCCAAGCAAAAAATAAAACAAGTGATGCAAAAGGGTGCAGTGTGGTTAAGTAAAGGTAAGCATACCCAGCGACTACGGCGCGCAAAAAAGCCTATTAAAGTAGGCGAAACACTACACATCTACTATGACCCAAAAGTGCTAGATTTAATTCCCCCTGAGCCTGAATTGATTTTTGATCAAGGTCGTTATAGCGTATGGAATAAACCTTATGGATTGTTATCACAAGGTTCGAAGTGGGGAGACCATTGCACCATTACGCGGTGGGCAGAGCAACACTTAAAGCCCCAGCGAGTTAGTTTTGTTGTCCATCGCCTTGATAGAGCGGCGAATGGTTTAATGGTGATTGCACATGAAAAAGGTGCCGCAGCGGCATTATCAAAGCTATTTCAGATGCGGCAGGTAGATAAACGGTATCAAATATGGGTGCATGGTCGGTTCAGTGGAGAGGAAATATCTGATACCCCAACAAAAGTTGATAGTGATATAGATGGACGCCATGCGAGTAGTCACTTCAGATTGATAAGGTACGATGCCGAACGAGAGCGATCATTATTAGATGTATCTATTGATACCGGTCGCAAGCATCAAATTAGGCGTCATAGTGCTTTGTTAGGCTTTCCCGTTGTTGGCGATAGATTGTATGGAAATGAAGTTGATAAAGAAGATTTGCAACTGAGTGCTTATTATCTTGCGTTTACTTGTCCTTATACACAGCGCAAACAACAGTTTAACGTGTTAGAAAATAGATAAAAGAATTATTGTTTATCCCCAATTCTGAGTATTGATTATCATTTAAACTAAGCGTATGGTAGTAATCTCGTATTGGAGAGTTAATCAGTGGATACCATACTGACAATGGAAGAAGATTTTGATTATTCGGATGACAATGATCGCAGGGAAGAATCGCGTCGGGCTTTAAAAGATCGGCGGGGGATGATTCGTTATGAGCTTGAAAAAGATGATCGGCGATTAGGTGGTGAACGACGAAAAGTTAAAGCTGCTACAAAAGAGCAAGATACACAAGATGTAGATGATGAAGAAAACTACGAAGAAGAAAGCGGGGCTGATTCAGTTATAGGTAAAATAGGTAAGCTCTTCAAGCGTTAATACTTTCGATATTAATAGCCAAAATAGCGTGCTAATTGATAAAAACTGACGCTGGTGACCCATGCAAGCGTTAAAGGCCACGCTAAAGCAAGTAAGGTATACCAGTCTGATTTACTTTCGGCGCGTAGTGTTGCGATAGTGGCAAGACATGGTGTGTAGATCAAAGTAAATAACATAAAGCTATAGGCTTGCACCCAATCTATTTGCATAGCTAAACCATTCATTAAGGCTGAGCCTTCCATACCATAGATAACAGCTAATGCACCGATTACGATTTCTTTAGCAACAAACCCAAAAATTAATGCAACGGTGAGTTCAGGGTTAATTCCTGCAGGTGATAATACGGGTGACATAAATTCACCTATCCACCCTGACCAACTTGCCGCACTTGCTGGTTCTACACCATAAGGCATATTCACCACTACCCACACTAACACAACACCAAGCGTAATAAATTTAGTGGCGCGACGGAGGAAATGTTTCACTTCATGCCAGCCACGCAATACCATTTGTCGAGCAGTGGGTAGACGATAAGGGGGGAGTTCAAGAGCTAGCGGTTCTTGGCTGTTATACCGACCTTTGAAGAGTAATGCTGTGATGATGACCGTTGCAAATGTCATCAAATAAAGGCTAAACAACACGAGCGGTGCTTGGCTAGGCGTAAATAACGCTGTTGTCATAAATACAAATACTTGTAAACGGGCGCTACACAGTGAAAAGGGGATCACAAGCATAGTCAATAAACGCAATCCTCGGCTACGCATAGTGCGCGTGCCCATCAATGCAGGCACATTGCAACCAAAGCCCATTAGTAGCATTACAAAACCACGACCATCTAGACCCAACCGAGCCATAAATGCATCCATCAGAAATGCCGCTCGTGATAAATAGCCACTGTCTTCAATAACGGCCATAAATAAGAAAAATATGATGATAACGGGTACGAAAGAAGCAACGGTTGCTACACCATCGTAAACACCCTCTAATAAGAAACTGTTGAGCAGCTCGGGTAAGACCGAAAAAAGTGGAACTAAGGCGATGTCACGGAAACCTTCGAGTAACCATGCAACGGCATCTTGCAACGGTGCGCCGATGGTATATACCGCTTCAAAGAGCAGATACATAATGGTGAAAAAAAGTGGTAAACCAAACCATTTATGTAATAAAACCGCATCTAATTTTTGGGTAACTGAGTCACTGGAATCAGTTGGTACATCGACAGTATGGCGAATGATAGAAGCTAATTTATTTTCAACATCTTGGTCGACTGCAAAATCTTTTTCTAATGATAGTATAGGTTTAGCATGACTTTTTTGTAACTCAGATTCAATAAGGTTGTAGGCTTCATTGTAGCCGTGACCATATTTAGCACTAAGTAATGCAACGGGATAGCCTAGCTCTTTTCCTAATTGCTCAGTATTGATACTGATTCCTGATTTCTTAGCTTCGTCTTCCATATTCAAGAGAAGAACGGCAGGAAGACCTAAGGATTTTAATTGTAATGCAAGGGATAGTTGTCGCTCTATTTGTGTAGCATTAGCGACGATTAATACTAGATCAATCGTATTGTTGCATAAAAAATGCCGAACTATCTGTTCGTCATCAGAAAAGCCATGAAGATCGTAGATGCCAGGTAAATCGACTAACTCAGTCATTGTGCCTGCCATTAGCAGTTTGGCACTGAGTAAATCGACCGTCACACCAGGCCAGTTGGCCACTTTAGCACCAGCACCACTCATGCGATTAAAAAGGGTTGATTTGCCGGCATTTGGCATGCCGATTAACGCAATTCGTTTCACACTAAAATCTCTATTTTAGCTGCATCCTGTTGGCGCAACATAACCTCGGTATTATCTAATTTTAGATGAAGTGGACCATTGAAGGGTGCCATGCGCATTATTTCAATTGACTTACCTATGCGAAAACCCAATCCATTCAACCGAAATTGGAAATTAGGTTCGACATGCAGGGCATGAATGGTGGCTGATTGGCCAACCTGTAGAGAGGTTAGCGCTTGCGGTGCTTGCATAATTAACTCTGAATCTAAATGATAATGGTTATCATATAGCTTTTTAAACAGAAAGACAATGATCTAGAGCACATTTTGTCATTATTATGCCGAAAAAAAAGCCACGTAAAAACGTGGCCTTTTTGATAGTTACTAGTTTAGTAAACTCTAGACTAGTAAAGGAGCAATAACCAAACTAACAATCGCCATTACATTGATTAAGATATTCATAGCAGGGCCAGACGTATCTTTTAATGGGTCACCTACTGTGTCACCTACTACAACAGCGGTATGTACATCCGATCCTTTGCCACCAAGGTTGCCTTTTTCGACAAACTTCTTAGCGTTGTCCCATGCGCCACCGGCATTAGCCATCATCAATGCCATCATTACACAACAAATTAATGCGCCACCTAACATGCCACCTAATGCGACAGGGCCAAGACCAAAACCAACGACAACAGGAGCACCTACGGCTAATACGCCGGGCATAATCATTTTGTTTAAAGCGGCCTTTGTTGCAATATCAACACAACGTGCAGTATCAGGTTGTGCTGTGCCTTCTAATAAGCCAGGAATTTCTTTAAATTGACGACGAATTTCATGGATCATGTCATGTGCTGCATCACCTACCGCAGTCATGGTCATGGCACTTACTAAGAATGGAAAAATCCCACCTAAGAACATACCTACCAACACAATTGGGTCATTGATAAGCAGCTGCATTGCTTCGCCACCTTGTCTGATGGATTCGATATTCACCGTTTCGATGTAGGCACTGATTAATGCTAATGCAGCTAATGCTGCAGCACCAATCGCAAAACCTTTACCAATAGCAGCAGTGGTATTACCTAATTCATCTAAAGAGTCCGTAATTTCACGCGTTTTTTCACCCATGCCAGCCATTTCAGCAATACCACCGGCATTATCAGCAACAGGGCCATAAGCATCAATCGCCATGGTGATACCTACAGTCGCTAACATACCTACAGCAGCAATACCTACACCATACAAACCTGCGTACAGGCTTGAGATAAAGATAATTGCAGCAATGGTAATAACAGGAATAGCAACAGATTGCATACCAAGTGCTAAACCACTAATCAATACGGTTGCTGCACCGGTTTCACCGTCTTTCGCTAATTTCCTTACGGGTGCACCGCCTGTGTAATATTCAGTGACTAAACCGATAATAATTCCACCAAAAGCACCTGTTACCACTGCGATCCATAAATTCATGGTGCCGCCTAACTGTGTGATAAGCACATAAGCAACAGCAATAAACAATACTGATGCGCCCATTGTGCCAATGCGTAGTGCTACTTCCGGGCTTTTAGCTGAAAAGATTTTAACGGCGAAAATACCGGCAATAGAGCAAAGCAAACCAATGGAGGCTAAGGCTAATGGCATAAACATTAAGACTTCTTGGCTACTTGCTAATGTTGCAATAGCGGCCGCACTCATCGTTGCAGCAATAGCGATACTGGCAATCATCGAACCACAGTATGATTCAAAAATATCTGATCCCATTCCGGCAACATCACCTACATTATCACCTACGTTATCGGCGATAACACCCGGGTTACGAGGATCATCTTCCGGGATACCCGCTTCAATTTTACCTACTAAATCAGCACCCACATCAGCACTTTTAGTGAAGATACCACCACCCACACGAGAGAACAGAGCAACTGATGAAGCGCCCATACCAAAACCATGGATAACATGTGCGGTGTGTGGATCGCTACCAAATGCTAAATATAAGATACCTAAGCCTAATAAACCCATTGAAGCAACAGTTAAACCCATTACTGAGCCACCGAAGAAGGCAACAGTTAACGCAGCTGATGCGCCTTGGTCTTGTGCAGCAGTTGCTGTACGCACATTAGCTTTCGTTGCGGCATACATACCGATATAACCAGCAGTACCTGAACAAACAGCTCCTAATAAGAAGGCAGAGGCTGTAGTCCAACCTAGATCAGAAAGACCTAGTGCAACAATACAAATAATACAAAAAATGATGAGGCGAGAATATTCAGCTTTCATAAATACCATGGCGCCTAAATGGATTTGGTCACCTATTTCAACGACTTTTCCTGTGCCTGCGGGAGCGGATTTCATTTTGTTATAAACTAAAAACGCGCAAAATAAACCAAAAACCCCCAGTACAACTGGTAGGTAACTTAACGATGACATAGGCTAAACCTCACTTAAAATTATTAGGAACACGAGTGAACTGTGCTATTTTTATTCGCAATGCGAAACATTTTTATACGCGTATTAGTGTGATGTGTAAAGTAGTCATCTGAAAGGTGCCTCAATATTACAGGTGATTTATAGAAATATGCTTGAATGGATTATTTTTGCTCTGATAGGTGTTTTGTCTGGCTTATCGTCTGGCTTGCTTGGATTAGGCGGTGGTGTGATTATTGTACCCGCTCTGCTGGTGGTCTTTAGTTGGCAAGGGTTGCTAGGTCCACACCTTATGCACATGGCTGTTGCTACGTCATTGATGACGATTATTGTTACCTCAGCTACATCCGCTTACAGTCATCATCAGCATCGTAATGTTGACTGGAATCTTGTTACCAGGCTTATACCAGGGCTAGTTCTAGGAGGCATGGTCGGGGCTGTTTTAGCAACACAATTAAGCAGTCAGTTTTTACAGCGTTTTTTTGCAATTTATCTTTTATTTGCTGCGATAAAAATGTGGCTGCCTACCCCTTTAACCCTTCATAAACAATTATTAAACAAATCAGCGTTGATCGGTTTTGGCAGTGTGGTCGGTATAATTTCATCCTTGGTTGGCATTGGCGGGGGAACGCTGATTGTGCCTTACTTAGTGATGGCAAATCAGTCTATTAAGCGTGCTATTGGTACTTCTGCAACATGCGGTTTACCTATTGCGATCTCGGCTGTTACAGGGTTTATTCTTTTCGGACAAGAGCAAGAGGGCAATACTCTGATTGGGGAAGCTGGATTTATTTATTGGCCTGCTTTTTGGGGAATTATCAGCACTAGTTCTTTGTTCGCTATAGTTGGAGTGAAACTTGCTAAGAAACTACCTATGATGGTGTTGAAACAGCTATTTTCTATTGTATTGCTAATGGGGGCAGTATATTTAGTATTTAATTAGTTAGATTTTAAGTTAAATAAAAAGTGACGCGCTAGGTCATTATCTGGTTAATAAGGACAAACATTGTCAAATAGCCAGACTGTTGGGGATATAGCTCACTGAGACAACTTAGATTAATGCTAAGATGAATTTTATGGATAAATTTTAAAGAATTGATATGAATCAGATGGTGACAAAATTAGTTGAATCTGTACCTATGGCAAAGGCTGAAGGAGAACTTGTTGAGCCTGCTTTTCTCACTGAAAGATTAGCATCGGAGCTTTGTTCTGTGACCGTTTTATCTGAAAATACTGCACACAAAATAACAAGAAATATAAATGACTTACGTAGCCATGTTCAAAGAATTTACTTATTTATCAAAGAGCAGCAAGCTAAAGCAGTCTATAGTGCATTAGTAGATTTGTTCTTAGTACTACAAGGTAATGGTTTTGCATTAAGGAAAAGAATGCTGGCAAGCGCTCAAGCTTTATTGTCTGAACAACAGTTTGACGCTTTGAGAAAGTCACTTTTAGTTGGCTTAAATAAGGAAATGGATATTCCTCAGGCGGAACTGGCATTAGTAACGCAAGGAGTGATTGCTTCACACC
>JBJPGE010000010.1:0-30911 GCA_048595465.1 Methylophagaceae bacterium | reverse complement strand
CAGATGAAGGCTATTATTTACTACTAGATTTCCACCCCTATTTATCTGACCCTATCGCTATTCGTTATATTAAAGAAATTGCTTTTGGCTTTGAAAAGATGCCTCGACGGCTTATTTTTATCACCAATAGCATGGATATACCCGAAGAATTAGCGCCGTGGTGTATGCGTTTCCACTTACAATTACCTGATAAAAATGTTTTGCAATCCATCCTGCAAGATGAAGCGCGAAAATGGCAAATGGAAACTGGCTCATCAGTAAAAACAGATAAAGTAGCGATGAATCAAATGGTGTCTAATTTATCTGGAATTACTACTTTGGATGCGCGTCGATTGATCCGGCAGGCGATAGTTGATGATGGCGCGATTACCCACAAAGATGTGAAAAGGGTACAAGAAGCTAAATATGAATTATTTAGTAAAGATGGCGTCATTCAGTATGAAGCAGACACGGCTAGTTTTTCTGATGTTGCAGGATTAGCTAACTTGAAAAAATGGTTAAAAATGCGTGAAAAAGCTTTGTTAGAAACCAAAGCTGATCAAGATGCACCAAAAGGCATATTATTATTAGGTGTGCAGGGAAGCGGTAAAAGTTTAGCTGCCAAAGCGGTGGCTGGTCAGTTTAAATTACCGTTATTACGCCTTGACATGGCTGCTTTATACAATAAATATATTGGCGAAACGGAAAAGAATTTACGTAGAGCCCTTGCTGTTGCTAATGTGATGACGCCCTGTGTTGTGTGGATAGATGAAATAGAAAAAGCCTTATCACAGAACAATAATGATGATGGTGTATCTACACGATTACTAGGCACGCTGTTAACGTGGATGGCAGAATCTAATGAAGGTTCTTTTATCGTTGCTACATCAAATGATATTGAGAGTTTGCCTCCAGAGTTAATTCGTAAAGGACGTTTAGATGAGATTTTCTTTGTCGATCTGCCTGATCGTGACGTTAGGAAAGAAATCTTTAGAATTCATTTAGCTAAAAGAAAACTCAATACTGATACATTTGATCTAGACAAGCTGGCCGTTAATAGTGCTGAATTTAGCGGTGCAGAGATAGAACAAGCGGTGATTAGCGCGATTTATTCTGCCGATGCTAAAAGTCTGATACCCAATACTGATATCGTAATTGATGAGTTATTTCGTACACAACCGTTAGCGATAGTTATGTCAGAAAAAATCGGCAGTTTACGTCAGTGGGCAAGCGGCCGCACTGTTGCCGCGCACTAGGAATTTATAGTGGATTGGCAGGCATTTGAAGTATCCATTAAGCTGGCGCTGTTAACTAGTTTAAGTTTGTTACCCATTGGTTTAGCTATTGCCTATTTTCTAGCAAAATCTACTTTTTCTGGACGGGGTGTTATTGAAGCATTTATTACTTTACCCTTGGTTTTACCTCCTACGGTATTAGGCTATTTTTTGTTGGTGGGGATGGATAATAAGAGTGTCTTGGGCAGTGCTTTTATGTCATTAACAGGGGAAACATTAGCATTTTCCTTTGTGGGATTATGGTTTGCCTCTATTATTTATAGTTTGCCTTTTGCAGTGCAGCCAATATTACGATCCTTAGAACAGATTGCGCCTGAATTGCGTGAAGCCGCGTGGTGCAGCGGTTTATCAAAATGGAAAACATTCTTTAAAGTTGAGCTCCCACTCGCTTGGCCGGGAGTTATTACTGCGATGGTGCTTAGCTTTTCACACACATTAGGCGAGTTTGGTGTGGTACTCATGATTGGCGGCAATATAGCTGGTGAAACACGTACAGTATCGATTTCTATTTATGACAGCGTACTAGCATTTGAACACCAGCAGGCGCAAACCATGTCACTGATATTACTTGCGATTGCGTTTGTTACAATTAGCATTGTTTATACGTTTAATCGCCGCAATTCTCGGTCAGTATTATAAGTATGCTAAAACTTACGCTACAACAAAGCTTACCTAATCTTGATGTTGGGCTAGAGTGTCATACTGGCGAGTTAGTGGCATTGGTTGGCCCATCTGGAGCAGGGAAAACATCGGTACTACGCTGTATTGCAGGTCTACAGTCACCGCAGCAAGGCACTATCGAATGTAAAAATACAGTGTGGTTTGATAGTAAAAAATCAATTAATAAGACGCCACAACAACGCCGCGTTGGTATGGTATTTCAGAACTATGCGCTATTCCCGCATTTATCAGTCAGTGAAAATATTCAGCTAGCATTTGATTCAGATCAGCAAGCGGACCAACATTCGGTAAAAGAGTTATTAGAAAAGGTGAATTTGTCAGGATTTGATCAGCGTTATCCTTCACAATTATCGGGTGGTCAGCAACAGCGAGTCGCAATTGCGAGAGCTTTAGCACGACAACCAGAAGTTTTATTATTAGATGAACCCTTCTCAGCAGTAGATAAAGTAACGCGTCGAAAATTATATTTGGAGTTAAATACTCTACGCCGTGATCTTGCGATGCCGATGATTTTGGTGACGCATGATTTAGATGAGGCAGCCATGTTGGCCGATCAGATATGCGTTATTCACCAGGGCAAAACGCTACAACAAGGTGTACCAGATCAGGTTCTCTACAAACCTAATAATACAGCGGTAGCAAAACAAGTTGATGTACGAAATGTTGCATCAGCGATGCTTGTCGACGATGATTCACACCTTAAATTGAAATGGCATGAATACTTATTTACAGTCGGTGATACGAGTAATTTTAAAGCTAATCAACACGTGAATTGGACACTATCACCCGCAAAAATACTATTGCATCAGCGTGTCAGGCCTTCCAGAGGTATGCGTGAAAATCCCGTATCAGGGAATATCATCAATAAAATAACGTTGCGTGGAATTACAACAATTCTAATGGAAATTGATCAGACTGATGGCCAGCAATTGCAAATGGACTTACCGGAACATGTTGCCAATCGCAATCAACTGCAGGTGGGTGAGACAATATCAGTATCGTTGTTAGCCGATGCGATACATTTAATGCACGATTAAATATTAAAACGCCATAATCCTGTAGAATAGCGTCTTTTTTATAAACACTTCGTTTTCATGGCTGAACTACTCGAACAAATCAATAAGCGCCGCACCTTTGCGATTATCTCGCATCCTGATGCGGGTAAAACGACCCTGACTGAAAAGTTACTTTTGTTTAGTGGCAAGATCCAGGCTGCGGGTAGCGTGAAGTCGCGTAAAACCGATCGCCATGCCACCTCTGATTGGATGGAGATGGAAAAAGAACGTGGAATTTCAGTGACATCATCGGTTATGCAATTTGAGCACAATGGTCGCGTTGTAAATTTGCTTGATACGCCAGGGCATGCTGACTTTTCGGAAGATACCTATCGAACCTTAACTGCGGTAGATTCGGCCTTGATGGTGATTGATATCGCTAAAGGTGTTGAGCAACGCACGGTTAAATTGATGGAAGTGTGTCGTTTACGTGATACGCCGATTTTGACGTTTATTAATAAAATGGATCGCGAAGGTCGCGAGCCGATTGATATTTTAGATGAAGTTGAAGATATTCTGAAAATTCAATGCGCGCCAATTACTTGGCCAATCGGAATGGGTAAAAACTTTAAAGGTATTTTCCACTTAGCAAAAGACAGCGTTCACTTATTTGAACCGCATAGTGATCAAGTCGGTGAAGTTATTCAAGGTTTAGACAACCCTCGCTTGGATGAATTATTTGGATCAATGGCCGAAGAACTGCGTGAAGAGATTGAACTGGTTCGCGGTGCGAGTCATGAATATGATCATGATGCCTTTTTGGCGGGAGAACTATCCCCAGTATTTTTCGGTAGTGCAATGAATAACTTTGGTGTAACTGAATTAATGGATTCATTTGTTGAAATTGCGCCTGCACCACAAGGTCGGGAAACAAAAACCCGTCACGTTGATGCTAATGAGGAACCATTTAGCGGTTTTGTCTTTAAAATCCAAGCCAATATGGATCCTAAACATCGTGATCGCATTGCATTTTTGCGCGTTTGTTCGGGGCAGTATAAAAAAGGCATGAAATTACGTCACGCACGCACGGGGAAAGATATTGTTATTGCTAATGCAGTCACCTTTATGGCCGCTGCACGCGAGCAAGCAGAAGAAGCATGGCCGGGCGATATTCTTGGCTTGCATAATCATGGCACGATTCAGATAGGTGATACGTTTACTCAGGGCGAAGATATTCAGTTCACCGGTATTCCGTATTTTGCGCCTGAATTATTCCGTCGCGTACGACTGAAAGATCCACTTAAAATGAAAGCCTTATTGAAAGGTTTACAACAGTTAAGTGAAGAGGGCGCAACACAATTATTTAGGCCATTAGAAAATAATGATCTCATTTTAGGTGCCGTGGGGGTATTGCAATTTGATGTGGTGGTACATCGGTTGAAAGGCGAATATAACGTTGATTGTATTTATGAGCCGGTTCAGGTTTATACCGCTCGCTGGATCTATTGTGATGATGAGAAAATGCTGAATGAGTTTAAGAAAAAAGCAGCACTTAATCTGGCAGTAGATGGCGCTGGTGGCTTAACGTATATCGCGCCAACACGGGTTAATCTAGATTTGACGATGGAACGCTGGCCCGAAATAGAATTTAAAAATACACGCGAACATACTTAAATTAAGCTTGCAATTAAACTATGTTCTCAAGCAGAATAGAGTTCAAGCTTAATTTTTAGTAGAGAGGGAGTCATAATGAAGGTCAGATCAATTAAAAAGAATAAAGGGAAGCCTGTTCTTGGCTTAACACCTGCTGACTCACTCGATCGAGCTGTTACGCTAATGATGGACAATCATATCGGTTCGTTGGTTGTAACTGAAAATAAAAAACTAGTGGGAATTTTATCTGAACGTGATTTATTGAGTATTTTACATAGTAAACATGCAGTTTGGGCGCCATTGACAGTTAAAGATGCGATGACACCCAATCCATTCACATGTGAACCTGATAATACCTTAGAAGAGGTAATGGGTATTATGGTTGAACACAATGTTCGCCATTTACCGGTTGTTTATGAGGGTAAATTAGAAGGAATGTTATCAATAACGGATATTGTTGAAGAGTTACTCAAAAAAGCTAAATTTGAAAACAAATTGCTGAAAAACTATATCCAGAACTGGCCTGATGCAGAAGAAGGTGCTGAAGCGCCAGAATAGGAAACTATTGTTATATTAGATATAAAAAAGGCGGTCATTGACTGCCTTTTTTATGAGCTTTATTAATCTTCTATTGGGAAAGAATCTGATCGTAAAATTTGCAAATTATTTTCATCGGCAAAGTCAGTTAAGAATTCAAATAACATTTCATCATCATCTTCTAAAGAAGCATCTATGACGACGCATTTTACGCCTTGATGAGAAGCTAGTTTTACATTTGGATGGAAGATAATGCGGCGACCAGGACCATAACTTGCAACCGAACCACAAAGGCGCTCAGCCCAATCACTGGGACGAAATTTGCCGCCTTCTTTAGTAAGACCTAGAATAATAACCTTGCCGATCGTTGTCATGTGAGCGAATTCATCTAAATAATGTTGATTTAATTAGACTATTTTACTGTAATTTAGACCTATTGGCGTAATAATTAAGAAAAATAATCTTTGTTTTGAAAATGAGGCTAAGAACACGGCGCTAATTTGATAGTAGCCCTCAAGATGTAACAGTGAATGTATCGGCAGAAAGACAAATATATTAAACGTGGATAAGCTGTTTATAGACAGCCACAAACCCCGTATAATTGTTTGATTAAATTACTTGAATTAAGAGCAATTGCGTGGCTGAATATAAACACACCTTAAACCTGCCTGAAACCAAATTCCCAATGAAGGCGGGCTTGCCTAACCGTGAACCGTTGATGTTAAAGCGTTGGCAAGAAAATGATCTGTATCAGAAGATGCGCGATCTTGGTCAAGATAAACCAAAGTTTATTTTGCATGACGGCCCTCCATATGCCAATGGTGAAATTCATATTGGTCATGCTGTGAACAAAATTCTTAAAGATATTATCCTTAAATCAAAAACATTAAGTGGTTTTGACACGCCTTATGTGCCGGGTTGGGATTGTCATGGCCTACCGATTGAACTTAATGTTGAAAAGAAAATTGGCAAACCAGGCAAAAAAGTTACAGCGGCAGAATTTCGCGCGGCATGTCGTGTTTATGCTCAAAAACAAGTTGATGGTCAGCGAGAAGATTTTAAACGTCTGGGTATTATGGCTGAGTGGGATAATCCTTATCTGACAATGGATTTCAGTTTTGAAGCAGATATTATTCGCACATTGAATGAGATTGTTAAACAAGGCCATTTACACAAAGGGGTCAAACCTGTTCATTGGTGTGTGGATTGTGGCAGTGCTTTGGCTGAAGCTGAAGTTGAATATGAAGATAAAACATCACCCGCGATTGATGTGCGCTTTACGGTTGTTGATGAAGCTGCATTTGAAGCTGCTACGAAATCTACGGGTACAGGCAAAATCAGTTTGCCAATCTGGACAACAACTCCATGGACATTACCAGCCAACCAAGCGGTATCGTTAAACCCTGCTTATGATTATGTTGTGGTACAAACGGCTGATGAGCGATTGTTATTAGCTGACGCTTTGTATGAATCAGCATTAGAGCGTTATGACATGTCAGGCGAAGTAGTAGCGCGTATTAAAGGTGAAGATGTTGAAGGTTTGTTATTACAACATCCTTTCTATGACAAACAAGTGCCTATTATCTTAGGTGATCATGTTACTGCTGAAGCAGGTACAGGGGCGGTTCATACTGCACCAGGTCATGGCCAAGACGATTTCACGGTGGGTTTAAAATACGATTTAGAAGTCTATAACCCGGTGGGTTCAAATGGTGTATTTTTACTAGACACTGAGATATTTGCAGGTCAATCTGTTTTTAAAGCCAACCCAGCAGTGATTGAGTTGTTAGCAGAAAAAGGTGTGTTGTTGAAACATATTGATATTCAACATAGCTACCCTCATTGCTGGCGCCATAAGAGCCCAATCATCTTTCGTGCAACACCTCAATGGTTTGTTAGCATGGATCAAAATGGTTTACGTGATGCTGCATTGCAAGCGATTACTGAAACAGAGTGGATGCCTGATTGGGGCCAAAAACGTATTGAAGGCATGGTTGAAGGTCGCCCAGATTGGTGTGTTTCTCGCCAACGTGCATGGGGCGTGCCTATTCCGTTATTTGTCCATAAAGAAACAGGTGAATTGCATTCAAATACACAAGCGATCATGGAGGCGGTTGCACTGAAAGTTGAGCAACAAGGCATTGATGCATGGTTTGAATCTGAAGCCAGTGATTGGTTGGATGATGCTGATAATTATGACAAAGTATCTGATACCTTAGATGTGTGGTTTGATTCGGGAGTGTCACATGCTTGTGTATTAGCGCGTCGAGATAATTTACATCGTCCTGCTGATTTATATCTAGAAGGCAGCGATCAACATCGTGGTTGGTTCCAATCATCATTAATTACATCAATTGCTTCTACAGGCAAAGCACCATACAAATCTGTATTAACCCATGGTTTTGTGGTCGACGCGAACGGCAAGAAAATGTCGAAATCAGTCGGTAATGTGGTTGCACCACAAAAAGTAGTGAACAATTTGGGCGCCGATATTATTCGTTTATGGACTGCTTCATCAGACTATAGTGGTGAGATGAGTGTTTCGGATGAAATTCTTAAGCGTTCAGCAGATTCATATCGCCGAATCCGTAATACATCACGTTATTTATTATCGAATTTGTTTGATTTCAATCCAGAAACAGACTTGCTTGATTTCAAAGAAATGTTGCCATTAGATTTGTGGGCAGTAGATCGTGCTTACCAATGTCAGCAAGATATTTTAGAAGCATATGAAACGTATAACTTCCATGTGATTTATCAGAAGATCCATAATTTCTGTGCACAGGAAATGGGTAGCCTGTATCTAGATATCACTAAAGATCGCCAGTACACAATGAAAAACGACAGTAAAGGTCGTCGTTCAAGTCAAACTGCGATGTACCATATTATTGAAGCATTAACGCGTTGGATGGCACCTATTTTAAGCTTTACAGCTGATGAATTGTGGGACCATCTTCCGGGTGAACGTACTGAATCTGTATTTTTGGATGCATGGTACAGAGGATTAGAGTCAGATTACATAATAACAAATGGTGTTCCTTGTTCATTGCTTGAAGCGGCTTATGCTTATGGTGAGCTTAACGAAAAGAATATAGAGCTATTGGAGTTACACTCCTGGAATACAATTTTTGAAGTGCGTGATGCTGTATCAAAAGAACTTGAAACACTACGTGCAGATGGCAAGATTAAAGGTGGTTTAACCGCTGATGTAACACTGTATGCCGAAGCAGAATTATTTAAAACATTAACTAGCTTGGGTGGCGAGCTGAAATTTGTATTGATTACATCGAGTGCTACGTTATTGCCTGCCAGTGACAAGCCTGCTGATGCAATTGAAAGTTCAGTGTCAGGTTTATCATTAGTGTTAGCGCCTTCAGAAAATGCACGTTGTGATCGCTGCTGGCATCAAACAGAATCTGTGGGTAAAGATGAAACACATCCTGAATTATGCGATCGTTGTACTGAGAATGTTGACGGAGAAGGCGAGAGCCGGCAGTTCGTTTAATGCTTAAATACTTATGGTTGTCAGGCTTAGTAATTGTTTTAGATCAAGTATCTAAATGGATTATTTCGTCTTCATTCTCTTTGTATGAAACATTGGCTGTTATGCCTTATTTCAATTTAACCTTGGCACATAATACCGGTGCGGCATTTAGTTTTCTAGCACAAGCAGGCGGTTGGCAACGTTGGTTTTTTATTGGTTTAACAACGGTGATTAGTGTTGCTTTGTTTATTTGGCTTAAAAAACTCAGCACGCAGGCTAAATTAGAAGCTATTTCGATTAGCCTGATTTTAGGTGGTGCGATAGGTAATGTTATCGACCGTATTTATTTTGGTTATGTAGTCGATTTTCTAGACTTCTATTATGGCACAGCACATTTCGCAGCCTTTAATATTGCCGATGCAGCGATTTGTGTTGGCGCTGGATTGTTGATTATAGATAGTTTTATTTCTAAGCCCGAATCGGATCAGAAAACAGCATGAGTTTTTGTGATTTAGCACTTGCGTGTATTACCAAGTTGCAGCCTTATGTACCAGGCAAACCCATTGAAGAGCTAGAACGTGAATTGGGTATCAGCAATATTGTTAAGCTGGCATCGAATGAAAACCCATTAGGCCCGTCAGACAAGGTATTAGCTGCACTTGCTCATGCAAGCAAAGAAGTCACACGTTATCCTGATGGTAACGGTTTTAGTTTAAAAGTGGCTTTAGCCGAGAAATATCAGTTAAACGCAGACCAAATTACGCTGGGAAATGGCTCTAATGACGTGCTAGAAATTATTGCACGTACTTTTGTTTTAAATACAGATAAGGTGATGTTTTCCCAGTATGCCTTTGCTGTATATCCTTTAGTCACACAGGCAATTGGTGCCAAAGCGATTATTGCACCAGCACGTGATTATGGCCATGACTTGCAAGCGATGAATACACTCATTACCGAACAAACAAAGTTAATCTTTATTGCTAATCCTAATAATCCAACGGGCACACATCTTCCCGCTGATGAATTAGAAGCCTTTATTGCTCAAGTACCAGCCACAACGTTAGTCGTGTTAGATGAAGCGTATGTAGAATATGGTGAACAGATTGTTGATAGCGTTAGCTGGCTAAAGAAATATTCAAATTTAATTATTACACGTACATTTTCTAAAGCCTATGGTTTAGCGGGTTTGCGAGTGGGCTATGCTTTATCGCATCCGGAAGTGGCGGACTTGATAAATCGTATTCGTCAGCCTTTTAATGTAAATAGTCTTGCCTTAGCAGCGGCAACCGTTGCATTGAATGATGATGATTATATTGTGAAAACAAAGCAGCTAAATGATGCCGGAATGGCGCAGTTAATGATTGGATTGAAAGCACTGGACTTAGAAAGTATTCCGTCAAAAGGTAATTTTATTACAGTCAATGTGCAAAAAAATGGTGATGAGGTGTTTAGTGATTTATTGAAGCAAGGTGTTATAGTTCGCCCTGTCACTAATTACGGGTTGCCGAAACATATTCGTGTCAGTATTGGTTTAGAGTATGAAAACCAACGTTTTCTTGATGCTTTGAAAGAGGTTTTATGATTAAACGATTAGCTATTATTGGTGTTGGTTTGATTGGTGGGTCTTTATCACTTGCCTTAAAAAAAGCGGGCGTAGTTGAAGAGGTTGTAGGTTTTTCGCGAACAGACAGTGCGCGTGATGAGGCATTGAAACTTGGCGTGATAGATCGTGCAGCAAATAGTATTGCCAATGCGGTGAAAGATGCTGATGTGGTATTTCTTGCTGTACCGATGGCTGCGATGGAATCGGTATTATCAGAACTTTCCGAGCATATAAGCTCAGATGCCATTATTACCGATGGTGGTAGTGCCAAAGCGCAGGTAGTTGATGTGGCAAGAAAAGCACTCGGCAATAAATTTAGTCAGTTCGTGCCAGGCCATCCAATTGCAGGAACAGAAAAAAGCGGGCCAAGTGCTGCTTTTGCTGAGCTTTATCAAAACCATCGAGTAGTACTAACGCCTGTTGCAGAAACTAATACAGCTGCTTTAGAGAAAGTACGAACAATGTGGCAAAGAGCGGGTGCTGAAGTATTTGATATGAATGTTGAACATCATGATGATGTGTTGGCTGCAACAAGTCATCTGCCACATATATTAGCCTTTAACTTAGTGGGTATGCTGGCTAAGCGTGATGATTGTGATGAGGTTTTGCGTTATGCGGCGGGAGGTTTTAAAGATTTTTCACGTATTGCATCAAGTGATGCGGTGATGTGGCGAGATATTTGTTTAACGAATAAAGATGCAATTTTAGAATTGCTAGAAGAATACCAAAGCGGTTTAAGTCAATTACAGCAGGCAATTGAAAAACAAGATGGTGAGACACTAAAAACAGTATTTGAGCGTGCTAAACAAGCGCGAGATACGCGATTTAAAGATTAGGAATGGAGTTGATTAAGCCGTGAGTAGTGAGTCTAAAAAGAATTATATTGTACAACCGGGTGGCAGTTTTAAAGGGTCGATCCGTGTGCCGGGTGATAAATCAATTTCACACCGTTCGATTATGCTGGGATCGCTTGCCGAAGGTACAACAAATGTCACAGGTTTTTTAGAGGGTGAAGATGCCCTTGCAACCTTAGCTTCTTTTCGTGCCATGGGTGTGCAGATTGATGGACCTAAAGATGGAAAAGTGACCGTTCATGGTGTGGGAATGCATGGGTTAACCGCCCCGAAAGAAGATGTGTACCTAGGTAATTCAGGTACATCTATTCGTTTATTAAGTGGTTTGCTAGCAGGACAAGATTTTGCAAGTACCTTGACGGGTGATAAGTCATTATCAGGCCGACCAATGAAAAGAGTGACCGATCCTTTAGTATTAATGGATGCAGTAATTGATAGCAACGATGGCAAGCCACCGCTAAAAATTAAAGCAGATAATAAGCTAAAAGGTATTACATACACATTGCCGATGGCAAGTGCTCAAGTGAAGTCATGTATCTTATTGGCAGGACTATATGCTGACGGCAAGACAACCGTTACAGAACCCGCGCCGACACGTGATCATACTGAACGCATGTTGTCAGGCATGGGGTACAAAGTAGATGTGCAAGATGATACAGTTTCTATTGAAGGTGGCGGCAAATTAACCGCCACTGATATTGATGTGCCAGCAGATATTTCTTCGGCAACATTCTTCATGGTCGGTGCCGCTATTTCTGAAGGTTCAGATCTTACCTTGACTCATGTTGGTATTAACCCAACACGCATTGGTGTGATTAATATTTTACGTTTGATGGGTGCGGACATTAGCTTATCGAATGAGAAAATGACAGGTGGAGAGCCTGTTGCTGATATTCGCATTAAATACGCACCCTTAAAAGGCATTCAGATCCCTGAAGATCAAGTGCCATTGGCAATCGATGAGTTCCCAGCATTATTTGTGGCGGCAGCTTGTGCTGAAGGTCAAACAGTTTTAACCGGTGCAGAAGAATTACGGGTTAAAGAAAGTGATCGTATTCAAGCGATGGCTGATGGTTTGACGACATTAGGTATCGATGCACAATCGACAACAGATGGCATTATTATAAATGGTGGCGTTATAGGTTCAGGCGAAGTAGAAAGCCATGATGATCATCGTATTGCTATGTCATTTGCAATTGCAGGTTTGCAGGCTGGCGGCACTATTCAAATTAATGATTGTGCCAATGTGGCAACTTCATTTCCAAATTTTGTCGAATTAGCGAATGAAGTGGGTTTAGATATAGATGAAGTCGATGAATAATATACCGGTATTAACAATTGATGGTCCCAGCGGATCTGGTAAAGGTACGATTGCACAATTGGTGGCAAAAAAGCTTGGTTGGCACTATTTAGACAGTGGTGCGATCTACCGCGTATTAGCGCAAGCAGCGATTAAACATGATGTTGATCTGGCTGATGAGCCCCAATTAGCTGAAATTGCTCGAGATTTAGATCTGGTCTTTTTATTGAAAGATGATGACTTAAAAGTCATGCTAGAAGGTGAAGATGTCAGCACCGTGATTCGCAGTGAGAAAGCGGGTAATGCTGCATCAAAGGTAGCTGCACTGCCATTAGTGCGGGCTGCACTGCTTAATCGCCAGCATGATTTTCGCCAAGCTCCCGGTTTAGTGACGGATGGTCGCGATATGGGAACGGTAGTATTCCCTGATGCTGAGCATAAGGTTTATTTAACAGCAAGTGCCGAAGTGCGAGCACAAAGACGATATAAGCAGTTGAAAGAAAAAGGAATTGAGAGTAATCTATCCGCCCTTGTTGCTGATATCTCTGAACGAGATGTGCGAGATAGTCAGCGTGAAGTAGCGCCACTACGGCCTGCTACTGATGCATTAGAGCTAGATTCTAGCGCATTAGGTATAGAAGATGTATATAAACATATTATGGCAAAGTGCGGTGATATGTAATTTGGTACCTATACTATATAAATAGTATGGGTTTTATTCACACCTGCATTAGCGGGTATTTTTGAGCGGTTCCATCGCGTTTTATAGCGTTGAAACTAAGGTAAATAATAATGAGCGAAAGCTTTGCGGATCTCTTTGAAGAGAGTTTAAATTCAACACCAATGCAAACAGGTAAAATTGTATCTGGCATGGTAGTAAGTATTAGTTCTGATGTAGTAATGGTCAATGCTGGTTTGAAATCAGAAGGTGCTATTCCTGTAGAAGAATTTTACAATGAAAAAGGTGAGCTTACTGTTGAAGTAGGTGATTTGGTTGATGTTTCTCTAGAAACATTAGAAGATGGTTTCGGTGCAACTCAGTTGTCACGTGAAAAAGCAAAAGCAGCTGAAGCGTGGATTACACTAGAGCATGCATTTGAAGAAAACGAAACAATCACAGGTGTTATTTCTGGTCGAGTTAAAGGTGGTTTCACCGTTGAACTAGAAAACATTCGTGCCTTCTTACCGGGTTCATTGGTTGATGTTCGTCCATTGCGTGACACATCACATTTAGAAGGCCAAGAACTTGAATTTAAACTTATTAAGTTAGATCGCCCTCGTAACAACATTGTTGTTTCTCGCCGTGCAATCATGGAAGCAGAAAACAGTGTTGAACGCGAAGCATTATTAGAAACGCTTGAAGAAGATAAAATCGTTAAAGGTATCGTTAAGAACCTTACTGATTATGGCGCGTTCGTTGACCTTGGCGGTATTGACGGTCTATTGCATATCACTGACATGGCTTGGAAACGTATTAAACACCCATCTGAAGTTGTTACGATTGGTGACGAAATTGAAGTTCAAGTATTAAAATTTGATAAAGAGCGCGAACGTGTTTCTTTAGGCCTGAAACAAATGGGCGACGATCCTTGGAAAACAATTGCAAACAGCTACCCAGCAAGCAGCCGTATTCGCGGTAAAGTTACAAATATTGCTGACTATGGTTGTTTTGTTGAAATTGAAGACGGTGTTGAAGGTTTAGTTCACATGTCTGAAATGGATTGGACAAACAAAAATGTTCACCCATCTAAAATTGTACAATTAGGTGATGAAGTTGACGTAATGGTATTAGATATCGATGCTGAACGTCGTCGTATCTCATTAGGTATGAAACAATGTAAAGCTAACCCTTGGGAAGAATTTGCAATGACGCATAACAAGGGCGACAAAGTTTCTGGTTCAATTAAATCAATCACTGACTTTGGTGTGTTCATTGGTCTTGATGGCGACATCGACGGTTTAATCCATCTTTCTGACCTTTCATGGGAAGAAGATAACGAAGATCTAATTCGTGATTACAAGAAAGGCGATAACCTTGAAGCAGTTGTGTTGGCTATTGACCCTGAACGTGAACGTATTTCTTTGGGTATCAAGCAAATGCAAGATGACCCATTCTCAGAATATATGGCTGCAAATCCACGCGGAACTATTGTTACGGGTAAAGTATCAGAAGTTGATGCACGTGGTGCAACCATTGAATTAGCTGAAGGTGTTGAAGGTTACATCCGTGTTGCAGATATTGCTCAAGAGCGTACTGAAGATGCAAGTAAAGTATTATCAGTAGGTGATGAAGTTGAAGCGAAATTTACCGGTGTTTCACGTAAGGATCGTAAGTTAACACTGTCTATCAAAGCGAAAGATTCTCAAGAAGAGACAGAAGCGCTTAAAGAGTATTCAAATGCTTCATCAGGCGGAGCCACTACATTAGGTGACCTACTGAAAGAGAAAATGGATCAAAAAGATAGTTAAGAAAAGATAGAAATAAGCACCTACAGAAATGTAGGTGCTTATTTTTTATAAAGATTAAGAGTATGCTTAAGTGTAAATCTTAAGATGCGGATGCTAAGGAATTTAAATATATGACAAAATCAGATTTAATCGAAAAATTATCTGAGCAGCAATCACTGTTAAATTACCGTGATGTTGAATTAGCAGTTAAATTAATGTTAGGTCAAATGAGTAACAGCTTAGCAGGTGGAGAGCGTATTGAAATTCGAGGTTTCGGAAGTTTTACGTTACATCATCGCCCACCACGTGTTGGGCGCAACCCTAAGAGCGGTGAATCTGTAGAATTGGGTGAAAAGTATGTCCCTCATTTTAAACCAGGAAAAGAATTACGCGAACGCGTTAATGCGGCTGCAGGTTTATAGACACAAATGAAGTTTAGTCTGGAAGCAACAGACTCAAACCAGATATTTTCTTATGATGATAATCAGATCATCATAAGTCCTGAAAAACAGCGTTATCCTCTACAGTTAGGCACAAGCCTAATTGTCACCCCCGATCAAATCATAAACGATACAAAAATTGGCGATATAACGAATCTATCAGATGAGAATATTACCTTCCTACAAAATCTAAAACCAGAAATTATAATCCTCACTGCTGGTTCAACTGCCCATCGACCTTTATCTAACACAGCCATTAAATTGGCCAAAAAATCAATTGGTGCGGAATCGATGACATTAGGTGCAGCCAGTCGTACATACAATTTATTGGTTCTAGAAGGTCGGCGCGTTATACTTGTAATATCACTTATTTGACCGGAATAAAGGAGAAAGTGGCTGTATAATTTTTGTGATACAGCTCATAATTCTTCATGAAAGCAAGATAAGTTAATGATATAGCAAGATTTCTCTTTTTGTTCTGAAATGAGATCAATTATCCAACTTGACCTTAAAGCCTTAAAACCGCACAATTAGGTCATAATTATATGGTAAATAAGGCAAATAACCTTACGCAGTGTGGCATATCCCTATACTTGATCTAGATCAAGTAATTGGTGCGAGCTTAGACTGCTAAATGGTGTAAAATTTGTTGTGCTTTATTTAGCTTGGTTGGAGTGGGGCGATACTTCTTGAAATTCTATTTTTATAGTGGTATTGGCAGTGTTTATTTATTGGAAAGGGTGTGATCGCTATGCAAGCGGAACAGCAATATAGTTTTCAAATAGTCAAGTGGTTTGCCTATATGGCAGTTGTCTACTTGGTGGTAGGTACGGGAATAGGTGTATATATCGCCTCGGAATTGGCATGGCCAGTTTTGAATTTCGATAATCCATATATCAGTTTCGGCCGTTTACGTCCATTACATACCAATGCTGTTATCTTTGCATTTGGTGGTTCAACGTTGATGGCGACCGCTTATTATATTGTGCAGCGCACATCAGGTGTGCGATTGTGGAGTGATAAGCTGGCTTGGTTTACCTTCTGGGGCTGGAACCTTGTTATAGTTAGTGCTGTTATCACCTTGCCTTTAGGCATCACTCAATCAAAAGAATATGCAGAATTAGAATGGCCAATTGATATTCTAATTGCCGTTGTTTGGTTGGCATACAGCTTTAACTTCATCATGACACTAGCGACACGTAAAGTTTCTCATATCTATGTTGCTAACTGGTTCTTCTTAGCGATGATGATTATGATTACATACTTACATGTGGTTAACAGCCTTGCAATTCCTGTCGAGCTGTTTAAATCATACTCAATTTTCTCTGGCGTACAAGATGCCATGATCCAGTGGTGGTGGGGACATAATGCAGTAGGCTTCTTCTTAACTGCTGGTTTCTTAGGGATTATGTATTATTTCGTGCCTAAGCAAGCGAATCGTCCTGTTTATTCTTACCGACTATCCGTTATTCATTTCTGGGCATTAACATTTGGTTATGTATGGTTAGGTGCACATCATCTTCAATACACAGCATTACCAGATTGGACTGGCTCACTAGGTGCCGCGATATCGTTAGCGATGATTATCCCTTCTTGGGGTGGTGCGATTAACGGTATGTTCACATTAAGTGGTGCATGGGATAAATTACGTACAGATTACATCTTACGCTTCCTTATCGTATCGTTAGCGTTCTATGCAATGTCTACGTTCGAAGGTCCTGTAATGGCGGCTAAAACAGTGAATGCGCTTTCACATTACACTGACTGGACAATCGGTCATGTACATGCTGGTGCATTAGGTTGGGTGGCAATGGTTTCTATCGGTGCTATCTACCATATGGTTGAACGCCTATGGGGAACAACTATTTGGTCTGTTAAGTTAGTTAACTTACACTTCTGGATGGCAACAATCGGTACAGCTGTTTACATAACAGCGATGTGGGTATCAGGTATCATGCAAGGCTTAATGTGGCGTGCCTATGATGACTACGGCAACTTGGCTTATACCTTTGTTGAATCAGTAGCTCAAATGCATCCCTACTACGCAATGCGTGCGGCAGGTGGCTTAATTTTCTTCTTAGGTGGCTGTATTATGTTATTCAACATTACTGTAACTATTCGTAAAGCGATTGCTAACGAGTCTGCGAAATCAGCAGCCGTAGCTAACGCTGTTATTTAAAGGAGACTGGCATGTCTGACCATAACTCAAATGAACCAGTAACCTTTCAAGAGAAACTGGAAAAAAACGTATGGGCACTGGTTCTAGCAACCGCTATGATCGTGTCGGTAGGTGGTATTGTTGAAATCGTACCATTGTTTTATTTAGATACCACATTCGAAGATATTAACCATCCTGAATTTGAAGAGCTGAAAGGCGTTCGTCCTTATACCGCTTTAGAATTAGCAGGAAGAGACGTCTATCAACGTGAAGGCTGTTACTTGTGTCATTCACAAATGATTCGTCCTTTCCGAGATGAAAAAGATCGTTATGGTCATTATTCATTAGCGGTAGAATCTAAGTATGATCACCCATTCCAATGGGGATCAAAACGTACAGGGCCTGATATTGCGCGTTTAGGTGGTAAATACTCTGATGAATGGCATAGACAGCATTTACGTGCCCCTCGTAGTGTTGTACCTGAATCAGTTATGCCTAACTATCCATGGTTGGATGAATCGACCATTGATGGTGTTGGTATTGAAAAACGTGTGAAAGCGATGCGTGTGTTAGGTGTGCCGTATAGCGACGAAGATATTAAAGGCGCAGCAGCCTCAGTTGAAGGTAAAACTGAAATGGATGCAATGGTTGCCTACCTTCAAGTGCTAGGCACAATGATTAAATTTGAACCAGGCAGAGACTATCGTGACTAAACTTCAAGAGTATTTTCATACTGACTGGAGTGCAATGACGGGTAATGACTGGTTTGGTTTGGTGCTGACGGTAGCTGTATTCATTGTGATGTTGGTTGCCTATATTTGGGTACTTAATCCTAAAAATAAAGAAAGCATAGAGTCACACCGCACCATGCTTTTAGACGAAGACGATATAGAATCGGAGAAATAAGATGGCAGATAATAAAAATAACCCTAGCGAGGTTTCTGATACAGGCCATGAATGGGATGGGATTAGAGAATTAGACAATCCTTGCCCACGTTGGTGGCTGAACTCACTTTGGTTAAGTGGCTTACTCGTTATTGTTTACTTTATCCTATACCCCTCATTACCTCTAGTTAATGACAGCACGAAAGGATTGTTAGGTTGGACGCAGATTAATGAGTATAAAGCCGATCTTGCTGAAGTTGAGGCGATACGCGCACCGTTTGAAAAAACGTTGGCAGCGATGAGTGTAGAAGAAATTCTAGCAGACCAGAAAATGCTTAACTATGCGATAGGCTCAAGTAAAGTACTGTTTGGTGATAACTGTGCTGCATGTCATGGTACTGGTGGCGCGCCTGCTCAAGGTGCTGGCTATCCTAACTTAACAGATGATGATTGGTTATTTGGTGGCTCAATTAATGAAATTCAATTGAGTATTGCTAAAGGCCAGGCCGGAACAATGCCTGCACATGCAAAATTATTGAACGCTGACGAAGTTGATCAGCTAGTTAAATTTGTTGTGAACAGTTCTAACGGGACGGCAACAGAAGCAGGTATGGCGCTATATACCGCAAAAGGTTGTTTTGCTTGTCATGGTGCCGATGCTAAAGGCGTCAAAATGATGGGCTCAGCTAACCTGACAGACAGGATTTGGCGTTTCTCGGGTGATGAGGAGCAAATTCGCCATACTATCCTTCATGGTGTTAATGATGGCTCTGATGCAGAAACACGCGTTGCTGTGATGCCAGCATGGAGTGAGAAGCTAGCAATCATATTGCAACTTACAGCTGAAGCGATTGAAGATGATGAAGACCCAAGTGAAATTGATTGGGACGATGAATTAGAAGGCGATGAATCAGAGCGCTTAACAGAAACAGAAATTAAAAAATTAGCTGTTTATGTCCATCAATTTGGTGGTGGCCAGTAATATAAACTGAAGAAATAGTAAATATTTCTATTGAGTTTGGGGATAAATTATGAATATAGATTGGGTTTCAGTTTCTGTAATATTAAGTGTTATTGCAATGATTGTTGGACTTGCTTACTTTGCTCGTTATGCATTAAAGCATATCAATGAAGATCACTCTGAAGATTAAGAGGCGAGTTAATTAGGAAAAGCCGGCATAATGCCGGCTTTTTTATTAGTGCGTACGAGTAAATTAGTAAGTGCTAATATTGATGAGGGTGATATAATATCACCACATATTAAATTTGTTCGGAAGACGTTATGAGTGAAGAACTAGGCAGTACGAATAATAATGTGGATGACATCTATGAAGACGTGTCTGATTGGCATATCAATGCAGGCGGAATCAAAATTGTTGCCAAACGTTTGGCAGGTCGATTTCGAACACTAAAGTGGTTGGGAATGTCTATTTGGTCTGTTTTCTTTTTAGGACCGTACCTCCGTTGGAATGATTCACAAGCAATTCTATTTGATTTACCTAATCGCCAATTTAATATTTTCAGCATCACCATCTATCCACAAGACATTTGGATGCTCTCACTCACACTAATTTTCTTTGCAATTTTATTAGCTGTTGTTACCAGTGTTGCAGGACGCGTATTCTGTGGTTTCTTTTGTTTTCAAACCGTTTGGACAGATATTTTCACTTATATAGAAGGTAAGGTAGAAGGCAATACGCCTCAAAAGGCTTTAAAGTTTAATAATGCACCTTGGACAGCCAATAAGCTTGGTCGCAAAGCTTTAAAGCATGGCTTGTGGCTACTAATAGCAGTATTGACAGGTATTGCATTTGTTTCGTGGTTTACCGATGTTTTTCAATTGTGGAGAGATTTATTTAACTTCCAAGCTCCACTTTTTGCGTTAGCTGTTATCGGTACATTCATCGGTGGGACTTATGTGTTTGCCGGCTTTATGCGTGAGCAAGTTTGTTTTTGGCTATGTCCTTATGCGCGCCTGCAAGGAGTAATGTACGATCAAGACACTATATTGCCATCCTATGATGCTGAACGCGGTGAGCCGCGAGGACGCATTAGAAAAGGTCAAGAGCAATCATCAAAAGGTAGTTGCGTTGATTGCAATGTCTGCGTTGCGGTTTGTCCTACTGGAATTGATATTAGGAAGGGGCAACAAGAAGGCTGCATAACCTGTGGATTGTGTATCGATGCATGCGACAGTATTATGGACAAGGTCAAACAACCTCGTGGATTAATTCGATATGCATCGTATAAAGAATTACATCATAACGCCAAATCAATTCCGCTCTATAAACGTTTTCGGATTTATGTTTATGGCTTGATTATGCTAGGTGCAATAGCAGGGATCATAAACGGTTTTATGACGCTTTCACCTACTGAGTTTAAAGTAGTTCATGAGCGTCAACCTTTATTTGTTCGATTAAGTGATGGTTCTATTCAGAATAAATATACTGTTAAGATTTTAAATAAAACCAAAGAAGCAATCACGGTCAATTTGAATATTGAAGGTCTTGAAGGCGCAGTATTGCACGGCTTAATCGAAATGACTATTGAACCAGGTGAGGTTATTCCCGTTACGGCTTTGGTTCGTGTTCCTGAAAAATATATGACATCAGAACTTGCGCCGATTGTCTTTAAAGGCAAGGTGGCTGATTCAGATCTAACCGTAGAATATAAAAGCATGTTTATGGGGCCGAAAATAAAATGAGAATTTCACAAAGTAATAAAGAGGCTTTAAAAAATCCATGGGTATTAGGGATAATTCTGTTTGTTCTTACATTTCTAACGGCAAATGCAATATTTATTTATTTAGCATTTAAATCACCACCTAGTTTAGTTGATCAGGATTTTTATGAAAGTGGTAAAAACTATGAACAGATCCAAGAACAAATTGATGCACAAAAAGCCTTAGGATGGACGGGACTATTCCTGATTCCTGTACAAACTCGGGTTAATCAAACGCAGATTTATGATGTCTTAATACAAGGTAAAAATGCGGCTGCTATTGATCTCGATTCCGTAGTAATGAAAGCATATCGGCCCTCTGATGCAACCGCTGATTTTTCGGTAGAAATGTTAAAAACAAAACCTGGAGTTTACACTGCTGAAATGAGCTTTAACTTGCCTGGAACATGGGACCTTGTTGTAGAGGCTCAACAAGATGAAAAAGAATTTGTGGTGACTAAGCGCGTTAGCATTCAACCTTAAATGAAACCCATCTGCTAATTAATAAAGTTATTTATCCCTCATCTGAGCACCAGTAATATTGTCTATTAGCTGTTATCACTGTGGATTACCGGTCGAACAAGAAGGCAGTTTTGCAGAAGAAGTAGCAGATGAAAAACGAGAGTTTTGCTGTTACGGTTGCCAAACTGTTTGCAAGACAATTTATAACTCGGGCTTGCAAGGTTTTTATCAAAAAACACCAGAAGAAACAGTCTTAACGCCTCCTCCAAAAATATCAGCAGAATTGTCATCCTATGATTTAGAGGATGTGCAAGCAGACTATGTTGATATAAATTCTGAAATACGGACGATTCACTTACTGGTTGAAGGTATTCATTGTGCGGCCTGTGTTTGGTTAATAGAGAATGCACTATCCAAGCAAACGGGCATTATCACAGCAGAAGCCAATTTAACGGTAAGAAGATTACGACTTACTTGGAATAATAATGAGACAGCATTATCCACAGTATTACAAACGCTCGGAAATATTGGCTATTCAGCGATTCCTTTCGATCCTGAAACGGCTGAAGGCGTATTAGCAAAGAAACATCGAGGTTTACTTTACCGTATGGCATTTGCCGGTTTTGCCATGATGAATTTATTGTGGATTTCTATTGCCTTGTATTCAGGTGCAGATCAGGGTGAATTTAGGAACTGGTTCCATTGGATCGGCTTTTTAATTGCTACGCCCACATTGTTTTACGCCGGATTCCCTTTTCTTCGTAATGCAATATTAGGTTTAAAACGTCGATATTTAACCATGGACTTACCGATTGCAATTGGTGCTACAGCGACCTATGGCTATTCAAGCTATATAACGTTTACAGGATCGCTCCATGGTGATGTTTATTTTGATACGGTAGTCAATTTCTTATTTGTCATTTTAGTTGGACGTTATCTTGAGGCCATCTCAAAACGTGAGGCTTTATCAGCCACTACTCGATTATTAGAATTACAACCAAAATTAGCAACAGTTGTTACTCCAGAAGGCTCTAAAGTAATGCCTATTCGCTCGGTGATGGTGGGTGATCTGATACTCGTTAAGCCAGGTGAAAAAATTCCGGTTGATGGCGTTTTGGTTGATGGTCAAAGTGCCGTAGATGAATCTATGTTAACAGGCGAATCGATACCTGTTGTGAAAACAGTTGATGATAAAGTGGTTGCAGGCAGTATTAATGGCGAAGGCGCTTTTACAGTCGAAGCACAACAAATCTTACGCAATACAGCACTCGCCAAAATTGTAAGCTTAATGGAAGATGCTCAAGCATCTAAGGCGCCTATTCAGTGCACGGCCGACAAAATTGTTCCTTGGTTTGTTGTGGTGACCTTATCGCTAGCGTGCATTACCTTTTTCTATTGGCTGCAATTTGATTTTGAAAAAGCATTACTAGCGGCAACATCTGTACTTATTATTACTTGCCCATGTGCATTTGGCTTAGCCACGCCGATGTCGGTTGCGGTTGCTACCGGCGTTGGTGCTCAAAATGGTATTCTTATTAAACAAGGTGCAGCCTTGGAAGCGCTATCAAAAGTAACGCAGTTTGTTTTTGATAAAACAGGTACTCTGACTCAAGGAGAATTACGTGTCGTAGCCACTGAAACGGTAGCGACGATGACCGAGGAAGAATTAATCGCACTTGCGGCCTCAATAGAGTATCACTCTGAACACGGTATAGCTAAAGCAATAATCAATGAATCCAAGACTAGAGGCTTAGCTTTGTCGACAATTACTGACTTTCTATCGACACCAGGGCAAGGCGTCCAAGCTTATATTAATGAAAAACACTTTTTTGTCGGCACATATCGTTGGCTGAAGGAACAAAACATAGCCATTGAAGATCAATGGAAGCAGCAGCAAGACAAATTTGAACATGAGGGGGTTAGTTGTGTATTTATCGCTGGTGAGAGTGGCGTTGTAGGTATAATTGGGCTGGCAGATCAGCTACGTAAGGATGCTATAAAAACAGTGGCATCACTGCAACAACACGATATTGCCGTTACAGTAATAAGTGGTGATAAAGAAGCTGTTGTGAATGCTATAACAAGTGAGTTAGGCAATATTACGCGTTATGCTGAAGTTTTGCCCACTGATAAATCTCAACTAGTCAGAGATTTGCAACAGGATAATATTGTTGCAATGGTGGGGGATGGGGTAAATGATGCACCGGCATTAATGCAAGCGGATGTTGCAATTGCATTAGCATCAGGCACGGATGTATCCATTGAAAGTGCAGACATCATATTGAGCCATAATGAGTTGTATAAAGTGGCTGAAGCTAAAAAATTAGCCGATCAAACCTTGCAAACGATTAAGCAAAATATTGCTATTTCAATAAGCTATAATCTTATTATGGTGCCGATGGCAATGTTGGCATTAGTGAGCCCTTTAATTGCTGCATTAACGATGCCAATCAGTTCACTGTTAGTTATTGGAAATGCTGTTAGAATTAAATACCGCGTAAAATTTAAATAGCGTTTCATATTTAATTATTTTCTTATTAGTCAGACATCAAAAAGCCTGAAAATACCCAAAAAATTGATTTTTTAATTCTTGATTGTTTTGGTATGAAATTAGCATATAATTTAGCTATGATTCCTAAAGACTGGAGAAATTAAATGGACGTTATATATGGTTTGCTACCAGGAATGTTATTGCTCGGCATTATTGCCGTCGTAATCTTCTTTTGGGCGGTAAAAAATGGCCAATATGAGGACATGGATGGTGCTGCAAATCGAATTTTGATGGAATCTGACCAAAAAAAAGATAATAAACATAAGGATGACAATGAAGAATAGATTTCTTCTCGTAGCACTACTATTCCTTCCACTGCTTTCCCATTCAGCTGAAAGTATAAAGGTAGGTATGACTGCAGCTCTGACGGGCTCAGCAGCAGAGCTTGGCTTGAATATGCGAGCAGGTATTGAGAGCTACTTTTTTGCTATCAATGAACAGGGTGGAGTAAAGGGGCAACCAATTGAATTAGTTGTTAAAGACGATGGCTATGAGCCAGAACGTGCTGCAAAAAACATGCGTACGTTAATTGAAAAAGATAATGTGCTTGCTATATTGGGTAATGTGGGTACGCCGACAGCTATTGTTACCGTACCTATTGCACAAGAAAAGAAAACACTATTATTCGGTGCATTTTCAGGTGGTGGCGTTTTGAGACCCGAGCCAGCCAGTCGTTATATTATAAATTATCGCGCAAGTTACAATGAAGAAACGGCAGAAATGGTCGACGGTTTATTAAAAAGCGGCATTAAGCCGCAACAAATAGCATTTTTCACTCAAGCAGATGGTTATGGTGATACAGCGCACCAAGGTGCAATTAAAGCATTAAAAAGGGCTGGCTTTGAGGAAGCAGATCAATTAATTCATGGGCGCTATACGCGGAACACATTGAATGTTGAAAATGCGGTTGCAGCCGTGTTAGATGCGACGATCGAGCCAAAAGTGATCATTATGGCCGCTGGGTACAAAGCTTCTGCCAAATTTATTGCATTATTAAAACAAGAAATGCCAAGCATGTTATTTCTTAACCTTTCGTTCGTAGGGAGTTATGCATTACAAAATGCGCTGGCTAATGATGCGGATAATGTGATTATCACTCAGGTTGTACCTAGTTTAGATGCGCAACTACCTATTGTAGAAGAATACTTAGTGGCATTGAAACAGTATGACTCAAGTTTACGTGCTAATTTTGTATCGTTAGAAGGCTTTATCGTGGCAAAGCTATTTCATACTGGACTACTTAATATCGAACAAACAATCACTCGGGAAAGTATTATTGATGGTATAGAGTCTATGAATGGTGTCGATATTGGTTTAGGGGAACAAGTTTATTACGATGAACAAGATCATCAAGCAATAAATAAATTGTGGCTTACCTGTTTGTGTAAAGGAGAGCTTAAACAGTTTGATTGGAAAGTGTTACAAGAACAAATGGATATAAAATAGTGAACATAAAGGATAATCATGTATAACACTTGGAGTATAAAACACCTGCTCCAGCTATGGTCTGTTGTGACCATTGTAGCGATTATTTTGATTGCAGCATTAGCAATCTATAGTAACGAGTTTTTTGCTACAACGCAGAAAGATCTAACGCAAAATATTTTGCCAATAGAAAATGCAAGTCGACAAATTAGTAGTGCCGTGGCTTCATTCATTGCTCGGCAAGAAGAAATGATGACATCAACATCATTAGATGGGCTCGATAATCTGGACTCTAGGGAGCCGTTAGAAACTTACTTTGCTCAAAATTGGAAACAAATAACGGACTCAGTGGCGAGCAGCGATGAAGGAACACAAATAACAGGGTCCCTTCATCAATATTATGAGCAGTTTTTAGAAATCGATGATCAATTATTAGAGCTTGTTAAGCATCACCATCGCACGCAAACTCGGATGGATGAACAAATAGAGAATACCGAAAAATTAGCACAACAAATTCAGAACCATGTCGAATTTATATCAGGGCGTATTAATTTACAGCTTAGTCGAGCTAAACGTGAGGCTAAATTATCTATTCTAAACGGGGATGATTTAAATAAGATTAACAAAGTTGATGACCAATATTCAATACAAAAGCTAAGTTATACATTGGGTCTCAATACCTTAAGAGTGACTAATCTTGCTCAAAAAATCATACAGGCAAATAATACCGATAGTTTAGTGAGTATTCGTGGCAATGACATTCGACAACATGGATCACTATTAGCTCTCAATATTGCACAATTGAAGAAACATATTTCTGATCAACCTAAATTATTATCTAAGACGAAAGAGTTAGAGCGGGATGTTAAAAGCTTACTTTCTACGGTTATAGAAGATGAATACTCTATTTATCATCTTCGTTCTAATCAATTAGAAAATAATCAATTACTTGCCACAGGGCAGAAAAAATCAATATCAGTGCTAGAAATTGTTATGGCTAAGCTTGAGCAACTTTCTATATTGGTGAGCGATCAAAGTTTAACGGCTGTTACGCGATCAACTCAAGTTGCAGAGACGGCGCGTTGGTCAATACTTTTATTAGGTCTCATGATCATAATGGGAATGTTTGCTTTTATTCGCTCAATGTCAAAAGGAATAAACGCCTCATTAACAGATGTTCGAAGTGCAATGCACGCTTTATCATCAAAGAAATTTGATACGCGCTTAGCAGTAACCGCGGGTAATAATGAGTTTGCAGTATTAGCTGAAGATTTCAATAAGTTTGCTAGTAATAACCAGTTATTAATTGAAGATTTGGCTGAGGCAAAAGATTCTATAGAAAGCCGAGAGCAACATATCAGCACTATATTAAGTGGTGTTCCAGAAGCTATTTTAACCTTGTCATCAAATGGTGAAATTCAATCATCTAACCCAGCAGCAGAAAATGTATTAAAAGCCAGTACTGATGTTTTGATCGGATTAAAGTTGAAACGTTTTTTCGGGGGGGGGCACGCAATCTTCACCCTGACAGATCTTCAACGAGAATTACAGCACAGTCAAGAATTTGAGGGGCGAGATTATAATAACCAACCTTTTTCAATGTGGATATCATTAAATTCAATTTCGAGCGAAAAAGAAAATGTATGGGTGTGTGTTATTTCAGATATCACAGCGTGGAAGCGAGCTGAAGAGAATTTAAAAACAACAAGTTCTGAATTGGATGCAATCTTAGAAAATGCGATGGTAGGTATTGCTCTAATTAAAGATAGAGTTGTTACTAGAGTGAATAACAAGTTTGAGGAGATCTTTAGATGTGATCGAGCAGCGATTGAGGGGCACTCTTCTCGAAAGCTGTATCCAACGGATGAAATATATCAGAATTTAGGTGATGAAGGCTACAAAGTATTAGCAGAAGGAGATAATTTTATAAGTGAGATTCGTCTGCTGCGACAAGATGGAAACATGTTCTGGGGGATGATGTCAGGCAAGGCCATTGATGCAAACGATCCACAAGCAGGCACAATTTGGTTATTTGAAGACATCACGGAACAACGAGACAAAGATGAGAAGTTACTTAAGCTTGCTAGCATTGATTCACTAACGGGTTTACCTAATCGTAGCGTGTTTAATGACCGTTTAGAACATGCTATTCACCAGTCCCATCGTAAAGCTGTGCGCTTAGCTGTTTTCTTCCTTGATTTAGATCGTTTTAAGCATATTAATGATTCATTGGGTCATAAGGCTGGAGATAACTTACTCTGTGAAGTTGCTAACAGGTTGAAGGAGTGTGTGAGAGAGGGTGATACTGTTGCACGATTAGGAGGGGATGAATTTACTTTGATTTTAGAAGACATTCGCTCGATACAATTTGTTGCAAAGGTGGCTGATAAAGTTTTAAACGTTATTTCAGAACCCTATATTATCGATGGAACAGAAGTAAGTGTTAGTCCGAGTATTGGTATTAGTCTTTATCCTGCAGATGGTCAAGATTCAGATGTGCTGCTGCGAAATGCTGATGCGGCTATGTATCATGCAAAAGAGAGTGGTCGAAATAATTTCCAATTTTATTCTGCTGAAATGAATTCTCAAGCAGCTGAACGCCTTGCGATGCAAACAAGCTTGCGTAGAGCAGTTGAACAAAATGAGTTTTATCTTGATTTTCAGCCACAGATAAACTTGATAACAGGAAAAATATCAGGTGCGGAAGCATTATTGCGCTGGAATAGTTCAGAGTGGGGACAAGTGTCACCTTTCCAGTTTATTCCTATTTTAGAAGATACGGGGCTAATAATTAGTGTGGGAGAAAGAGTATTAAGACAGGCATGTGAAGCTTATCTTGAGTTAAAAGATACATTAGAGCCTGACTTTCAAATGGCTGTTAATTTATCAGGCCGACAATTTAGTGGTGGACAACTAGCATCAATAGTCAGGAATTTATTAGAAGAACTAGGTATGCCGGCCAAGCATCTTGAATTAGAGATTACAGAAAATATTTTAATGGATGATACTAATTTGGCCATTTCGACATTAACGGAGTTAAGTGATTTAGGAATTAGCTTAGCCATCGATGATTTTGGCACAGGTTATTCATCATTATCTTATTTAAAACAGTTTCCACTAGATGTATTAAAGATTGATCGTAGCTTTGTCCGTGACATAAATGATGATGCTGATGATGCAGCTATTGTTGATGCTATTTTGGCGATGTCACGTAAATTAAATTTAATCGTCGTTGCCGAAGGTGTAGAAACCGTAGAGCAGTTGACCTTTTTGCAAGAGCATGACTGTCCGCTAGTACAGGGCTACTATTTTAGTAAACCGCTCAGTTTTGATGATTTTAGAGCTTTTGTAGAAAAAGGACTTGGGGATAAATTATCTCAAGCAGGAAATGCTCAAAAAGCAGTAGCAAGACAGGCCTTCAAAAATTTATCTTAGCTTGGATTTGAAAGGGTTGTTTATATTATTGTGTATTTAGTAGTTGATACTGCATAATTGTTTTTTCATTATCATTCAAATAAATAGAGAGTCCTAGAGCAGGATATTGCCATATTTCAGTATTGCTGTTTTCGGGGTCTTGCATGACTAAATTTGTAAAGCCAAAGCGATGAAGCACCATTTCTGGATTTAATCTTACGGAAGGAATATAGGTGATAGCGCTAACGGGTGCATTAATAAGCGTTGCATTGTCTTGATTTCCAAGTTGATATTGATGTGCACCACTAGGTTGTAATCTGGCCTCAGTAGCACGTGATTTCATTTTTTCTATTACATCTGCATCGACCACTAAATTTAGCACTAATTTAGCTGATAAACCGCCCATATTGATGCTGTTAAAAAATGCTTCAACGGTCGTTGTTTTTCCTTCCTGTGAGAATATTGATGTTTGACCATGTATATGTAAAGATTCTTGTGCTTGGCGATAATTGGTGGTGCCAAGGTGAATATTAAATACACTAATCTGCCCGTTAGGCATAACTGTTATTTCCCATGGCATGGGTGCAGCTTCTTGTTTAGATGGGATCAGAGTAAGTGCAGCGATTCCAACGATAGTGAGAACAAGTCCGATAAGAAATTTTTTCATTTAATTAATATTGCCTAATTTATTTTGTTTGTAACCAGAATGTAACAGGTCCGTCATTAGTTAGAGAAACGTGCATATCCGCACCAAATTTCCCTGTTTGTACAGGAGAATGTAATTGATTCGCCTTTTCACATAAATAATTGAATAATTGTAAGCCTAAATCGGGTGAAGCTGCAGGCGTAAAACTTGGTCGCATCCCTTTTCGAGTATCTGCGGGCAAGGTGAATTGAGGGACAAGTAACAGACCCCCTTTGACATCTTGTAAAGACAGATTCATTTTATCATTTGCATCACTAAAAATACGATAGCCTAGTAGGCGCTTTAATAGTTTGTCGGCTTGCATGTGCGTATCTTCTCGTTCTACTCCGATGAACACTAACAAGCCTTGATTGATAGCCGCTATTTCAGCATTTTCTACGACAACATTTGCACGCTGTACACGTTGGAGTAATCCGATCATGCTAATGAAGTGCCATCAGGTTCAAGTCGGTTGGCCATAGTGCTTGTTGCTTTTACTAAGGCATTGATGAGTGCAGGCTCGCCAGCAGCATGCCCAGCCATAGGCACGATGGTAAGCTCAGCTTCTGGCCATGTCTGATATAGCTGCCATGATTGTTGCATGGGACAGACAATGTCGTACCGGCCGTGAATAATCATGGTAGGAATAGCCCGGATGCAATCAATATTATCCAGAATCGGATTGCCAGCAATAAAGCAGGCATTGAGTGCATAATGCAGTTGAATGCGAGAGTGTGCTAATGGTCCAATATCGTGTGAAGGATCAGGTTTATATTCATGATCACGTAGCGTAACTATTGTGCCTTCCCATGCTTGTAATAGCTTTGCTGCAGCCATTTGGTGCAGTTCATCAACGGCGGTTAATTGCTGATAATAGGCATTTAATGGTGATGACTGAGCAGCTTCGGGCAAATGCTGAACTAAATTTTGCCACGCATCAGGAAATAGTCTGGATGCGCCCCCCTCGGCGTAGACCCAGTCAATATCCTGCTGACGACCAAGAAATACACCTCTTAGAATCATTGCCAGCACATTATTGGAATGTTGCTGGGCATAACACAAGGCTAGTGTTGCACCCCACGAGCCACCAAAAATGAGCCAGCGATCGATATTTAGAGATTGACGAATCATTTCCATATCATTAATCAAAAATTGAGTGGTATTATTTTCCAATTCACCGTGGGGTAAGGAGCGGCCACAGCCGCGTTGATCGAATAAAATAATACGATAGGTATCAGGGTCGAAATAACGGCGATGTTGCGTGCGGCAACCTGAGCCTGGCCCACCATGTAAAAAGACAATAGGCAGCCCATTTGGGTTGCCACATTCTTCAATATAAAT
>JBJPGE010000009.1:0-33746 GCA_048595465.1 Methylophagaceae bacterium | reverse complement strand
ATTTTAAGTTTGGGCAATTTGAATAAAAAAGACCGCCAATGGCGGTCTTTTTTTGAGCTGGAGTAAAGAAATTTAAATTAGGTCATCATCGGTAACAGGGCCACGTTTTCCTGCAAGGGTTTCTTGGATTAGGCTGATAAGCTTAGCTTTTTTATCTGCATCATCAAGATATTTTGAGCTAAAAGTAATACCGAATTTGCCTGCATATTGTTGAACAAGCATAATTAAAACTGTTTCATCTTCCACAGATGTCTCCGAATGGCATAAAATCAAACTATTATAAAGCAATGAAAACAATAGCATGAAATTACATCATCAAATTACAGGTTCAGGACGGCCTTTAGTTATATTGCATGGCTTATTTGGCTCCTCAGATAACTGGCGAGGTATGGCTAAACAATTAGCAGAGTATGCGCAGGTTATTACGGTCGATTTACGTAACCACGGCAAGTCACCGCATAGCGCGCAGCAAAATTATGATTTGATGGTTAAAGACTTAGTGGAATTGTTTGATGATTTGAATATAGATAAAGCGAATATTATAGGTCATTCTGTTGGCGGTAAAGTGGCAATGGCATTTACCGCGGCGTATTCAGAGCGGGTTAATAAATTGGTGGTCGTTGATATTTCACCAAGACAATATAGTGATGATCATAGCGTAATTTTTAATGCAATTATGGCTGTTGATTTATCGTTGTATTCAAAGCGAAGTGATGTGGATAATGTCTTGTCAGAAGTGCTGCCAGATAAAGGAGTACGCCAATTTTTACTGATGAATATTTCGGTTGATAATGGGCGACTAGCATGGCGAATAAATCTACCCGCATTATTTGATAATTATCAGCATTTTTTAGATGCTGTATGTGAAAATGATGAAGTGAATATTGCCAGTTGTTTTATTCGCGGAGGAAATTCACCTTACATTCAAGATAGTGATGAACTATTAATTTCTCAGCATTTTATGAAGGCAGAAATTTATACAATTGAACAAGCGGGACACTGGGTTCATGCAGAAGCACCACAAGCGTTTCTAAATAAAGTTACCACCTTTTTTGACTATGAGAATTCTAATGATTAGAGAAGATATCGTGCAAAAATTGATTGATTTTCGCCATGAGCGAGATTGGGAGCAGTTTCATACGCCTAAAGATCTTGCTATTTCATTGTCACTCGAAGCTTCGGAACTATTAGAATGGTTTCAGTGGAATAATGAAAAGCAAATTACACAAAAATTAAACTCAGATAAACGTGAAGCATTAGAAGATGAAGTGGCTGACGTAGTGGCATATCTGACGTATCTTTGTCACGATCTAGATATTGATATTAACAAAGTAGTCGAGGCTAAGATTATTAAAAATGCGCTTAAATATCCAATTGATAAAGTAAAAGGGCGATCGGATAAATATGATGAATATTAGGGTATGATATTGGTTAATCAGAGCCTCCTTAAACTACTATTAATAAGTGTATCAATGTTATGAATGCAATCGTTTTTCTTATTCAATGCCCAGATCAAAAGGGCTTAGTGGCTGGCATCACCAGTTTTTTTGCACAACGCCACTACAACATCTTACATTGCCAGCAATATACTGACCTTCAAGATGGACAGTATTTTATGCGCATCAAGTTGGAAGACGATGGCCAGCTGCAGCGTGACGCGCTAGAACAGCAATTTACTGAGTTTGCTAGTAATTCAGGTTTAGAGTGGTCGGTACGTTATTCTGATGTGCCTTATCGTGTTGCATTGTTGGTAACGCGAGCATCTCATTGTCCCTATGATTTATTGTTACGCCAACAAGAAGGCGAATTGAAATGTGATATTCCTTTGGTCATTGGGAACCATAATGACCTAGAGAATATGGCTAAGCAGTTTAATGTTCCATTTCATCATTTGCCTATTAGCAAAGAGACCAAACCGCAGCAAGAAGCCGAAATTAATGCGCTGTTAGCAAAGCATGATATCGACTTAGTGGTGATGGCGCGTTATATGCAAATTTTGTCTGAAGATTTTGTTCAAAAACATGCAGGCCATGTGATTAATATTCATCATGGGTTTTTACCTGCATTTCAAGGGGCAAAACCCTATCACCAAGCGTATGCGCGAGGCGTTAAAATCATTGGTGCAACAGCGCATTATGCCACTGCTGATTTAGATGAGGGGCCGATCATCGAGCAAGATGTCGAACGTGTTATGCATGACAACAGCCCTGAAGATTTAGTCATGATTGGTAAAGATATAGAGCGCTTAGTTTTAGCGCGTGCGGTTAAAGCGCATATTGAGCATCGCATTATTATATCAGGTCGAAGAACGATCGTTTTTTCTGAAGGGGCTTAGTTTATAGCCTGAACCTCATTATTGATTAAGTCGTTAAAACAACGACTGCTTCCTTGTTTGTATTTCTGGCATTAAATATGCTTTTCATTCTTTCAGATGAAATTGTAAATAAAAGGTATTTAATGAATTCAGAAGATTTGCCCCTTGAAGACGCGCTAAGACAACTTATCAACCGTGGTGAAATCGAAGTGCCCATGCTGCCAGAAGTTGCAAATAAGGCGCTTTTACTAGCACAGAATCCTGAGTCAGATGCCACTGAAATGGCAAAATTGATTCAAGGTGATCAATCACTTGCCGGGCATGTAATGCGCATTGCTAATTCGGTGGCCTATACGCCATTATCCAATTTAGTATCATTGCAACAAGCCGTTGCTAGACTTGGAATGACCATTATTAGTGAAATTGCATTAGCTGCAGCTATCGGCGCCAAAATGTTTAACACGCCAGGTTATGAGGATTACGTTGTGGATGTCTGGCAACACGCATTAGCAACATCACTTTGGTCAAAAGAAGTGGCTCGTCATTGCCGTAGTAATGTTGAAGTGGCATTTCTTGCCGGATTACTGCATTCAATAGGTCGATCTGCCGTTTTGCAAACTATTCTAGATTTAGCAAATAAGAGAAATATTTCTTTAACTGCAGAAGAAGTTCATCAATTAGAAAACAGTTATTGGCATCAAGTGAGTCAAGCCGTTGTTCATAAATGGCAGATGCCAGCATTGGTTGTTGAAGCTGTTTGTGCTTATACCGATTACAACAGTGCTTTAACAGCAGGCACTAAAGCGACACATGTTGTTGTTGGTTCACGCTTTGCTACTCAGATGCTGACACCTGAAAAACTAGACAAAGAGACGTTATTCGCTTTACCTGTTCTTTCAAAACTAAATTTATATCAAGAAGATGTGGAAAAAATATTTGAACAAACTGAGATGGTGAAAGAACGTCTAGAAGGATTATCATCATGAGAAAAATACAGCCGAGTTATGATGTTTTAGTTATCGGGAGTGGTCCAGCAGGCCAAAAATCAGCGATTCAAGCTGCTAAGGCGGGACAAACTGTTGCGATTATTGAACGAGATAGTTTGTTTGGAGGTGCTTGTGTTCATCGAGGGACAATTCCTTCTAAGACGTTACGTGAAAATGCATTACGCGTAAAACATATGCGTCAAAATGCCGCATTAGCAGATTTCGAACTGAGTGAAGCAACAGAAATGGTTACACTCATTGACCGTTTAGATGAAGTATTAAAATCTCATGACCGTTATATGCGTAAGCAAATTGATCGTAATGAAATTGACCGGATTCATGGACGAGCTAGTTTTATTGATAGTAATACAATAAAAATCACCAAAGTTGATGGTGATACGGTTGATATTAGCGTCCAAAAAATTATCATTGCAGCGGGTTCTTATCCAAGAAAACCTGACAATATTCCTATTGACCATGAGCATATATTTGATAGCGACTCAATTCTATCGATGTTGTATTTGCCTGCGAGCTTAACTGTATTAGGCGGTGGCGTTATTGCCAGCGAATACGCTTCAATTTTTCAGGCGCTGGGTGTAAAAGTTACAATGATAGATCGTTACCCAACACCGTTAGGTTTTTTAGACAGTGATATGACTGATGTTTTTGTGAACGCTTTCAGAACAATGGGCGGAACATGGATGGGCAGCCAAAATGTTAAGAATGTGTATTGGGATGATATTAGTGATGTCGTCACTGAATGTGAGGACGGTACGGTCGTACGGAGCCAGAAATTATTATGTGCGGCAGGAAGATTGGCTAATGTTGACGGTCTTCAGCTTGAAAATGCGGGCTTATCTCTTAATGAAAAAGGTTTAATTAGTGTTGATGACATGCTTTGCACCGAAGTTGAAAATATTTATGCTGCGGGTGATGTTATTGGTCCTCCATCATTAGCATCAGCTTCGATGGAACAAGGGCGTCGTGCAGCATGTAATGCCTTGGGAATAAAAATAGGCGGCATGAGCCAGTTAATTCCTGCAGGGATCTATTCTATACCTGAACTTTCATCGGTGGGTTTAACTGAAAACCAAGCACGTGAACAACATGGTAATATTATTGTTGGTAAAGCGAAGTTTTCCGAAGTGGCCCGAGGTCAAATATCGGGTAATACCGAAGGTATGTTAAAAATTGTTGCTGATGCTCAAGGCAAAAAAATTCTGGGCGTAATGTTGGTTGGCGAAGGTTCAACAGAGGTTGTACATGTTGGCCATATGGCTATGCTATGTGATGCCGAGGTTGATATATTTGTTGAAAGCACGTTTAACTTCCCAACACTTGCTGAAGCGTATAGGATAGCGGCATTAGAAATTTTAGCGAAGCGGCCTCAATAGTAAGTAAGAGAAATATAATGAAAACAATTATGATCACCGGAGCTACATCGGGTTTTGGTGAAGCAAGTGCGCGGCTATTTTCTAAAAAGGGTTGGAAGTTAATTCTCACTGGCCGAAGACAAGAGCGCCTAGAGCGATTGCAAAAGGAATTAGGCGGTGTTGATATTGTGCATTGCTGTTGTTTTGATATTAGCAATCGACAAGCAGTAGAAGAGGCCTTTCAATCATTACCTGAAGCATTTTCTAATATTGATGTTTTACTGAATAATGCTGGACTAGCTTTAGGTTTAGAGTCTGTAGAAAACACGGATCTAGACGATTGGGAAAAGATGGTTGATACCAACATCAAAGGTTTGATGTACTGCACTCGAACAATATTGCCTATGATGAAACAGCGTGGGCTGGGTTATATTATAAATATAGGTTCGGTTGCAGGTAATTGGCCCTATCCTGGCGGTAATGTTTATTGTGCGACCAAGGCATTTGTGCGCCAATTTTCATTAGCAATTAGGGCAGATCTACTAGGCTCAGGCATTCGTGTAACAAACATTGAACCGGGCAATGCTGAAACTGAATTTTCAGATGTGCGGTTTAATCAAGATAACGATAGAGCAGAGAAGGTTTATCAAAATATGGTTGCTTTAACTGCGCAAGATATTGCTGATACAGTATTCTGGCTAGCAAATACTCCTGAACATATGAATGTTACTACAATGGAAATTATGCCGACAGAGCAATCAACAGGTCCCCTGGCTATCTATCGTCGAGATCAGGAATAAATTACTTAATTAATAAATTCGTGAGTACAGACTGATAGATATCGGATAAGATATCGAGATCTTTCACAGAGACACATTCATCAACTTGATGAATCGTGGCATTAAGCGGGCCAAGCTCAATTACCTGTGCGCCTGTTGGTGCGATAAAGCGACCGTCTGAAGTGCCGCCTGAAGTAGATAATTCTGTGTCATAGCCTGTTGTTGATTTGATTGCAGACTTTACAGCATCAACTAAAGCACCGCTGGCAGTACGGAATGGCTTGCCAGACACTTCCCATTTTAAGTCATAACTTAAGTTATGCTTGTTTAACAAGACTTCTACACGTTGTTGTAGTTGCTCGTAGGTTACTTCGGTTGAATAGCGGAAATTGAAAATAACGTCGGCTGTGCCGGGGATAACATTGGTGACGCCTGTGCCAGACGTTAGGTTAGATACTTGGAAACTGGTGGGAGGAAAATCTTCATTACCCTTATCCCATTCAATGTCACAGAGTTCTGTTAATGCGGACGTAAGCAAGTGAATTGGGTTTTCTGCTAAATGTGGGTAGGCAATGTGACCTTGTTTTCCATTGATGGTGAGATAGCCATTCATAGAACCACGACGACCATTTTTAACGATGTCACCTACTTTATACGTGCTGCTTGGTTCGCCGACTAAACACCAATCAATTTTCTCGCCACGCGCTTCTAGTGTCTCAATGACTTTGATCGTACCGCCTGTTGCGGGGCCTTCTTCATCACTGGTGATAAGAAAAGCGATACTGCCATTATGGTTATCATACTCCGCAATAAAACGTTCGCAGGCTGTCACAAAGGCGGCAATACTGCCTTTCATATCCGCTGTGCCACGTCCATATAACAAACCATTACGAATGACAGGATCAAATGGCGGAGTTGTCCAATTCTCTTCTGGGCCAGTAGGCACAACATCAGTATGACCTGCAAAGGCGAAAAGGGGGCTTTGATTACCACGATGCGCCCAAATATTATCCGTGTCGCCAAAGCGTAAATGTTCGATAGTAAAACCGATGGCAGAAAGACGCTCTGCTAATAACTGCTGACAACCAAAGTCTTCTGGTGTCACACTCGGGCGACTTATTAAATCTTTTGTTAGTTCTAATGTAGCAGACATATTATTACCAATAATGAGAGGGGTACTCTACTTTATGCGGAGCTACTATACAACAATATAACGTTACGAATAATATGGAAGTGGTAATTTATTGAGTTTATTTAAAAATTCCTCTTTTCTTCCTTGTGAAAGAGGCACTGGAGTATCATGGTCTTTCAGATAAATTTTGTTTACCTTGCTGTTGATTTCAATTCTTTCCAGGTTAAAAAGATTAACAATATATGAGCGGTGACTGCGAATAACATATTCAGAATTTAATTGTTCTGTTAATAAAGAGCTCAAGGAAACGCGTAATATTTTCTTTTTTGTTTTGCCATCAACGATGAAATAAACTTCACAATAGTTGTCTAGTGCCTTGATATAAAGTAAATCTTTTAAAAAAATCTTTGTTTTTTCATGGCCTATAGTTGCTGAAATCTCAAGTAATTGATTTGGAGGGTTGTACTTTACCTTTCTAATCTGTGCAAAAAACAAATGTATCGCAATAGGAAATAAGCCGGTCTTCATTGTCATCGAAATCGACAAGCTTAGGGGAATATCGATAGTTTCAAAAAAAATATTCGCAAATTGATGTCCAAGGGAATTGAGAAATATTAAAATAGAAAGCCAAATTATCTCCCCTCCAATAGTGTGCTTAGCGCCCTTTGGTTTCTCTTGAAAGAGCCAAGGAAGAGCGACATAATACAGGGTGAATGTAATAAGGTTCACGAATGCATGTACTAGCCTAAAGGATAATGAAGGCCCTTCAAGCTGATTAAGCTGAAGTGGTTCATATATATCATAGATAACGATGAGGACCGTACTAAGAAAAGTAAACAGGCCAATGAATAAAATTTTACGTGTTGGCGTATCTTCCCACATTAAAAAAGGTTGTGAAAAAAATCGGTTAATATTTGTAAAAAACAATGACATCTGATTCGTTGGCTTTATCAATTTAAGTTAGTAAGTATTGATACAGTTATTTTGCTGCCCACCGGTAGGGAATCCGCATTATAATAAAGAATCATATTATAAATTAAGATGCTTAACTTACTTTTTGTGTGGACTGCAAGTATCTCAGATAGGCTAAATATCCATGATATATGTTTTCCTTATTCACAAGCTTCTCTCTTAGAAAAATATTATGCACTTTAGGTAAATTACAAAATGCAATTCCAGGATAAAAATGATGGTAAGGATGAAATGTAAAATTAAGATTGGGTAAAAGCACTTTCTCCCACCATCTTAGCAAAATGAGTGGGGAGGAATCAATAACACTTGCTTCTGGCAGGTTGTAGACGTGCTCAGTAATAGCTCCCAGTCGTACGATAAGTGGGAAAACGGTAAAAAATGGTAACGCCCAATATAGCAAGAAAATCTGCCATGATTCCGTATATGTAAGCAATATTGCTATTGACATATAGAAGGTGGGTCGCAACCATTCTGGAGCCGGATGATGTCGTTTAATGGTAGGGGGCTCTTTTAGATGCATTCCACGGAGCAATTTAATAAAGCTTAAGCCTAATAGGTCGCTCAGTAAAATTTTAGTAATACGGACCTTTGACATGGGGAAGCTCCAGTCCTTCCCTGATTTTCGTATGTGATCAGGATCCTTTTCTGTAAAGAAATATTGATGATGGGAAAGATGAATCTGGGTATATTCTGCGATAGTGATCCCTATTGGAAAGGCCGCTAATAAATTTACGATTAAATCTCCATACCGCCCACGAAACCCCAGATAATGTGCTTGTTCATGGACCAGTAGACCAAGAATGTTGAGACGTGTAGCAATTATAATAATTGCTAGGATGCTAATCCATATTTGATTTATATGGATTGCCAAGGTAATCATTATGATAATAACTACCCATGCCCCTAAAGCCTGTAATAAGAATGCTGTCGGTTTTGCGCCAACAAGATTTCGCACTTCGGTACGAGCCTTATTTGATAGAAAGTCTTTATTAGCTTGTAGCGCCGGAGGGAGGATTTTAGTAATCATAGCTTGATTTCCCTCCTTAACGTCCCTGTTTTCATTTCTTTTCCATAACCTAGCCTAAACAACATCACATGTGTTTCATTGTCATCGCAATTGAATATTTGTTCGTAGTCCAGCCAAATAGATTCAAGTTGTTTTTGGTGTTTAACACTGAGAATGTCTGTTTGTTTAAATTTGTGTCGCATCCATAAAAAAGTAACAACTGTCATCGGTTGGAAGGATAATCCCAAGCGGGTGGCCTCTAACCACACATTTTCTAATGCCCGACCACCATTTAAAAAAGCCTTCATATCTTGCCCTTTTATACGAATCAAACCTATTGCAGACGCTTTTTTAACTCCTTTATTTGCCATCCTTGCAGCAATACGAGACATCCCTAGCCTATTCATCCTATTGGCCGATTTCCAAGATTGTGTCATCTTAATAAAGGCTTCTCCATCTCTGCCCGCTTCAAGATTCTTAATTGGAAACCCAGAGCGGCTTGCTAATGCACTTTCATCTGTAAAATGAATATGTGACATGAGGGCTTCATGAACGCTTTTGATCTCCATTCTCAGCCTGTCCGCTTGTCGTACTATCCGAGCAATCGTCTTGATACTGTCTTTACCGGTATATAAATCTAGTGAAACACCTTCAATCTCATCACCAGCCTGCTCTAATCTTTCAAAGTCAACCCAAGGAATGGGTTTGCCACTGTATTTGGTGCGATTTGTTTGGCGCTCCCAAATAAATTTGGCTCTTGGGCTTTCTGATATTTTCTTTGAATAGAGGTTGATACTGATCGATAAGGATTCTTCGTCTGCCATCGTTTCAAAAATGATATCGGTCACTAAATTGTATTTACTGGCTGCCATTTTTATATTTTCAATAACCGCACCACAGGCAATACCTGAAGCCATTTGCTTTACGTTAAATAGTGATTTATCAGCAGTTGGATCAAGTTGTAAATGTATCGTGTTTTTTTCGCTACTTAGGAACCAAGGCTGGGTATTTTCCCCTGAAGGCGCTTGCTGTCCTGCTTTTAATAGATATTCCATGATCTCATTAGGAATATCTCCAGAAATACGCGTAGTTAGTGCTGGGGCAATAATTTTCTCTGGTCCTATGTTTGGCTTGAAGCTAGCTAGTTTTTTTTGAGCAAAGTGTATCTTCAATTTCTGAATAGGGTTTTTATTACCCATAGGCATATAGCTTTTTACAAACTTTCTACGAAATAAATCATATTGAAAATAATGAGGCGCGGCTTTAATGCCTTTTTTACCTAATATAATGCGAATAACTTCAGTTGTTGCCGTAGCAGAGCACAGTTGGCAAGCCAGGCTGAGAGAAGGACCGCTACGTGTTTTAACGGCATTTTCTTTCAGATTTAAATATTTCAAATGTGTGAATTTAGGCGTTAATCCTACAAAAAATCGTAGTAATTGCTCCTTTTCATCCATACCATCCCGTATATCAAAATAGTCATCAAATCCCATTTTATTCGGCATGAATGTGATTAAAGCTGAGCTAAAACCTATCGGCCCTGAGGTAATAACTGGGATACCCTTTGCCAGTGCAGTATTAAAAATAAGGCGACGGATTGTAATGTTGAATGCATCCATGCCATCCACAACAATATTGACACCTTCAAGGAATGTATCAATATTGTCTTCATTGATGCCTTCCGAAAAAGTATTGATTTCAGCATAAGGATTAACTTCATGTGCTTCTTTGAGCATAACATCAACCTTAGGTTGGTTAAGGTTGCTTATTTTTGCACCATACTGGCGGTTCATGTTTGCCAGTTCATAGCTATCCATATCAGAGATATTGAAATGGCCTATCCCCGTACGTAATAATGTTATTAGGTGTACGCCGCCGACACCGCCCATACCCGCAATGGCAACCTTGGTTGAGGAAAGTTTTTCCTGTTCAGCGAGGGTTAATAGCCCAGTATTTCTTGAGAAAACTTCAGCATTGTAGGAGCTCAAATCAGATATATTGATGGGTAAAGATGAGTCATCAATCTTACCTGCTTCAACAATGATTTTTTCAGCCAATTTACGCATGTTGTATCATTTTCATTGATGCAGTATCCGTTCTCCAATAGCTTGCGTGTCGTCTCAATACATAAGATAAGTGCACTTCATCAATTTGATAGAAGAGATTTGTTTTTTTAGAAAAAAAATGATTTAGTTTGTCATTACTCCAAATATAAAGTGGAATATTATCTTCAGGCAAATGAATGTTAGCGTGTTGTTTGATATAAAAAAAATGGTGTAAATTCTTTTCAGGCGGCTGCCCTGCATATATCCGTTTGTATGTTTCAGGTAGATATTCTAGTTCAAGTAAATAGGCATAAGCCGGATGGTTTTTTACCTCTTGGCAGGCTTTAAGCCCACCAATTTTCTTAAACAGCAGCAAACTTTCATAAAATAAGCCATGTTTTGGATTGACCGTAATCACCAAGTCATCCAGCCGCATATGGTCACGTGCATAACGGCCCATGATTTTAATGAGGAATAAAGGTAAGGTTTGATTGGCACAGCGGTATTGTGCGAGCGATGCCAACGAAGACAGTTGACCAATATGGCGGTGAGCACGTCGAAAAGGCGATAATTCCTTAAGATATAAATCATCCATCGGTAAACCAAATGGAGAATCTGTTACCAAGGTCAACGTCATAATGACCTTACCCTCTTTAACAGCAATAAACACCACTGTTTCAGGATGCGCGTTAAAGGCATTGACCCGCATGCCTGAGGGATTAATATCGGTATAGCCTTCCTCTTCATAGACATCATGGACTAAACGATAGGCTTGCTCTAACTCATCATGCGATTGTGCTATTTTGAAAGTAATTTCATCTGCTAGGCTTTCGTCAATATTGAGTCTTTTCCGAACGAGACTAGAAACTTTCTTATTTTTCTCTTGTTTATCATTTGAGATCTTAATCATAACTTCACCACGTTTTCTTTAGGAGTCATTGTAGGAAGTATTTGTTATCAGAAATGAATAGTGGCGCTTAAATGTGGCTGATACTGATTAAATAGTGGTTAACTAAAAGGGTAAAGTGGTTGAATTGCCAGATATGGGGTCAGCAACCAGGTAAGAAGAGCTAGGCTGGCAGGCTGGCGCGTGCATAACTAGTCGGTGAAATGAAATGAAAGGATTGGCCTGGTATGCCAATCAATTTATTAAAGTATGGGAAAGAGAGAGGGGGAATGAAATGAGTATCTAGAAAGTAAGGGAGTTATTTCTTAAAATAAGTGGAATATTCGGCTTCTTTGAATCCTACCATACAGCTTGAGCTATCCGATAGCACTGGGCGTTTAATGAATGTTGGATTTTCTAGCATAAGCTCAACGGCAATCGTTTGGTTAAGCTGTTCTTTGCGTGGATCTTCTAGCTTACGCCATGTGGTGCCGCGTTTATTGAGTAATACTTCCCATGACACATATTTTAGCCATTCATTAATAGTAGCCTCGTCCAAACCATCAATACGAAAATCATGAAACTGAAAATCAACGTCATTGGCTTCGCACCATCGACGTGCTTTTTTAACCGTATCGCAGTTTTTAATGCCGAATAAAGTAACCATTACAATGAATTCTCAGCTTGTAATGTTTCTAGTAGACTTAAAATTCGGTGAGCAGCATTAATGCATTCTTCTATTGGCGCAACTAGCGCCATTCTAATGCGATTTTTTCCTGGGTTACCGTTGTCAGTATCTCGTGCTAAAAAGCTACCGGGTAAGACTGTGACGTTTTGCTCATCAAATAAGCGACGAGCAAATTCGGTGTCTGAAATAGGTGTTTCAGCCCACAAATAGAAGCTAGCTTCAGGTAAGCTAACATTCATATTCCGGCCTAAAATAGTTAAAACAGCATCAAATTTCTCACGGTATTGTGTGCGATTGTAGATGACATGATCTTCATCTTGCCAAGCAACCAATGATGCGGCTTGTGTAGCTGGTGGCATGGCGCAACCATGATAAGTACGGTAACGCAAAAAGTCTTTCATGATGCTTTCATCACCCGCCACGAAACCACTGCGTAAGCCGGGGGCATTTGAACGTTTTGATAAGCTATGGAAAATCACGCAATGGCTGAAATCCGTATAGCCCGCTTTGACTGCTACTTCTAATAGGCCGACAGGCGGCTGGGATTCATCGATATAAATTTCTGAATAGCATTCATCAGAGGCGATAATAAAGTCATGTTTGTGTGCTAATTCGATCAGCATAGTTAGTGTTGCTTGATCGATAACTGCACCTGTAGGATTGCCTGGGCTACATAAATACAATAATTGGCAACGATCCCATATATCAGATGTTACGGCTGAAAAATCGGGAACAAAATTATTTTCAGCAGTGCAGTTTAGAAAATACGGCTCAGCCCCTGCTAAAATCGCAGCACCTTCATAGATCTGATAAAAAGGATTGGGCATAACGACCAGTGGTTTTTCTTGACCAGCGTCAACCACGGCTTGAGCAAAAGCAAACAAAGCTTCACGAGTACCATTTACAGGTAAAACATGGCGAGTAGCCTGAATGTAACCCGATATGTGGAAACGCTTGCCTAACCACTCTTCAATAGCCAACCTAAGCTCAAGGCTACCCATTGTTGTGGGGTAAACAGATAAGCCATGCATATGTTCGATAACCGCTTCTGCAATAAACCCGGGGGTTGGGTGCTTAGGTTCACCAATAGATAAAGCAATATGATTTAAATGCTCAGGCGGATTGCATTCTGCTTTTAGCTCAGCAAGTTTTTCAAATGGATAGGGGTGTAATTTTGCCAGTTCAGGATTCATTGCTGTCAATATGGTTATCTAAAAATCAAGCATTATATACCCGTTATCATCCAATTTGCAGGTTTTTAGCACACATACTGAAAGTGCTAGTTGCGTTATATTATCAAACAATAGAATGACTATTACATTGATAATATGCCTTGCTAGCCCATCCATTATATGCACTAAAAACCTGCAAATTGGATGATAACGGGTGTAGGTTATTCAACAATCTTAAATTAATAATGTAGCTTTATTTTGTGCATAGTATAAAATTTCGCAATGAATGCACAAAATCCCCCCCATCATCGCTTAGCGATTGCTAGTTTATTATTTTCAGCCAGTCTTTGGGGCTTAATTTGGTATCCCTTGCGATTATTGAATGAGGCTGGGATGAGCGCTGTCTGGAGCTCATTAATTATGTATTTGGCAGCCGGTATAGTCGCCATTCCTATGCTATACAAACAATACAATTCGATATCTTTTCATCGCGCAGATCTATTAGCACTGGCCATTGCTGCCGGAATTACTAATGTGGCTTTTGTAGTGGCCTTGATTGAAGGTGAAGTAATGCGGGTGATGTTACTGTTTTATCTTTCGCCTTTGTGGACTGTTTTATTAGGTCGCTGGTGGTTAGGTGAGCGATTATCTCAATCTGCAATAATGATGTTTGCAGTTGCAATGACCGGTTCTATTATCATGTTGTGGAACCCTGAAATAGGTTGGCCTTGGCCCCATGGTGTAGCGGACTGGTTAGCGTTGATGGCTAGCATAGCCTTTTCAATTAATAATGTATTGGCACGAAAACTTGGCCCAGTACCAATGGGCGTGAAAACAGGTGTTGTTTGGTGGGGGGTTGTAGTGACATCAATTGTTGTTTTACTTTGGCAACAGACGTCGGTGCCAGATGTCGATCTTAGTGTTTGGGCGGGCGCTGCATTGTTGGGACTAATAGGCATCACCACAATGACTATTGCCGTGCTTTATGGGGTGGGAAAAATGCCTGTTTATCGTTCAGCCGTTATCATGCTATTTGAATTAATTGTTGCTGCAATTGCGGCATGGCTACTAACAGATGAAATTATGTCATTGCAAGAATGGCTAGGTGGTATTTTAATTTTAGCGGCAGCTTACGGCGTTGCGCGATCAGAGATGCATGAACAGTAGTTTCAAAAAAATAACTATATAATTGTAAAGAGGGTAAAAATGATTAAATCAATTGCACACGCTAGTTTTTTGGTGGCAGATTTGGAAAGGGCACTGGTGTTTTATCGTGATACTTTAGGAATCGAGCAAAATATGACGCGACCTAATTTTCCATTTGACGGTGCATGGCTAGATTTAGGTGAGAGTGGTCAGCAATTACATTTAATGAAGTTACCCAACCCAGATTCAAAAGAAGGGCGACCTGAACATGGCGGTAAAGATAAACATATTGCTTTAGTGGTAGATGATTTAGATGCATTGGCAGAAAAACTTGATGCAGAAGGCATCATTTTTTCACGCAGTAAATCAGGCCGATCCGCCTTCTTTTGCCGTGATCCTGATGGTAATGCACTAGAGTTTTCTGAAGATTTTTCGATCACAAAAAACTGAAAAATTTAATGGGTAAATCTACCTTTCAATGACTTACAGACTTACTCACATTTCTTGTGGATAAGTCTGTGGTTAACTCTTTAGATTTTGGCTAGACCGTTATAATTCAACACTGTCACTTAAATTGGTTAAAAAGTAACCACAAGATATAATGTCTTTAATATCAATTAGTTATATCAGTTATTAGTAGTATCAACAACTTAGCGACGATAGTTGTTACAGTTTTGTAACAGTGACCTTCAATCTTGAATAACTTTTGGTATGTCAAGCATTAATATGCTGTTTTTTTTAATAAATTAGCCCGGTTGGCCATCGGCTCTAGGGCTAATGAATATCATGAAATAATGAAGTAAAAATACTGTAAATGCAGCTATCCACAGCAGCTGTGCTGTTCCTATTAAATGTAGATAGGCGCTAGGTAAGAATATTGGTATTACTACTCGAAGAACTGCTCCTAAAAAGAGGCTAATGAATATCCATTTTAGTGCGTTTGGTGGCTCATTTATATTTCTACCGGTGTGCCCTAGTGAAATTCTCGCGATCATGCCTAATGTCATCAGACCTATTCCACCATAAGTGAAAGCGTGGAGCGGGATGCTGGTAGGGAACAAAGTGAAAAAATTAAGTGCTTTAAGTATAAATCCTAATATAAAGAAGCCGTAACCAACGAAAAGAACCCATAATAAAGGTTTTTTCCATATTCCACTGGTGTACCATCCTGAGAGTCTAAAGCTGTGTAATATCGCTAATACAAGCGACAGAAGAGCGGTTAATAATGCTTGTTTGAGGAAAACATCTGCTATCAATAATGCCGCTAAAAATAATAAACTGCTTGAATCAACAAAGGACCAATTTTTTAACTGAACTTGATAGCCAACACCGCGTTCAATAAAAAAGGGCATCACACGCCGAGCAAGTGTAAAAATCAGTGCCATAATAAGGTATACACCTGAAAATAGTCCCCATGAGATCCCTTGATTTACAATATGGAATACGCCTAGGTAGTAGAACACATCAGCTGCAGTGAGCATGACTAAAATGGAGACAATCAGCAATTGTCGCCACTGTTTTACTTTAGCAATGGGATAAAGTACCGCGAGCGTTAAGCCGATAAAGAACGTGATATCACAGATTACAGCCCATTCAAAGAGTAGCTGCGAATTCAATAAGGGTAATATTCTGGCAAGTAACCATATTAAAGCCAAGGCAAATAAGGGAAGGTTTTGAATGGTTTGAACACCTGTCCAGTTACGCACTGCGGTTAATAGAAATCCTGCGATAATGGCAATGCTATAGCCAAAAACCATCTCATGACCATGCCAAGCAATAGGCATAATATTGCTCACGGGTAATGTCCAACCGAAGGTGTAACTTGCCATCCATAGCGATGTAGCAATAATAGAAAATAGACTAGCAAGTAAGAAAAAAGGTCTAAAGCCTAGCTCAAATAAAGCAAATTTTTTAACGGGTTGAGGGTTTAATATCGGTTGTTGCATAGTATTAGTTATTATCCTTCTCGGGCTAAGGGGTGTTGTCGGTTATCGTAATCAGTATCTTCGTCGCCAGTCAGAGCCTTGCGTTGTAACTCGAGATCTTTAAAGTTAAATAGATCATTATCAGCCAATTGCGAGGGTGAAATATTTTTTAAGCTACGGAAAATATTTTCTAAACGACCAGGATGCTGTTTTTCCCAGCCTTGCAACATTTCTTTAATCACTTGTCGTTGCATGTTTTCCTGTGAACCACATAGGTTGCAGGGAATAATCGGATATTGCTGATGATCAGCATATCGAATAATATCCGTTTCTTTACAATAGGCCAGCGGGCGGATCAGAATATTAGTCTTATCATCGCTTAATAATTTTGGTGGCATGGCTTTTATCTTACTGCCATAAAACATATTTAGGAATGCTGTTTCAATAATATCGTCACGATGATGACCTAGCGCAATTTTTGTGATGCCATTTTGACGTGCGTAGCCATACAATGATCCGCGACGAAGGCGTGAGCAAATACCGCAGGTTGTTTTGCCTTCAGGCACAACTTCTTTAACGATATTGTAGGTATCTTTTTCAATGATATGATAATCAACGCCGATTTCAGCAAGATATTTAGGCAGGATATGTTCAGGAAAACCGGGTTGTTTTTGATCAAGGTTAACGGCGACAATATCAAACTTTATTGGCGCATGTTTTTGTAGGTTCATCAAAATATCAAGTAAGGTATAACTATCCTTACCGCCCGATAGGCAGATCATGATCTTGTCGCCATCTTGAATCATATTGTAGTCAGAAATGGCTTGCCCCACATTTCGGCGCAGGCGTTTTTTTAATTTATTAAATTCTAACTTCTTTTTCACTATGTTTTCGCTCATTTAGATCAGACCTGAAAAAGGTTGAACGGTAACAATTGTATTAGGCTCTATACCATCACATTGCTCTTCTAATAATATAAAACAGTTGGCAATGCTCATTGAACGCAAGATCCCCGATCCCTGCTCCCCAGTTGTTTTAACTTGAGTAATGCCGTGCTCATCTTGGAATAAAATGCCGCGTTGAAACTCAAAGCGCCCAGCCCGTTTTCGAATAGTACTGACACAATTGATTTGTAGTAAATGTTTGATTGGGACAGCTTCACCTGATAGTTGTTGCAAGGCAGGCAGAGCAAATTGATAAAATGTCACCATCACTGAGACGGGATTGCCAGGTAGGCCAAAGAACACGGCGTCGTTAATTGTGCCAAAAGCCAATGGACGACCCGGTTTCATGGCTATTTTCCAGAAGTCGACTTGCCCTAGCTCAATTAGCATTTCTTTAACATAATCAGCATCGCCTACGGAAACACCACCTGTCGTTAACACTACATCAGCTTGTTCAGATGCCAGTTGTAGTGCTTCTCGTAATGCCTGTTTTTGATCGGGCACCACACCCATATCAATAATTTCAATATTAAGATGACTCAACATGCCGTAAAGCGTGTAACGATTACTATCGTAGATTTCTCCTGCTTGTAAGTCTTCTCCTATTGAACGCAATTCATCGCCAGTAGAAAAAAAGGCAACACGAACTTTGCGTTTAACAGTGAGTTCGGCAATACCTAGTGATGCAATTAACCCTAAATCGGCAGGGCTGATTTTATGTCCTTCAGTAAGCACAATTTCACCGGTTTTGAGATCTTCTCCCGACATACGTACATTTTGGCCATGTTGATGCTGACCATGGATGGTAATAAGCGAGTCATTGACTTCAACATGTTCTTGCATAATTACAGTGTCGCAATCTTCAGGCACCATTGCGCCCGTCATAATGCGAATACATTCACCTTGTTGGATACTGCCATTAAATGGCTGACCGGCAAAAGCAATACCGACTTGTTTTAGAGTGAATTTATCACCTTTAATATCAGAGCCATGGATCGCATACCCATCCATCGCCGAATTATCATGAGGTGGCACATTAATGGGTGAGATGATTTCATCATGCAAAACATAATCTAAGGCGTCACGTAGTGAGCGAATTTCTGTTTCAGTAATGGCAGAGATAAGAGCAGTAATGCGTTGCGTTGCTTGTGCTACGCTTAAGCTATTGGGTTCGTGTGTATCGGCACAGCTGGGTTGAGGGGTAAATTCAGCCATGTTAAGTGATCCAGTTTGTAATGAAAGCTTGTATGTAGTCGGCGAGTGCTTGAATGTCATTTAAGTCGAGTTGATCGATCGATTGGTTGATACTTGTTTGTGCATCAGTGGCAATGGCGATGATATTAGCATCATTGGGATGCAGTAAGGCTTTGTCGAGAGATGGGCGATGAAGTTCAATTTTAGGAAAGGCTTCGTTTTTGAATCCTTCTACTAAAATGAGCTCTACCGTTTTCGTATTTATTCGTGGAATGAGATCGCTTAATTGCGGCTCTATCATCTCAGGAGCTTGCACCTCCATTAATGCCATAAGATTGCGCGATGAAACGAGTACTTGTTGCGCTCCAGCTTGTCTTATTTCATAACTATCTTTACCGGGAATATCGATATCAAAGCGATGGTGGGCATGTTTAATAACGGCTACGTTAATGTTTTTTTGTTTCAATGCAGGGATTAATTGGCGTAATAGTGTTGTTTTCCCTGTGCCACTAAATGCTGCAAACCCGAGAAGAGGGATAGGTGAAGAGACGGTTTTTTGATGAATAGTAAGATCGTCAGGATAATTCAAATTAGCAAAACATTCGGGCTCACCAGAAAAATCAACCACGGCCAATTTATATTGTTCAAACCAAAGATCAATTTTTCGGTCCCCCTGTGCTAAATACTGAGCTAAGTCATTTTGAAAGCGAGTAGGGATTAAACTAAATACGGGTTGCAAACGTTTGCCATCATATGCGACGGCTATATCCGCTTGTTCATTTAATAATGTTTCCACCATACGTTGACGATAGCGAGATGAGATCATGGGTGCATCACAAGGCGCGGTAAGAATGTAATCACTATCAACGGTTTGCATGGCACTGAGCATGCCTGCTAACGGCCCACAGAAATCTTCCAATGAATCAGAAATAACGGGATAGCCAAAGTTTTGATACAGTTCAATGTTTCTATTGGCATTAATGATAAGATTATCGATTTGCGGCGTTAAAGTATCAATAACATGACGAATCAAAGGCTTGTTCTGAAACGTTATTAACCCTTTGTCTTGTCCGCCCATCCGGCGCGCTTTGCCACCTGACAATATAACACCAGTAATAGAAGGGAAAGAGGATGTTTTCATTGTGATTAACTGTTATTCTGTCAGAAAATTAGAACTAGGGATTGAACCTAATGATTAAACTATGGATTGTTGGCACTATTATACTGCTAAATGCATCGCTTGCATGGTCGAAAGATCTAAGTGTGGTCGTGGTTGGCCTATTCAGCGATCAAGCTGTAGTTGAAATAAATCATAAGCAACAATTATTAAAAGTAGGAAAAACGAGCCCTGAAGGGGTAAAGCTGATTTCGGCTAATAGCAAAAAAGCAGTGTTAGAAATTGATGGGATTAAGCGTACCTACGAATTAGGAGAGCATATTAGCTCAAGCTATAGCTCCACAACCGCGCAAGCAGAAGTGAATTTATGGCCGACAAATGGTATGTATCTTACTGCTGGAAGTGTGAATGGGTATACGGTCGACTTTCTAGTAGATACTGGAGCAACAGCGATAGCGCTTAATGCGGCAACAGCACAAAGAGTGGGGCTGGATTATCTTAATGCTAAAAAAATTGGTATTAAAACCGCATCAGGTACTGAAATTGGCTATGAAGTAAGCCTAGATTCTGTTCAAGTGGGTGATATTACATTAAATAATGTTAGAGCAATGGTCATTGATGGCGAACAACCTGAGCGTGCTTTATTAGGCATGACATTTCTTAATCAGCTAGAAATGGTGCGAACGGGTGAAAAGATGAATTTAAAGCAAAAGTACTAACAAATACTATTTGTTAGTACTTTTGTAACTGGAATTATTCAAAACCTTTAGATATCAATGCATAAGCAGAATGGTTATGAATTGACTCAAAGTTTTCTGATTCTACGGTATAGGCATTAATACGATCATCGTCATTTAATCGTGCGGCAATATCTCGCACAATATCCTCAACAAATTTTGGATTGTCATAGGCTTTTTCAGTGACGAATTTTTCGTCAGGACGCTTTAACAAGCCAAAGATTTCGCATGAAGCTTCTTCTTCAACTAGATCGATAATATCTTCAATCCAGATAAAGCTTTCAGCGCGAACAGTTACCGTGACATGTGAGCGTTGGTTATGTGCACCATAGTCTGAAATATTTTTAGAGCAAGGGCATAAGCTTGTTACGGGAACAACAACACGCACCATAACATCGGTTTGCTCACCTGTAATTTCACCTATAAAAGTGACTTGATAATCCATCAAGCTTTCTACTTTGCTGATCGGCGCTGTTTTATTAACAAAATACGGGAACGCCATTTCAACATAACCAGATTCAGCTTGTAAACGTTCAGTCATTTGTGGAAGCATTTCGCGGAAAGATTGCACGGTGATTTCACGTTCGTTCTGATTTAAAATTTCAACAAAGCGTGACATATGTGTGCCTTTGAATTGATGAGGCAGGTTTACATACATATTAAAATTGGCAATAGTATGTTGCTCACCAGCATCACGGTCACTGACTCTTATTGGATGTTGAATATCCTTAATGCCAACCTTATCTATAGCAATATGGCGTTTATCAGCAATGTTCTGAACGTCTTCAATCGTATCGCAACATTCTTCTTTTTTATCGGTAGACTTAGTCATGTTTTTTTATTCAATCCTCACTATAACGAACACAGGCACGATCGGTTTCCCACAGAGTCACACCTGATATTTTCGCTGTTTCTATATTTAATGTTTTACTTAAACTTTGGTAAAAATATTGGGCAATATTTTCCGCCGTTGGGTTAACAGTATCGAATGGCGGAATATCATTTAGATAGCGGTGATCTAAAGTTTTTGCTAATTCACGCGTTGCTGTTTTAATCGTTTTAAAATCCATTCCCATGCCATGCTGATTTAACGAGGTGGCGGTTACTTCAACTTCTAGTTTCCAGTTATGGCCATGCATACGGCTACAATCACCGGGGTAATCACGTAGGGTATGGGCAGAGGCAAAATCTGCCAGAATTTTTAAGGTATATATTGAGCTCATAATCCTGACTATTATACTGGGAAATGTTTTTGGACAGTAGCAATAATTCCAGTTGCATCTAATCCACACTCAGATAACATCGTTTTATGGTCACCGTGATTCAGGAATTTATCAGGTAAGCCCATTATTTCAATAGGCGTAGTATTGCCGTTTGAGAGTAAAAATTCCGCGACTCCACTGCCTGCTCCTCCGAGATAAGTATTTTCTTCAATAGTCACAATGAGATCATAACTGGCGGCAATATCATTAATGAGTTGTGTATCCAGAGGTTTTATAAATCGCATATTGATAGCCGTCGCATCAAGTGTTTCTGCGGCTTCTATTGCTGCTGGAACCATGGTGCCAAAAGCAAGAATGGCCACTTTTTTACCTTGGCGTTTAATGTCTGCCTTACCTATTTCAAGTGCTGTCAGGGCAGAATCAATGGCAACGCCTGTCCCTGTTCCGCGGGGATAACGCACGGCACAAGGGCCATTGTGTTGGTAGCCTGTTGTTAGCATTTGGCGGCATTCATTTTCATCAGATGCAGCCATAATGACTAGATTAGGAATACAACGTAAATAGCTTAAATCAAATGTACCAGCGTGGGTTGCGCCATCAGCACCGACTAAACCACCGCGATCAATAGCAAATAATACGGGTAAGTTTTGAATGGCTATATCGTGAATAAGTTGATCATATCCGCGTTGTAAAAAGGTGGAATAAATAGCAACAACCGGTTTCTTACCTTCGCAAGCAATGCCCGCGGCTAAAGTAACGGCATGCTGTTCTGCAATACCAACATCAAAATAACGCTCAGGGTATTGCTCTGCAAAGTCATTGAGCCCCGAACCATCACACATTGCCGGTGTGATTCCAACTAGGTCAGGGCATTGCTTGGCCATATCACATAGCCACTGGCCGAAAACTTGAGTGTAACTTGGACCAGAAGCATTTACGTTACCGTTGCTAGCTGGACTTACACCATGAAATTTTCCCGGTTGTTGTTCGGCGGGCTCATAACCTTTGCCTTTTTTGGTCACAATATGCAAGAACTGTGGACCTTTACGTTCACGTAAATTACCTAAGGTTGCAATTAATGTATCAAGATCATGGCCATCAATCGGGCCGATATAGTTGAATCCCATTTCTTCAAATAAAGTGCCAGGGATCACCATACCTTTCATGTGTTCTTCAGCGCGACGTGCAAATTCCCAAGCTGAGGGCAGTTTTTCTAATACTTTTTTACTGCCTTCTCGTGCAGAAGCGTAGAATTTTCCTGATAATAATCGGGCCAGATAATTAGACATGCCGCCGACATTTTTAGATATCGACATTTCATTATCATTAAGAATGACTAATAGATTAGCGCTTAAATCACCAGCATGCGCCAATGCTTCATAGGCTTGACCCGCGGTGAGAGCACCATCACCAATAATAGCAACGGCACGACGATGATCATCATTGAGCTGTGATGCGATGGCCATGCCTAGCGCAGCACTAATAGAGGTACTTGAGTGGCCGACGCCAAAGGCATCATAAGGGCTTTCACTTCGTTTCGGAAAACCAGATAATCCACCTGCTTGTCGCATGGTATTCATCTGGTCGCGACGGCCTGTAATAATTTTATGGGCATAGCTTTGGTGACCCACATCCCAAACAAAGCGATCATCGGGCGTGTTATAAACATAATGCAATGCAAGTGTAAGCTCAATTACCCCTAGGTTTGATGATATGTGGCCACCCGTTTGCTGGACACTATCAACAATGAGCGTGCGTATTTCTTCTGCTAATTGAGGTAATTGCTTTCTATCGAGCTGACGAAGATCATCTGGGCTGTTGATATGGGCTAATAAATTATCTGTTTCAGTTGGCATATTAGTTTTTTCGTTGCACTACAAATTGGGCTAATGCCGCTAATGTTTCAGTATTGTAGGGCAAATCGTTTAAAGCTGCTAAAGCCTGATCAATTAAATCAGTCGCTTTTTGTTGCGCCGCCTCTAAACCGAGCAAAGCAGGATAAGTAGGTTTGTTTAATGCAATATCAGCACCTTGAGCTTTACCAAGGGTTTCCGTCGTTGAAGTTACATCTAGCACATCGTCCTGAACTTGAAAAGCCAGACCAATACAATGCGCATAATGGTCGAGTTTCGTAAGAGTAGCATCACTTACATCGTGCAAAGCAAGCGCACCTAAATGCACGCTAGCGCGAATAAGTGCCCCTGTTTTTAACTCATGCATTCCTTGTAATTCAGCCAAATCAAGTGACTGGCCTACCGATTCAAGATCGATAGATTGCCCACCTGCCATGCCTAAAGCACCAGAGTGTTGGGCTAAAACTTTAACCATTTTGATTTTCTGAGTAGCAGAAATAGTATTGTCACACAATGATTCAAAAGCAGCGGTTTGTAGTGCATCACCGACTAAAAGCGCCGTAGCATCACCATATGCTTTATGGCATGTTGGTCGCCCACGACGCAAGTCATCATCGTCCATGATGGGCATATCATCATGGACTAGAGAATAGGCATGGATCATTTCAACGGCACTAGCGGGTGCATCAAGTAGTTCTAAATCGACTTCCAATGCTTCGCCAGTGGCATAGACCAATAATGCTCTTAATCGCTTACCACCATTGAGTGTTGCATAGCGCATTGCTTCAATGAGTTTTGCAGAACTTAAGTCGTTTGTTTGGGGAAGCCGGTTTGAAAGCGCTTGTTCAATACGCTGTTGACGATCTTGCATCCATTCGGAGAGAGGAGTTGTCACGATTCAGAAGTGTTTGGATCAAAATCTACCAGTGTGGATTGGCCAGATTGTTTTAATAACATTTGTACTTTTTGCTCAGCGGCTTGCAGTGCATCTTGGCAGTCACGCGTCAGTAAAACGCCACTTTCATATAGTTTCAGTGATTCTTCAAGGCTAATATCACCTTGTTCTAAGCGATTTACTAATGTTTCTAGTTCTAATACAGAAGCTTCATAATCCAGCTTTTTTCGTTTTGCCAAGGCCACATTCTCTAAACAAAAAATAATAACGCTATTATAAGTGAATCAACGCCCATTTGTCTGCTAGAATAATTTTTGAAATAAAGTAACGATGATAATTAATAAATATGCAAAGAATTATTCGTGGATTCCATAATTTACCCTCAACGCCAATTGGTTGTGTAGCGACTATTGGCAATTTTGATGGTGTTCACCTAGGTCATCAGGCTGTTCTGCAACAATTAGCTATGAAAGGTGACACACTAGGATTGCCTGCAGTTGTGATTACATTTGAACCTCAACCAAATGAATTCTTTGCCCCAGATAAAGCACCAGCAAGGCTATGTCGGTTTCGAGAAAAAGTCGAAGCATTGCGGTGTTATTCGATTCAGCAATTATGTGTATTAAAATTTAATAAACACCTTGCACAAATGGTTGCCGATGAGTTTATTCAACGATTACTTGTTAATGGCTTGAATGTGAAATATTTAGTGGTGGGCGATGATTTTAGGTTTGGAAAAGATCGCCAAGGTGACTTTGCAATGTTACAACAAGCGGGTGATAAATATGGCTTTCAAGTAGTTAATATGCACACCTTTTCAATTGATCAGCATCGCGTCAGTAGCACACGAATTAGGCAAGCATTAAAAGCAGGTGATTTAATATTAGCCGAAAAGTTATTGGGTAGACCTTATCGGATGAGCGGGCGAGTGGCACATGGTGATAAACGCGGTCGAACCTTAGGTTTTCCAACTGCAAATATTCATTTACATCGCCATAAAGTACCATTGTCAGGTGTCTACGCTGTGCAATTATTTGGTATTGCGGGTGAGCCGATTAAAGGGGTGGCAAATGTGGGTATGAGACCAACAATAGCAGGTCTTAAACGTGCATTATTAGAAGTTCACTTGTTTGATTTTGACCGTGATATATATGGCGAACATGTGCAAGTTCATTTTTTACAGAAACTACGTGATGAACAAAAATTCTCTGATCTTGAAGCATTAACTAAGCAAATTCATTTTGATTCTCAACAGGCAAAGACTTATTTTGGCCATAAAAACCACAGTTAAATTCGCTTTAAGAACTGACGGGTATTATTCATTTCCACTCTCTCAATAATAATGGGCTAAGAAGCTGGTGTTTATTTTTAATAATTGGGGTATAGTGACAAAGCTAGACTATTTAACCACTATATTTTAAGGAAAAGAAAGATGAGTGAAAAAGATGATCTAATTGCAAAATATGCAGATGACCTAGAAAATAAATGTGGCATCACGCCAGATATGGATTTATTAGCTAAAGTGACCACAGGTTGCGGCCCAGCTATTTATAATTTAGATGCGGCATTAGTATCTGGTTCTGATCCAGAAGAATTAGCCACAGTAAAAAATAATTTCTTAATCAAAAAACTAGGCTTAGCAGATAGCCCAGCGCTTGATGCAGCTATTGATTCGGTAATTGAAACATATGGTCGCTCAAACCGTGAAAAATTACGTGTTGTTGTATATTACATGTTAACTGTACATTTTAATAAAGAGTCTGTTTATAACTAAACACGAAGCTTTAATTGTTGAAAGAAATGCCGCAAAGCTAGAATTAGCTTGCGGCATTTTTGTTTGAGCTAGACTTAGCTTGATAATCATTATCTATCTGGCAGGAGATTGCAGCGTAGTATGGCAATAGATTTAACACTAAATAGACCTGAGTTCTTACAAGCTGGGCTGTCGCTAGACGAACTTAATGCGGATCCGATTAAGCAGTTTGAACTTTGGTTTAAGCAAGCTATTGAAGCGGGTGTCATTGAACCTAGCGCGATGAGTTTAGCAACATCAGATGGTTTAGAAGTCAGCTTGCGTACAGTGTTATTGAAAATTTTTGATGATAAAGGTTTTGTCTTTTTTACCAATTATGCTTCAAAAAAATCCAAACAAATTGAGTCAAACCCACAGGCTGCATTATTGTTCCCTTGGCTGGCACTTGAGCGACAAATAAAAATCAGCGGGCGAGTAGAAAAAATATCCACGCTAGAATCTATTAACTATTTTGCAACACGGCCTAAAGATTCTCAGCTAGGCGCTTGGGCGTCACATCAGTCCAGCAAGCTATCATCGAGGCAGGTTTTATTGGCACAATTTGAAGCAATGAAAAAGAAGTTTAAAGAAGGTGATATACCGTTACCTGATTTTTGGGGAGGGTATCGCGTGATACCGCACTCGATAGAATTCTGGCAAGGACGAGAAAATCGATTGCATGATAGATTTATTTATACCAAGTCTGATAATAAATGGTCGATCGATCGGTTAGCTCCTTAATGTCTAAAATTGTCGGCACAGCAATTTTATCGTATTAAACAAGGCGATAGATTGATCGTCAATTTACCCGGCAAGCCTAAATCTATCCGTGAATGTTTAGATGCGGTAGTATCTCCAACCCTTAGGCTTATTCACTAATTTGGGCTCCAAAGAACTTCGCTACCTACTGCGTACGGGCTATCATTTGTACCGGCAGCCCAAGATAAAACAATGCCCGGTTTCTCGGAATCAGTACTGTAGAAACTTAGAGATACGAACTCATCCATGCATCCAGCAAGCATAATGTGTGGCCTATAGTCATTTGGGCGAATTCTTACTGCGTTTAGAAATTTGAAGTTATCTGGAATTGCCTCTCCTAAACTGCCATATTCAAGAGGATTATTTTTATTATTCTCACGTAAGCGATATATATCCCTGTATAGAAGTGCAAGTTGCTCTTGTGGAAGCGATCTAGCATGAGCTACTGTGGGATGGCCTTCGGTACAGGTTGCACCAAATCCACTGTAGGGATCTCCATCACAGGCTGCGAGACAAAGAACAAAAATTCCTAGCCAAAGAGCTTTCATAATTTAATCATCCATAGTTATTGCCGACAGCGGTTCTGTCCTAACTTGTTATTAATGAGAAGAAAATTTTCCTCGTACCTTGGGTGCTAAGTGAAAAATATACGCACAATTCATACTATTCAATTGTGATTGGGTAATCAAGTAAAAGTGGGTATTAAACCTTTATGAATCTATACTTAACTTACCATCAATCAAAGTAAGAGCCGTATCCATCTGTGCCGCTAAATTAACATCATGAGTAACAATCACTAATGCTGTACCCAGCGATTCATTTAACTCAAGAATTAAGTCAAAAATAGCGCTGGCGGTGCGGTGATCTAGATTACCTGTCGGTTCATCAGCAAGTAGGCAATCAGGCTTGGTGATAAGGGCTCGGGCTAATGCAGCACGTTGGCGTTCACCACCTGATAACTCACTGGGCTTATGGATGAGTCTATGTCCTAAGCCTACTTTTATTAGCAGCTCTTCAGCTTGTTGCTCTGCCTGCTTGGGTTCTGTTCCGCCAATTATTAGTGGAATAGCTACATTTTCTACCGCGGTGAATTCAGGCAATAAATGATGAAACTGATAGACAAAACCTAGGCTTTGATTTCGCAGTTTGCTGAGTGCATTAATCGATAGCGCGTTAATATCTTGACCATGAATTTCTACTTTACCGCTGGTTGGTTCATCTAAACCGCCTAACAAATGCAGAAGGGTGCTTTTACCTGAACCTGAACTACCAACGATAGCAAGACGATCACTCTTATTAACGGTTAAGTTCACATCAGTTAATACTTGAGTATCTAATTCACCATCATGAAAGCTTTTGGCAAGGTGACTACATTGTAGAACGATGGGTTTAGTCATAACGTAATGCCTCAGCCGGACGAATTTTAGAGGCGCGCCATGATGGGTAAATAGTCGCTAAAATTGATAATAAGAAGGAGACTACACCGATAATAATCACATCTTTTTGATGTAGATCGGATGGTAATTCGCTGATGTAATACACTTGTGGTGGTAGGAATTGATAGCCTAATAGGTTTTCTAAACCGGCAATAAGTGTCGGCACATTGAGGGCGATAGTGACCCCTGCAATAATGCCGATCAGAGTGCCGAACACCCCAATCAAGGTACCTTGCACCATAAAAATAGCCATAATATCGCGTGGCTTCATGCCTAGTGTGCGTAAGATTGCGATATCTGACTGTTTGTCTGTCACCATCATGATTAAGGTAGACACAATATTAAATGCAGCGACGGCAACGATCAGCAATAAGATAACAAACATTACAATTTTTTCTGTTTTTAATGCTCTGAAAAAATTAGCATATTGGTAGGTCCAATCGGCAGAGCGATAGTTGGCGGGCAGGGTATTAAGTATGTCGCGTGCAATTTCTCGTGCTTGGAAAACATCATCCAATTTTAAGCGTAGTCCCGTTACTTTTTTAGGAATACGAAATAACTTGGCCGCATCTTCAATATTCATTATGGCCAAGGAACCATCGTATTCTGACATGCCAACTTCAAAAACACCGACTACATCAAGTCGCTTTAATCTGGGGATGACGCCAGCAGGGGTAGGGCTAACATGGGGTGTTATTAAGGTGATCTTATCGCCAGTGGAAACGCCCATTGCGATAGCTAGTTCTTTACCTAAAATAATGCCGAAGCTACCGGGTTGAAGCGCATCAAAGCGGCCTTGGCCGGGAATAATCTTTTCACCAATGGTGGAAACGCGACCTTCTAACGCGGGATCGACACCTCGAATTAATGAACCACGAACACGATTGCCTTGACTGAGCATTGCTTGCCCTTCAACAAACGGTGCTGAGTCGAGTAAATGAGGTTGACCATCAATTTGTGATTGCAAAGCTTGCCAATCTTTTAATGTGCCGTCAGCACCGGTGATAAAGGCGTGTGAAGTCATGCCTAAAATACGTTCGCGTAATTCTTTTTCAAAACCATTCATTACTGATAACACGATGATTAATGCCGTGACGCCTAGCGCAACGCCGATCATTGAAGTTAGGGATATGAATGAGATAAAGTGGTTGCGGCGTTTGGCGCGTGTGTACCTTAATCCGATAGCTATACTTAAAGGTTTAAACATTTAGTTTTGGTCCATGCTTACAAGCTCTATAAAACTAACCCGTCATTCTCGCATGTTTTAAGCGGGAATCTATCTTATTTGAAATAGATTCCGGCTAAAAAGACTACCGGAATGACGGGGTAGTAGAGGCAAATTATTTAGCGTAAACAGTTTTTGTGCCGCTTTCGCTACCTAGCAATAATACATCAGCAGGGCGGGCAGCAAATAAACCATTAGTTACAACACCAACAAGGGCATTTAATTCTGTTTCTAATTTAATCGCTTCCATAATTGTCCAACCATGCACATCGATAATGACATTGCTGTTGTCAGTGATAAAACCTTCACGGTAAACAGGTTGACCACCCATTTTGACAATTTCACGTGCGATATAGCTGCGTGACATAGGAACAACTTCAACTGGAAGTGGAAATTTACCTAATACATCAACGAGTTTGCTTTCATCAGCAATACACACAAACTTTTTACTTGCAGCAGCAATGATTTTTTCGCGAGTTAAAGCACCGCCTCCACCTTTAATGAGTTGTAGGAAGTGGTTAGATTCATCAGCACCATCAACATAAACAGCTACGCTACTTACTTCGTTTAAATCGAATACATGAATACCGTGTGCTTCTAGACGTTTTGTTGAAACGATTGAGCTAGAAACAGCACCTTCAATTTTATGTTTGATTGTGGCAAGCGCATCAATGAAGTGATTAACGGTTGAGCCTGTTCCAACACCGACGACACCGTCAGTATCAATGTGTTCTAGTGCTGCATAGGCAGCTTGTTTTTTCATTTCATCAGCAGTCATCTGTTTCTTCCTTACTTGTAAATAAATATCGTCATCCTCGCAGGCTTTAAGCGGGGATCTATGACTTGATTATAGATTCCGGCTCAAAAGACTACCGGAATGACGGGCAGGTCTGAACTAAATTTAATCTAATTATAGAGATAAATGACCGGCAATGGTAACGTAAAGCCATATTAGTAAAGAATATCGGTGTAATGTTAAATAAATACGTAGAAAGAATTAAAAATGCACGCGTCTATGATGTGGCGATTAAAACGCCCTTAGACGAGATGCCGCGGCTTTCCAGACGGTTGAATAATTCCGTGTGGGTGAAGCGTGAAGATCTGCAACCGGTATTTTCATTCAAATTACGCGGTGCCTATAACCGCATGAGTTATCTGAGCGAGCAAGAACGAGCGCAAGGTGTGGTGACAGCATCGGCGGGTAATCATGCGCAAGGTGTAGCTTTATCTGCGAAGAAGATGGGTATTTCTGCACTCATTGTTATGCCTAAAACTACGCCATCAATTAAGATCGAATCCGTTCGAGATTTAGGTGCTGAAATTGCATTACATGGCAATAATTATGATGATGCTTGTCGCTATGCACTTAATGTTGCAAAACAGCAAGGCCGAACATTTATTCACCCTTATGATGACGAGGAAGTGATTGCTGGGCAAGGCACGATAGCGATGGAGATATTGGAACAACATCATGATCATATTGATGCCATTTTTATCCCTGTTGGTGGTGGCGGTCTCATTGCAGGTATGGCGGCTTATATCAAAGCCACACGGCCAGAAATTAAAGTAATAGGTGTTGAGCCTGAAGATGCGGCTTGTTTAAAAGCGGCATTAAAAGCGGGTGAGCGTGTTGAGTTAGAACAAGTAGGTTTGTTTGCAGATGGTACCGCTGTACGCCAAGTAGGTGAAGAGCCTTTTAGAGTGGCACAACAAACGGTTGACGAAGTGATCACCGTGACTAGTGATGAGCTGTGTGCAGGCATCATGGATATTTTTGATGATACGCGCTCCATTGCTGAACCATCAGGGGCATTGGCCGTTGCCGGTGTGAAAAAATACATTGAAGAAAACGATATTAGCGATCAACAGTTTGTTGTGATTGATAGTGGTGCCAATATTAACTTTGATCGCCTGCGACATGTAGCTGAACGAGCAGAGTTAGGCGAACGTCGTGAAGTATTGTTTGCGGCAACCATTTCCGAAACCCCGGGTAGCTTTCAACAATTTTGCCAGCTATTAGCAGAATATAGCATTACAGAATTTAATTATCGTTATGCCGATAGTGGTGATGCTCATGTGTTTGTTGGCTTGCAGCTTAATGGCGGTGATGCGGCACGTCAGAATTTGTTCGATAACTTGAGCGACGCCGGCTACCAATGGGTGAATTTCAGTGATAATGAAATGGCTAAACTCCATGTCAGGCATATGGTGGGTGGGCATGCACCTCAAGTTGAAGATGAACGTTTATATCGTTTTGAATTTCCTGAACGCCCGGGTGCATTATTGCGGTTTTTGACTAGAATGGGTGAACGATGGAATATCAGTCTGTTTCATTATCGTAACCACGGTGCAGCCTATGGTCGAGTGTTGGTGGGTGTCCAGGTCATTGATAAAGAACGAGAAGAATTTCAGGGCTTTCTTGATGCACTTGGTTATGTTTATTGGGATGAAACGGATAATTTAGCCTATAACTTATTTCTTAAGTAATTTAACTTTGTAATATTCTCATTTCCAAATCGTCTTCATGTTTAACGAGCACCCGCCGATAACATCGTTAGTGTTATAGAGGTTAAGGAGTAATTGTGAATACATTGTCAGCAGAGTTTGGTGAGTTTATTACAGGGGCCATGCAGGTTATGGCAACACTTTTTGTGTTGTCTATAGGGCTGTTAATACTATGGGTGATTGTGACATATGTCATTGATGTTACTCAAACCCATCAAACGATTAGACGTAATTATCCCGTTGTAGGTCGTTTTCGTTATTTCTTTGAACACATGGGTGAATTCTTTCGGCAATATTTCTTTGCTATGGACCGTGAGGAATTACCCTTTAATAGAGCCCAACGAGCATGGGCATATCGTGCCTCTAAAAATGTTGATAGTACCGTTGCATTTGGTTCAACCGATAATATTAATGGTTCAGGACGAGTGCTATTTGTGAATTGTCCTTTTCCTACTTTAGGTGAAGATGCAGTGCCACCACAACCTGTCACCATCGGTGAAACTTGCCAACACCCTTATACGACAGCTTCAATTTTTAATATTTCAGGTATGAGTTATGGTGCGTTGTCTAAGCCAGCCGTATTAGCGCTATCTGCCGGTGCAAAAGAAGCGGGTTGTTGGATGAATACAGGTGAAGGTGGTTTATCTCCTTATCACCTTGAAGGCGGTGCCGATATCGTGTTCCAAATTGGAACAGCTAAAAATGGTGTGCGTGATCTAGATGGCAATCTGAATGATGAGAAACTTGCTGAAGTGGCTGCACACAATGCTGTGAAGATGTTTGAAATCAAAATGAGTCAGGGAGCGAAGCCGGGTAAAGGTGGTATCTTGCCAGGTGAAAAGGTCTCAGAAGAAATTGCCAAAATTCGAGGCATAGAAGTAGGACAAGATGCGATTAGCCCTAATCGACATATTGATGTAAACAGTTTTGATGATCTGATCGATATGATAAATCGCGTTAGAGATGTAACAGGTAAACCGACGGGTTTCAAAATGGTGATGGGGTCGCCTAAGCAGATAGACACGCTTGTAGCAGCGATTAAAGAACGAGGTGTCGATGCGGCGCCTGACTTTATCACCGTTGATGGTGCCGAAGGCGGAACGGGCGCAGCGCCTATGCCGTTGATTGATTCTGTGGGTATGTCATTAAGAGAAAGTTTGCCTGTCCTAATTGATATGCTAAATAAATATGGTCTGCGTGACAGAATAAAAATCGTTGCGTCAGGGAAGCTGATCACACCAGCCGCCGTTGCTGCGGCATTGTGTACGGGTGCGGATTTCATCACCAGCGCACGTGGATTTATGTTCTCACTGGGCTGTATTCAAGCCTTGCAGTGTAATAAAAATACCTGTCCGACGGGTATTACTACCCATGATCCGAAGCTTCAACACGGTCTGCATCCTGCAACAAAGGCTGTTAGGGTTACTAGTTATGTAAATAATATGGTAAAAGAAGTGGGTGTTATTGCGCATTCTTGTGGCGTAAAAAGTCCACGTGCGTTGAATCGAGGTCATGCGAGAATTGTGCAAGGTAATGGTAGAAGTATTGGCATGGATGAGCTCTTTCCAGACATCCAACCTGAACAGTAAAAAGGAGTAAAAAATGGCTATCAGCACGAGTCTGATGTTATTAGCGTTAATGT
>JBJPGE010000008.1:0-35479 GCA_048595465.1 Methylophagaceae bacterium | reverse complement strand
CGGCCCTTCCCATGTGATTCAATTACTATTTCTGCTAATGTGGCAGCATCAAGTAAACCAATATTAACGCCTTGCCCAGCAAGTGGATGAATAGTGTGTGCGGCATCACCGACTAATGCAAACCCTATTTCAACATAGTGATCGGCATGACGCAGCTTAAGGGGGAAGCTTGCTCGAGCACTAATTTCGATAATTTCTCCCAATTTGTTACCAAATGCCTTAGAGATAGCAGTGTTAAAATGCTCGTCTTCAAGTTCACAAAGCAACTTGGCTTCTTCTGTTGAATTCGACCATACGATTGAGCATTGGTATGGATCCGCCAAAGGTAAAAAGGCTAAAGGGCCTTCTGATAAAAATCGTTGCCATGCGGTATTTTGATGCGATTGTTTAGTTGTCACGGTGCACACTACGGCTGTTTGTTGATAATCCCAACCATGCGTATCAATATCAGCCCATTCTCGTAATAAAGAGCGAGCGCCATCAGCGCCAACAACTAATTCAGCTGTTAGAATTTGACCGTCTTCAAGAACCAAACCTTGTTCAGAGAATGCTTTAGGCTTGGCAGGACATAGCAGGGTAATATTATGGAGTTGTTTGCATCGAGCAAGGCAGGCTTGTTGAATATGTCTATTTTCAACGATATAACCGAGCAAAGGTTCACCAATATCAGCGCTATCAAAATGTAGGGTGCTAGACTGTGTTTCCCATACTTCCATATCGGTAAATTGACTGATTCTGCTTGGAATAAGATGCTGCCAAATGCCTAAGTTTTTAAATAAAATTTCACTTGCACGGGTAAGTGCACTCACACGCAAATCAGCTTTATCAGATTCCGTTATTGGTTGGGGTTCGAATGCTTCAACAATGGCAATGTTTAATGATGATTGCTCAGCTAAGGCTACGGCAAGTGTTGCACCTACCATGCCGCCGCCTACAATAATCACATCGTAGTGTTGGCTCATAATTTAATCCCTCTAGCTAGCCGAGGTTGTTTTCTATCCAAGCCCATACTTTTTTGAGCTAGCCAATGTTTAGCTACAGGCAAGGTATCAACTAAAGTTAATCCAGCACCACGAAGATGACCGAGTACGGGATTATCATTACTAAACAGCATCACTAAGGTATTAGTATTGTTGATAACGTTATCTTGATCCTGTTGTCGCCATTTCTTGTAGTCATGGAGTAAACGGGAATCACCACAATCTTCATGATTGTCTATTAATACTTCAGCAAGCGCAGCTACATCACGCAAACCAAGGTTAAAGCCTTGGCCAGCTATCGGATGCAAGCTGTGAGCAGCATTACCAATAAGCACAACGCGGTGTTGGATAGGTTGATCAGCTTGTACTAATTTTAATGGATAACTGTTTCGTTGACCCACTTTAAGTAATTTACCAAGGCGGAAACCAAAGCGTTCTTGTAGTCGAGATAAAAAGTCTTGTTCGGATAAGCTTAAAATTTCTGTTTCATCACCTGTTTTAACTGTCCACACTAAGCTGCAACGATTGTCTGACATGGGGAGAAGGGCTATAGGGCCTGAATCAGTGAAACGTTCAAATGCACGACCATTGTGTGCGCGTTCGGGCGTGATATTGGCAGTAATTGCCGTTTGATTATAATTATGTTCTAGTGAATTGAGGTTTAATAGGTGTTTGATGGTTGAGTTAGCGCCATCAGCTGCAACGATTAACTTGGCTGATATTTCACGTTCGTTGTCTAATGTAACTGTAGCGTGATCAGAATGTTGTAGTAAATCAGTCACTTTAGCTGGACAAATAAACTCAATATTTTGTTGTTTTTCCAGTGCTTGAGTGAGCACGTTCCCCATTGAACGCGCTGTAATTACCTGACCTAATGCAGGCACATTTTCAGTTTGTGCCGAAAGGCGGGTGATACCAAAGTGGCCACGATCAGAAACATGAATATCAGTAATTGCTGTGCTATGACTAGCAAGCTGAGTCCATAAGCCAATAGACTCGAAAATACGTTGTGAGCCATAGGCTAAAGCAATAGCTCGGTCATCATAGCTGGGTTGTTGAGCTGAATTGGCGGGGAAAGCTTCGATTATGGCTATTTTCAAATCACTATTTTTTAGTGCACAGGCAAGGCTTGCTCCGACCATGCCGCCGCCGACAATAATTAAATCAAAGTCAGTCTTGGTCATACTATTTTGCCTCTGCCATTAGCGCTTCAATTTCATCTACCTCTTTGGGCGCAGCTTTTGAGAGTACGTCATGCCCTGTTTTGGTCACCAACACATCATCTTCAATTCGAATACCGGTAAAATGCCATTCTTTATCAATATGTTCAGGGTCACGAATATATAAGCCAGGTTCAACAGTGAGCACCATGCCTGCTTCAAGTTCACGCCATTCGCCGCCTACTTTATAGTCGCCAACATCATGCACGTCCATACCTAGCCAATGACCGGTACGATGCATATAAAATTCGCGGTAGCTTTCTTTTTTAATGAGTTTACTTAATTTACCTTTGAGTAAGCCTAGGTCTAGCAAACCTTCAGTGAGTACAGCTACCGCAGTCTCATGAGGTTGATTCCAGTGGTTACCGGGTTTTACTTCGGCGATAGCTGCTTTTTGAGCATCTAATACGACATTGTATAGCGCCTTTTGGGGTTTGGTAAATGTGCCGTTCACAGGAAATGTACGCGTGATGTCGGCCGCATAGTAATCATACTCAGCGCCAGCATCAATTAATAATAAATCATCATTTTTAAGGCGGTGGTTATTCTCAATATAATGCAAAATACAGCCATTTTCTCCTCCACCCACAATAGATGGGTAAGCGGGTGAACGACAATCGTTTTTCATAAATTCATGGATTATTTCAGCTTCGACTTGATATTCCCATTGCCCCGGCTGAGTGAATTGCATGGCACGAATATGTGCTTGAGCAGAAACATCGGCAGCATAGCGCATTGCTTTGATTTCACTTTTGCTTTTATATAGGCGTAATTCGTTTAGCGTATGATCTAGTTCGATAATTTCGGTAGGGGACTGTTTCCCCTGACGAGAAGCATTGCGTAGGTGTTTTAACCAGCCAACCATACGTTGATCAAAGCTGGGTATTTTACCCATGGTATAAAACGCTTTTTCTTTGCCTTCTAATAAGCCCGGTAGAATATCGTCAAGATCGGTGATGGGATAGGAATCATCAGCGCCGTACAGCTCGATTGCGCCTTCTTGCCCTGCACGATAACCATCCCAAATTTCTTTTTCAAGATTTCGCTCACGGCAAAATAAAAGGTATTCACCATGTGGGCGCCCGGGAACAATTACGATAACCGATTCAGGTTCATCAAAACCGCTGAGATAATGAAAGTTGCTATCACCGCGGTAATTATAGTCAACATCACGGTTACGATTGGCGATAGGTGCATTGGGTAGCACGGCAATTGTGTCTGGACCCATAATGTCCATTAAATCTTGACGACGGCGGCGAAAATCTTTTTTTGTCATGCGTAGATCAATGCTCGGTTGTTTGCTGCGTATTGGCGGCAGGTTGAAGTTCGCTATAAATCAAAAACAAGCCCATTCGTAAATATTCAGCGAGTTCTTCAAAATCCATATCATTACTATCGCTTGCATCGAGATCATCACTGTTAATTTGGCTGATATTTATTGCATCTGCAATATATTCCTTACAATCTGTAGATAGCTCAGTGTCATCCGTTAGTCCTGATGCGGCTAAACCAAAAAGTAGACCTTGGCACCAGTCTGCCATCGCTAAAATGCGCGAAGCTATCGGTGCGTTGTCATCTGGCAGTTCAAGTTGCAAATCAAAATCAAGGCTATTTAGTGCCTGAACCGTTTGATCAAATAAATGCGTTAAATCGATCTGTTCATCTTCGTCGGGTTGTACGTCTTCGTAAAGGCTTTTGTACCAAGTTGCGCGGTTTGCCTGCGAATCAAGGCATAAAAGACCGCATAATGCGCCTTGTAATTCTGATGAATTAATGGGGCCTTCTCCCGTTGCATTGTTAGCAGAAAGTGAAGGAAAATATAATTCAGACATATAGATACACTCTAATTTTAAAAAAATTGTGAGGTCAGTTGTTGACCCAGCAGCAAAATCGAGACTATAGTTAGTCATAATTTTCGCACAGTTAAGAACTCATGATAATGGAAAAAGATGTGATTCAACAGCTAGAACAACAAGTAGATGACCTACTCCACGTAAGTCGCCGTACACGTGAAGAAAATATGTTATTAAAATCTCAGAAAGCAGCATGGTTATCTGAGCGTGCGCAATTAACTGAGAAAACAGACTTTGCGCGTAGCCGAATAGAAAAAATGATGGAACGTTTAAAAGAACTGGATGCGGAGCTATGAGTTCACCCGTTTCAGTTATTATTTCGGGTAAAGAATATCAAATTGCTTGTCCAGAATCAGAGAAACCAGCCTTAATAGCATCGGCAAAAATGTTGAATGACAATATGGAAGACATCCGAGCCACAGGGAAAGTAGTGGGTTTAGATCGTATTGCAGTTATGGCTGCACTCAACTTGGCAAATGATTTGATAAAACTGCAAAATACAGAAGATAATGGCGCAGAAGATACCAATAAAAAACTGATGCAAATGAAAGAGAAGGTCAATGCCTTTTTAGATGAAGATCGCCAGCTAGATCTGTAAAGCAGATAAACCTCACAAAATGAGCAAATAATAGTAGCGTAAGCTAAAATTAGGCGTATCATTATAGCTAAGTCCCTGCGGTGTTCGAGAGCGACATTAGTTTCTTGACCCGATAAGCATTTATGCACGGGGGTTGATTGATAGCAGGCGTGCAAGCTCATCTAGAATGAGAAGCCCAGCGTTATCAAGATGCTCCCACTTGAACCAAAAGATGGTTCGAGGACACCGTTCGCAACGGCACTGCGGGGCAATCTCTTTTATTCCTCCACCCTAACAAGCCTTTCTTCCCTGAAATCAGCAAGTATTCTAATTATCGGCATGGATAATGCTTAAAATATAATTACGTTATTTGCATTAAGTCACAGCCTGAAATTTAATTATAAATTATTATATGATGGTTGCTTAAAGACACGTTTGTATGAATTTAGGATGATGAAAGATAGATGGAAAACTTCTTTACCCCTGCGATTAGATTATTAAATAGACTTCGCTATCCTCAGAAGCTTGCACTTCTGAGTTCGATTGTCATCTTAATTATCATTCTTTTGACGGCAGCACTTTATCAGCAACTAAATAAGGTCATTGCCGATTCAAAAATACAACTAGAAGGCATCGATAAAATCGTTGCTGTAAATAATCTTATTCAATTTGCTCAGCAATCACGTGGTTATTCGGCAGCTAATTCACAAACTGGTGTTTCATTCACAGTGCTCCATAATGAAAAAGAATTAGAAACAGAGGCCGCTTTTTTAAATGTGGTTAGTTCTCTTGACCCCACAATGTCACTATTAACTAGAACGGGTGATTTAGAAAAATTAAATAATTTATGGGAGCAAATAAAAGCAGAAAATAAGCCAGAAGATAAAGAAAGTAAATTTAATTTATACATCAGTTTTATTAGAAAGTTACAGCTATTAACAGGAGTGATGGCTGATCATTATTTACTTTTAACAGATGCAGACCTCTCGTCCCACTATATGGTTGAAATGTTGGTTGAAAATATCCCTGCTACAACGGAAAGCATAGGGAAGATTAGAGGAGGAGTCTTAGAAGCACTATCAAGTAAGAAATTATCTGAAGATAACAGACAATCTTTATTTATATTAGAAGCAGCGCTTACCCAATCAACTAATGAGTTTGGAGATAATATTTCTAAAGTAATTCATTATTCGCCTGAAGTGGCATCAGAGCTGAGCACACTGTATTCACAACTGAAAGTTGAGCAACAGCAGCTGCTTAAATTGCTTGATAGTGATATTTATAGTGAGCGCTTTGAAACTATCTCAATAGATTTTTGGACCGAAACAACAGACAGTATCGATAAGCTTTATAGTTTAATGCGTAAGCCTATTGCCTCAAGTTTAAAGGCTCATCTCAAATTGCGATTGGATCATGCATCATTAATGCTTAATACAGCCATTGTAATTACCACACTATTATTCCTTTTTATTCTTTATTTTGTAATTGCATTGTATAAAGCATCACTGACGAATCTTAATCATATTTATGAAGCGGTAAATGATTATTCACGAGGTAATTTGGATACCAGAATAAAATTAAACACTCAAGATGAAATTCGAGATATTAGTATTTCTATTAATGAAATGGCAGATGAATTAGTTAAATCGCAACAGGAGTTATTATTTAGACAGCGGGCGCTTGATGATCATGCCATAGTCAGTATTTCTGATGTAAAAGGTAAAATCATTTATGTGAATAAAAAGTTTGAGAAGGTCAGCAAATATTCACTTGATGAATTAATGGGGCAAGATCACCGCTTATTAAAATCCGATTTTCATCCTGATTCCTTTTTTATAGACATGTGGCGCACCATTGCAAATGGTAATATTTGGCATGGAGAGATAAAAAATAGGGCGAAAGACGGATCTATTTATTGGGTTTCTTCAACGATTGCCCCATATTTAAATAAAAATGGTAAACCTGACCACTACTTTTCTGTTCGGACGGATATCACACACCTCAAAGAGCTGGAAATTGAGCAGCAGCAAGAAACTAAACGTTTAGATACCATTATTGATATAGCGATGGATGCTTCAATTCAAATGGATGATAAAGGAGTAGTCATTGGTTGGAATACACAAGCTGAACATATTTTTGGTTGGTCGAAGAAGCAAGCCATTGGGAGTCAACTACATACTTTAATTATTCCAGAAAAATATCATGAGCAACATATTGCAGGCTTTAAACGGTGTTTAATGTCAGGAGAGTCAACCTTGTTTTCCACCCCAGTTGAAATCACAGCTATAAATAATGAAGGCACTGAGTTTCCTATTGAAATTGCTGTATCGCTAGTAGAAATTGATGGGCGGTACGAATTTGCTGGTTTTATTCGTGATTTAACGAAACAAAAAGAATATGAAGACAGTATTATCGAAGCCAAAGAAGCGGCGAACCAGGCAAATAAAGCAAAGTCAGACTTTTTATCATCGATGAGCCATGAACTGAGAACACCTTTAAATTCTATTATAGGCTTTGCCCAATTATTACAAAATGACGAAGATGTTCCACTAACAGAAGATCAGCTAGAGAGCATGGGGTTCATATTATCAAGCGGTAACCACCTGCTGAAATTAATTAATGGCATATTAGAGTTATCAGCAATAGAAGCAGGTAAAACAGAATTATTGATAAAATCAATGTCATTGCTAGAAGTAATTAACGAAACAGTTTCATTGTTAATGCCACTGGCTAATGAGGTTGATATTAAAATTCAGGTTTTATCTGATATAGACGTTACAGTAAGTGCTGACGAGACCAAACTAAAGCAAATCATTCTTAACCTTATTTCTAACGCCATTAAATATAATCGTGAAGAGGGTAGTGTCACTCTTACTTGGGAAGTCACCAATGAGATGGTTAAAATAAATGTGATCGACACAGGTATTGGTATAGCGCATGCTTATGAAGATAAAGTGTTTAGTCCTTTCAATAGGTTAGGGCAAGAAGTCTCAACTATTGAAGGAACGGGGATTGGTCTTGTGGTAACGCAAGAACTGGTAGAATTGATGAATGGAAGCATAGGCTTCGAGAGTGTTGAAAATAAAGGAACAACTTTCTGGTTTGAGTTACCCGTTGCTTAGAAATAAAATATGAATAAACAAATACTTTCTGCCAATATATTAATCGTTGATGACCAATTTGTTAACGTAAAATTACTTGAAAAAGTGCTTAAGCAAGCTGGTTTTGAAAATATTTTTAGTACCGATGATTCACGGCAAGCTGTACCCTTATATTTAGAGCATGATATAGATGTATTGCTACTTGATATACGAATGCCCCACCTTGATGGTTTTGAGGTTATGCAGAAGTTGCAAGCGACAATACAGAATGACTATTTGCCTATACTAGTGTTAACTGCAGAATTGACATCAGAAACGCGTTCTAGATCTCTGACTAGTGGCGCTAAAGATTTTTTAACAAAACCGTTCGATCGACAAGAAGTAATATTGCGAACAAGTAATATTATTGAAGTACGCCTGTTGCATAAGCAAATTCTGCAACAAAATATAATACTTGAAGCTGAAGTTAAGAAACGAACTCAAGAACTCGAAAATAGCCGCTTAGAAATTATTCAACGATTAGGTTTAGCTGCAGAATATAAAGATAATGAAACAGGCAATCATGTCTTAAGAATGAGCAAGTTTTCACATGCCTTAGCTAAGTTATATGGCTTAGCTGATAAAGACTTAGAAATGATTTTGTGTGCATCGCCAATGCACGATATTGGTAAGATTGGCATTCCAGATCGCGTGTTACTCAAACCCGGAAAATTAGATAACGACGAATGGGAAATCATGAAAAGTCATGTCACGATCGGTGCGGAGTTACTTTCGGGTGGAGAATCACCACTATTAAGTATGGCAAAAAGTATCGCCCTAACGCACCATGAAAAATGGGATGGAAGTGGTTATCCTGAAGGATTATCAGGTGATGATATTCCTATTGAAGGTCGAATCTGTGCTATCAGTGACGTATTTGATGCTCTAACATCTGAGCGGCCCTACAAAGAGGCGTGGTCCATAGAAAAAGCTGTTGCATTAATTAAAGATGAAAGTGGCAAACACTTTGATCCTCGGTTAGTAGAATTATTTGAGGAAATATTGCCAGAAATTAAGAGTATTATGGCTGAACACACTGATGATTAAACTATCCCATCATACTGGGTAGCCATAGAGCAACGTTTGGAAAGCTAATCAATATTGCCAATACAACAACTTGGATAACAATAAATGGAATGACCCCACGGTAGATGGTTGTGAGTTCAAGTGTTGGTGCACTGGCTTTTAAATAGAATAATGAAAAGCCGAATGGTGGTGTTAGGAATGAGGTTTGTAGGTTAAGTGCAATTAACAAGGCAAACCATAAAGGGTCGAGTCCCAAATGAATAGCTACGGGAGCAATGATCGGCACCACGATAAAGCAGATTTCGATAAAGTCTAGGAAGAAGCCTAAAACAAAGATCAGTAACATGCTGACGATTAAGAAACTCCATTTGCCACCGGGTAATGAGTTGAAAATATCGAAGATTAGATTATCGCCACCCATACCTACAAATACTAAGCCAAATGCCGTAGCACCAATTAGGATTAGAAACACCATGCTGGTGAGGCGGGTGGTTTGTTGTAGCGCTTGTTGTAGGTTCTCCAAATTTAACTTCTCGTGTATTAAAGCAAGTAGCATGGCACCTAATGCGCCAACTGCGGCTGATTCTGTGGGGGAAGCAATACCAAAGAAGATCGAACCCAATACCGCTAATACTAAAGCTAGTGGTGGCAATAGACTTGTGATTACTTTTAAGGCTAAATGTTCATCACTAGCATCTTTTTCAATCGCTGGGGCTAACTCAGGGTGTCGCCATGCGATAAAACCAATATAAGCCATATAAGCAAATACCAACATCATGCCTGGTATGGCAGCAGCAACAAATAATTGACCTACAGGTACACCAATCACGTCGCCTAATAAGATAAGGATAATGCTAGGTGGAATGATTTGACCTAGTGTGCCGGAAGCGGCAATGGTGCCACTGGCTAATGTGGGCGCGTAACCATGTTTTAACATGGCGGGTAGGGCTATCACTGCCATTGTAACGACGGATGCACCGACAACACCTGTAGTAGCTGCTAATAACGCGCCTACGGCAACCACCGATATAGCTAAACCGCCGCGCACACGGCCAAATAGCCGTCCCATGGTTTCTAGTAGTTCTTCGGCGATACCTGACTTTTCTAGAATCACGCCCATAAATACAAAGAGTGGTACGGCCAATAAGGTGAAGTTGGTCATAATGCCCCAAATTCTTAGCGGTAACAGGTTAAAGAAATCTAAACCAAGAAACACACTGCCAAAACCTAATGCAACGGCACCTAATGTAAATGCAACGGGGAAGCCGGCTAATAATAATACAAATAAGGCAGCAAACATTACTAAAGCCCAAACTTCCATTATTTGGCCTCGGTGTATTTAATGATATTTTTTAATAAGCCTGACAGACCCTGCAAAATAAGCAGACCAAAGGCAACTAATAAACTACCTTTAAGCAGATACCTATAAGGCAGACCACCGGGATCAGGCGAGCCTTCATTATAATAAAAAGCATTTTCTACAAATGGCCAACTGCTGATTAAAATCAGTATGCAAAAAGGAAATAGAAAAAAGAGCGTGCCGATAATATTAATTAATGCACGTTGTTTGTCAGAGACAAAATGACTTTGATAGAGAATATCAACCCGCACATGTTCGTCGTGTTTAAGTGTGTAGGCCGAGCCTAATAAAAATATCAACGCAAATAAATGCCATTCTAGTTCTTGTAATGCCACGCTGCCTTGTTGAAATAAATATCGCATAGCCACGTCATAACAAATCAGCAACACCATTGCCAGCACTAGCCATGATGCGGTTTTCCCTACCCATTCGGTGATGCTATCTATAATTGAAATAATGGCTTTCATTGTTGATTTTGTTGACCGAGTAATTGTTTGGCAATGATCACGGCTTGAGTTCTATTTTCAGCATTAAGTGCTTGTAAGATCGCCCGCACATGTAATTTAACGGTGTGTTCGCTTAACTCTAAGTTTAAGGCAATGCGCTTATTAGATTCACCATTACATAACAGTGTCAGCACTTCTTGCTGTCTTGGTGTGAGGTCGTCTAATGATGATTCAGGGGTAGTCGGATGGTTGGGATGAATAGAAATACCGTTACTTAACATTAATTTAATAGCATTGAGCATATCGTCACTTTTCATCGCTTTTGACATATAACCTAATGCGCCGGCTTTAAGTGCTCGCTGTGAATCTTTAGGATCGCTAGAAGAAGTCACCACGATGATAGGTGTGTTGGGGTGCTGCGCTGAAAGTTGCGCAATACCTTCGTAATAACTCAAGCCTGGCATATTGAGATCAACCAACATTAAATCCCAGTTATCACCAGCATCAGCAAGTTCTAACAACTCGGTATAACTGCTTGAAAGGTGTATTTCTGTGGGCTCATCTAAACGTTGCACTAATATAGAAAGTGCATCTCGATAGAGTTCGTGGTCATCGGCAATAAGAATTTTCATGCACAGATAATAGAACAAAATGGTGGACAGATGTACTCTTAAAAATAATGAATACAGTAGATATTAATTTAAAACAGCTATTTCAAGATAAGAAGGTTCGCTTGCAAGCGCTGGTTGCCTTGTTAGTGCTGGCGGTGGGCTTTGTATTATCAATTGCCGGTTTTACTGAGTTGCAAGCCGTGGCCATTGAGCGTTTATATTTACAAGCGCAGCAGCATACGGAAGCAAAGCTCAAACAAATTCAAACAAATATAGATATTTCCCTTGATTCACTAACCGAGATTGCAGGGCTTTATCATGTGACAGGGGGGGTATCGCGTTCACAATTAACTAGTTATGTAAGCTCTGATACCAAATATCACTCAGGCACCATGGCCCTAGGCTGGGTGCCTAAAATTAAGGGTGAAGATGTTGCTATATTTGAAGAGAAAACCAGAGAGAGTGATCCTGATTTTTATGTATATGAAATTACAGGACACGGCATGCCCACCCCGGTGAATAAGCGCGAAGAAGTCTACCCTGTAGAATTTATTATTACGCCGACCAACAAAAGCATGACGGCAGGTTTGAACCTTGCCTCTATTGCATCACGACACAAAGTATTAAAAAAAGCAGAAAGAACGCAACAAACAGCCATAACGCAACGCATTTCACTTTATGCTGATGGACAACGATTTCAGGGGTTTCAAGCCTTGCATCCGGTGTTTGAAAAGAATGAATTAGAGCAAGAGCAGTTAGTTGGTTTTGTGATGGGGAATTATGATATTAGAGCACTAATGGACGATGTGTTTTTAGGTGATAAAAGTCGGATCGATGTTGCACTGTATGATGCCAATACATCAAGTCAGCAATTGCTGTATTCCTCAAGCGTATTCCTTGAAAGTGTGGAGGATGTTGATAATCAAGACAGACAGAAGTGGATTTATACACTAAAAGTGGCTGACCAACAGTGGATTATGGTCGCATTTCCTAAACCCAAAATGTGGAGTGGAGGCGCATCATGGCTGCCTTATATAGGCTTGTTAGCGGGTGCATTAATTACTTTATTATTGGTACTGTACCTATTTTTATCATTAATACGAACTCGGCAACTTGCCAAGTTAGCAACTGATTTGGCTGGCACCAACACACAATTAGATATTCAAACTAAGCTTAAAAAGGAGGCTGATAAAGCGAACCAAGCTAAATCAGGCTTATTGACAGCAGCAAGTCATGACCTAAGGCAACCTTTGCATACCATTGGCTTATTGACCACCTTGCTAAAAGATAGCAAAAATAAAACTGAACGTACCAAATTGATTGATAATATTCTGGCTGCTGTGGATGGCATGAATACCATGTTTATCAGCTTGCTTGATATTAGTCTGTTGGAATCAAATCAGTTACCGATACATATAAAACATTTTTATTTGCAAGATATATTAGATAAATTAGAGCTGGACTTTGCATTACAAGCAACAAAAAAACAAATTGATTTTTCTATGGTAGAGACATCAAGCTGTGTCGTCACCGATCCGATATTGCTAGAACGAATCCTGAGAAATTTATTGTCGAATGCCTTTCGATATACGCCAGAAGGTAAGGTGTTATTAGGCTGCAGACGATTTAAAAATCATATCAGAGTATGTGTGTTGGATACGGGTATCGGTTTGTCAGAACAAGCACAGCAGAAAGTGTTTGACACATTCTATCGTGAAAAGCAGGCAAAACAACTAAGTGATAAAGGTTTGGGCTTGGGGCTTGCTATTGTGCAGCAAGCCGCTAGCTTATTAAAAATCAATACAGGCATGCAATCAGAACTAGATAAAGGCTCACTGTTTTATGTCGATGTCCCTTATGGCGATTCGGCTTTAATAGGTGAAGTTCAAATTGCCAAAAAACAATCTGCCATTGATAAGCTAATTTGGCTGATCGAAGATGACAAAACAATGCGTGATGGTTTGGAAAAAATATTACATTCATGGAATTGTCGTGTAGAAAGCTTAGGTTCAGGTCGCGAGGTTCAGCATTTACTTGACAAAAACAGTACATGCCCAGAGATTATCATTGCAGATTATCAGTTAATTAATGAAACGGGTTTAGAATTACTTATTGAAATACGTGATTATTATAAGCAAGAGATTCCGGCCATTATGGTAACGGGAACAACGGATCTAAAAGTACGTAACAAGATCGAACAGGCGGGATGTAAATTCATGATGAAACCCGTTAAGCCTGAAGCTTTAAATAACATTCTTAATGATATTTAAAGGAGATAATCCTAAAGGATTAATCCCTCATGGGTATGTTATAAATTCTACACAAAAAGCATAATTCAACTCCCTACTTAAATAAATCCAATGGAAGATAAATTATGTTATCAACAATGATTAAAACAACCGTATCAATCGTATTATTAACCAGCGCAATGACAAGTTTCGCTGGTGGTTTGACCGTTAGTAAAAATGTAACAGTTAATGCCAGCCCTGAAACAACATGGAAAATGATTGGTGATTTTAATCATCTTGATGTATGGCATCCTGTTGTTGTTGCTAGCAAGCTAACGCAAGGCAACAGTCAATCGGCAGGCGCTGTACGATTATTAACGTTGGGTAATGGTGCTACTATTACGGAAAAATTAGTCTCTAATAATAACGCATTAAGAAGCTATACTTATGCCATTACAGCTTCACCTCTTCCTATCGCAGATTATGTTTCTACCATTACTGTTTCACCAGCCGCTGATGGAAAATCTACCGTTACATGGAGCTCAAGTTTTGATGCGAGTGGTGTAGCGGATGAAGAAGCCATTAATACTATTTCTGGTATTTATGATGCAGGTTTAGGCAGTTTAGACAAACATTTCAACAAATAGACTTAAATGTTTTCACTATAAAAGGCCCTCAATGTCATGCATTGAGGGCCTTTTTATGTCTGGCGAAAGAATAAAACACCAAAAATGATTTCATGGTAAAGTTTCACCTTAACAATCATGGCGAAAAGGTGTAAAAATGGCGGAGCAATTGAAGCAGAACTTACAAGATACTAATCAATGGATGCGGATCCTTTATATGGTTTTGTTTTGGGTTGTTTTATATTTCTCTTTGATGGTGGCAGGGCTACTTATTTTTGTGCAGGTTTTATTTGCTTTAATTACCGGTACAGATAATGAAAATATACGAAAATTTGCTGCTGATTTAACAAAATATATTAACCAAATATTATTATTTTTAACCTACAACGATGATCGTAAGCCTTTTCCATTCGCGGCATGGGGTAAATTAGATAAGGTTAAACCCGTATCAAAACCAGCACCCGTTGATGAGGTTGATGAGCATGAGGAAGTTATTGAAATTGAGCCCAAAAAAGATAAACCAGCAAAAAAATAATGCTGATAGTTATTTCACCTGCGAAAACGCTAGATTTTGAGACTGATCCAATAGTTAGTGAGCATACGCAACCACGGTTTTTAACCCAATCACAACAGCTTATTAATGATTTAAAGAAGTTATCAGTAGCTGATGTAGCATCGTTAATGAAGCTGAGTGATAAATTGGCGGGCTTAAATATGGCACGCTTTCAAACGTGGGCGCCACCCTTTGATTTGAATAATGCTAAACAAGCTGTGTTTGCATTCAAAGGCGATGTGTATACAGGACTAGACGCTGATAGCTTGGATGCTGGTGGTATCGAATTTATGCAGCAACATCTACGCATATTATCTGGGCTTTATGGCGTGCTAAGGCCGTTAGATTTGATGCAAGCTTACCGCTTAGAAATGGGCACCAAATTTAGCAATGTAAAAGGTGAAAATTTGTATCAATTTTGGGATAACCAGCTTCGAGAATCAATTGAAACGGAATTGTCTGATGGCGTGTTGATCAACTTAGCATCGAATGAATATTTCAAAGCTTTGCAAACCAAGCAACTAAACGCCCGAATTATCACCCCCATATTTAAAGATTGGAAAAATGGTCAATATAAGATCATTAGTTTTTATGCTAAAAAAGCACGAGGATTAATGAGCCGTTATATCATTGATTATAAAATTGAAAAACCTAAACAAATTCAACAGTTTGATTCGGATGGTTATCATTTTAGTGCAGAGATGTCAAAAGGCGATGATTGGGTCTTTATTCGGGACTAGGATTGATAGAGTTGTTTTCTGGATTTGAATTAAAACGCTCAACAAAAGTCTTGAGTCCTTCTTGTACAAGGTCATAGGTTAAATCTATATTAGTTGCAATCGTGCCATCTAATACATTTAAACTACCTAATATTTCTCGTGCTTCACCAAATCCAGTATCAATACCACCGCGAATAACATCAATAAATTTTGTTAGGGCTTCATCGGTATCAAGTTCAGGATGTTGTTGTTGGTATGAACCAAAAAAGGCAGTGCTTAGCGATACAATACGTTCAGCCGTAGCCTCTGCACTGATATCCAGATCGGAGTCATAGGCACTTTGAATTGCATTATCCCCCATACTTTCTTGTAAAGCTTCATTGATACCTTCTAAGGCAGTTTTTAACACTAATGACAACGGGGCGTCAGCAGTGCTTAGATTTATTGCTGATTCTAATATTGATGCGTTAAATTTTTTTTTGGCAACATTTCTTGCATGTGCCAGTTCTGATATTTCTAGACCCATAGGCTCTTTATCTTTTTTATCATCCGCTTTGGCTAGTTCTCTTACACTTTGACTAAATTGAATATCCATAACACACCTCAAAATATAGCACTTGATAGTTATCAAGTCGGCTAAGATTCTAAAAACTTTAGGTTTAAATCTATTTCAAGTAGAAGATGATAAAAATACCTTAGGATGACTTGAACTATTATCTGATTGTCCCCATCTGTTACTTAAGTTAAGAAAAGCCGATGGAGGCATGTTCAAATGGGTGTTGATGCACAGAAGGAAACGCTAGGTTTCCAAACAGAAGTTTCACAATTACTGGATCTGATGATCCACTCTTTATACAGCAACAAAGAAATCTTTTTACGTGAGTTGATTTCGAATGCTGCTGATGCTTCTGATAAATTACGTTTTGAAGCTTTATCTAATGATGGGCTTTATGAAGGTGATGCTGATTTAAAAATTCGTGTTGCTTTTGATAAAGATGCGAACACAGTCACCATTACTGATAACGGTATTGGTATGAGTCGAGAAGAAGTTATTGCTAACATCGGTACGATTGCAAATTCTGGCACTAAAAAATTCTTTGAAAAAATGACAGGTGATGAATCTAAAGATTCTCAGTTGATCGGCCAGTTTGGTGTGGGTTTTTACTCAACATTTATTGTCGCTGACAATGTTACTTTAAAAACACGTCGTGCCGGTGCTGATAGTACTGAAGGTGTGCAATGGCAATCAGAAGGCAAGGGTGAATTCTCGATTGAAACTATTGATATGCCTCAACGCGGAACTGAAATCACATTACACTTACGTGAAGACCAAGATGAGTTTTTAAACAGCTGGCGTTTACGTAATATTATCAGCAAATATTCAGATCATATCAATTTGCCGATTGTGATGACTAAAGACCCTGTTCCCGATGAAGAGGGCAAGATTGATGAGTCAGTTGTTGCTGAAGATGAAACAGTCAATAAAGCAACAGCGCTGTGGACATTATCAAAAAATGAAATTAGCGATGATGACTATAAAGAATTCTATAAACAAGTTTCTCACGACTACCAAGATCCATTAAGTTGGAGCCATAATAAAGTTGAAGGTAAATTAGAATATACCTCGTTGCTTTTTATTCCATCAAAAGCACCTTTTGATTTATGGGATCGCGATAGTAGCCATGGTTTAAAACTGTATGTGAAACGTGTCTTTGTAATGGAAGACGCAGAGCAATTAATGCCACGTTACTTACGTTTTATTCGTGGTGTAATTGATACCAATGACTTGCCGTTGAATGTTTCGCGTGAAATTCTTCAAGGCAGCAAAACGATTGATAGTATTCGTGCTGCCTCAGTGAAAAAAGTATTGGGCGAGCTGAAGAAAATGGCTAAGAACGATGCTGATAAATATGCAGAGTTCTGGAAAGAATTTGGCCAAGTGATTAAAGAGGGCTTGGGCGAAGACTTTGCTAATAAAGACGCGTTGGCAAAACTATTACGTTTCTCGACTACAGAAACAGGTTCTGAAGAGCAAACAGTGTCTTTAGAAGACTATGTTGGTCGTATGAAAGACAAGCAAGATAAAATCTATTACATCACTGGTGAAAGCTTCGCCGCAGCTAAAAATAGCCCACACCTTGAAGTATTCAGCAAGAAAGGTATTGAGGTCTTATTATTAGCAGATCGTGTTGATGAATGGTTAATCAACTCATTAACGGAATTTGACGATAAACAACTTCAATCTGTTGCCAAAGGTGACTTAGATCTGGGTGAGCTTGAAGATGAAAAAGAAAAAAAGGCTAAAGAAAAAGTTGATAAGAAATTTGAAGACTTAGTTGAACGCGTTAAAAAGACCTTAGGCGATAAAGTAAAAGATGTTCGCATCACACATCGCCTAACCGATTCACCAGCGTGTTTAGTCGCTGATGAAAATGATATGAGTGCTAACCTTGAGCGTATGCTTAAAGCAGCAGGTCAACAAATGGGGCCAGATACAAAACCTATTTTTGAATTAAATCCGAAACATCCGATGGTTAAACGCCTAAAAGATGAAGAAGATAACAAGAAGTTTAAGGACTGGTCATCAATCTTATTTGATCAAGCTTTATTAGCTGAAGGTGGTCAATTAGACGATCCTGCAAGCTATGTGAAGCGTTTGAATAAAGTATTACTTACAATCAAATAGTTCGTGCTTTTATACTGTAAAATGCTGGATAGAGAAATCTATTCAGCATTTTTTTTGGAAAAATATATGAACGATACCACTTCTGATACAACTGAATTTCAATCAGACAATTTACAACGTTTTATTTTTGATAATGCACCTGTTCGTGGTGAATGGGTACATTTAACGGATGCATGGAAAGATGTATTATCACGACGAGAATACCCAGCGCCGATTGAATGTTTATTAGGTGAAATGATGGCGGCAGCGGCTTTGTTAACTGCTACAGTGAAAATTAAAGGTCGCTTAGTTTTACAATTAAAATCATCAGGTCCTGTTACCTTAATGATGGTGGAGTGCACCAGTAACAATACCTTACGTGCTTTTGCTCAGTGGAATGGTGAAGTTGCAGATGATGCAACATTAATGGATATTACGGGTGATGGTGCATTAGCCATTACCATTGATGTTGAAGGATCTAAGCAACCTTATCAAGGTGTAGTAAGCCTGCAGGGTGAGTCAATATCAGATGTGTTGGAAACCTATTTCAAACAATCAGAACAACTAGAAACACGAATTTGGTTAGCAGCTGATAGTCATTCTGCAGCAGGATTATTCTTACAACAACTTCCAAGTGAAAGTAATAATACAGATGCGGATAAAGAGGATTGGTCTCGCCTTAATCAATTAGCAAGCACCATCAGTAAGCAAGAATTATTGGCGTTGGGCGCTGGTACCTTATTACACCGTTTGTTTCATGAAGAAGAGTGTCGCCTGTTAACAGCCACGGAGCTCCGCTTTTCGTGTAACTGCTCTCGTGAACGCGTTGCTAAGACGATTGGTTTATTGGGTAAAGATGATGCAACTAATTTATTGGAAGAGCAGGGACATATTGAAGTAGCCTGTGAATTTTGTAATGAACATTATCATTTTGATGGAGTAGATGTTGCACAGGTATTCTCAAATCAAACGAGTTCAGCAATAGATTCGAAAACAGTGCACTAGATTTTGTTGGTTTAACGTGTAATAATTAGTATATTATCTTTTACTAATATAGAAGGGTGTACAAATGGCACATGTAATCATAATCGGAGCGAGTACCGGCGGACTTCCTGCCGCCTATGAAATGCGTGCAGTATTAGGTAAAGAACACCAGGTTACCGTCGTTTCAAATACACCAACATTTAGCTTTGTACCTAGTAACCCTTGGATTGCTGTTGGTTGGCGTGAGCGTGATGATACCTGTTTTGAAATTGAACCTTATCTAAAGAAAAAGAATATCTCTTTTTCAGCCGCGGGAGTGGTTGAAATAAAAGCTGAAGATAATCAATTAGTATTGGGTGATGATTCAACCTTAGACTATGACTATTTAATTGTTGCAACAGGCCCACAATTAGATTTTGGTGCCATTGAAGGTTTGGGGCCAGAAGGGCATACCGAATCTATTTGCACGATAGATCATGCCGAAAAAGCCTATAAGACTTGGCAAGAGTTTATGAAAAATCCTGGGCCTATTGTTGTGGGCGCAGTACAAGCGGCATCATGCTATGGACCGGCCTATGAATTCGCATTGATTATGAATCATGTTTTGCGAAAAGCAAAAATTCGTGATCAAGTTCCCATTACATTTGTTACGGCTGAACCTTATCTTGGCCACCTTGGTTTAGGCGGTGTGGGTGATTCGAAAGGTGTGTTAGAAACTGAATTCAGAATGAATGATATTACTTGGATTACCAATGCCAAAGTACAAAAAGTTGAAGCGGGCAAAATGATTGTTGAAGAGGTTAACGATCAAGCTGAAACCATCAAAACGCATGAATTGGCCTTTGATTTTTCAATGATGTTACCTGCATTTAGAGGCGTTGATTGTGTTGCCAATTTAGGCGAAGAAGTGGTCAACCCTCGCGGCTTTATCAAGGTCGATGAATTTCAACGTAATGTTAAATATAAAAATATTTATGGTGTGGGTGTGTGTATTGCGATAGCACCACTAGGTTCAACTCCTCTACCCGTAGGGCCGCCTAAAACAGGTTATATGATTGAAAGTATGGCGACTGCATCAGTAGATAATATTAAGCTAGCCATTGAAGGCAAAGAGCCACATGCTAAAGCGACGTGGAGTGCAATTTGTTTGGGAGATATGGGGCATACTGGAACTGCATTTGTGGCTATACCTCAAAATCCACCGCGTAATATCTCGTGGATGAAAAAAGGTAAATCGATACGATTAGCAAAAGTGGCGTTTGAAAAATACTTTATTCGGAAAATGAAAAAAGGAACATCCGAGCCTATATATGAAAAATATATTTTGAAGGCATTAGGCGTGGAGCGGCTGAAATAAATTAGCTATTATTTGCCAAAGCTCTTCTATGTTCAATCGTTTTGCTGCGTAAAATTACCGCAGCCATACCAGACATCCATCTAGGCTTTCTGCCATACCTATCAGATGGGTTACTTTTAGATAATGCTGCTTTATTATTGTTCTCAGGCATTTATTTTTTCCTAAATATGAAGTTCTAAGAACACACTATACTGAGCAAGGCTAAATATTACAGTGATCTAGATCAAGGTCTAGAAGAATTAGGAAATAGTTACCAGTATATTGATTGTGGTATTTCAGTTTGGTTTGTTTTGTGACGGTAATCTGAACTAGCTTGATAGACAATTTTTCTCACCCGATTTAATGCGCCAATTGGGCGGTGTTGCTCTAAACTCTTCCATGGTGAAAAGGATAAATTTTCACAGAACTGTTGCTGTTCAAGCGTATCAAATTTCTGTGGCGGTATGGTAATTGTTGCTACGTGAATAAAAGCTGAGTCGCTTTCTGTCCACAACACACTAGGATCTTCTATAGGCATAAGTTTATCAGCATCTTGAAGCTGTATTAAAAACTGCATGCAAGCAGAATCGGTGTCCAATTCATCGGTTAAGGTCTTAGCTAAGAAATCAGCATCCGTCTCTTTAATGTCGTGTTGTTTAACTGAAGTAGAGCATGAACGCATCATAAATTTAATATTGTGTGGCCCAAGTTTGTAGGCCGTATTACTAAAATAGTCATCCCAAATTGGACTGTAGGGTGGTGGAGCCAGGGTGTCATTCACATGAGATAACTCTCGAAGTCGCCATTTGAACGGATTGTAACCAGATAAAAAGTACTTAGTTTTATCTTCACTTTCTACCAATTGATTGTAGTCGTTTAAATTAGTTGAAAAGAAAGCTGGGCTGTTGTGAGCTAAAAACTCTTGGGTCTGGGAACTATTGGTTTCAACATTTAATAGCTTGATCGCCATGCCGCGTGAATCTTTTGCAGTATCATCACTTTTGGCCATATTTGAGCTGCCATTAGAAAAACGTATCCAACTTTTATAACGTTTTCCAGTTGTTTGGAATATACCGTGTTGCAGCTGAGGATCTATATCTTCATTAACATCAAAATACGCTTTAACACAGGCATGACCTTTTGCATGTGCTCCACGTGCCGCATAATCAGTATGAGTGATTTTTATAATATTGACGAAGTTATCGGCGGCTCGTTGGATTTGTTGTGGTTCATCTTCAGAAAATATTTCTTCTGTTGTAACGGGGGCATGGCTTTGGTTATGAAAATAAAGCAGTATCACTAACAGCAAGAATAAACCTACCAAGCCTAAGATGAGCCTCTTTAAGAGTTTAAATATCATCTAACGTCTCAAATTCATTACAGGTTTTTCAATAAACAAATACATTAAGGTAGCAATCGCCATGCTTAACACTGTGCTGATAACAAAGCCATAAATCAGAGTTTCAGACATTGACCATGGGTATTCGGCCGGCATAGTGATGGTGAGATTGATTAATGCAGGGATCACAGCGGCCATCACTACAAGATGAATCAAATAGAGTGAATACGATAAGGTGGCGAAGGGGTAGAGAAACGACACTGAAAATACTTTACGCATAGCATTGGTGATGAAGTGTTGCTGTAATAACATTGCCATGATAATGATGCCGATGCCAACAGAGAATAAGTTACGATTAAATATGTAATACAGAACATGCATGGTTTGATATTCATCATACACGGGCAAATAAGATGCAAATGCCATAAAGAAAATAACTAGCACCAAGCCGATTATGGTGGTGACAATACCTAAAGTGGAGTTAAAAAAGTCATTTAATTTATCTTTGTGGAAATGGAAGCTGTATGCCGCCATACAGCCCACTAATAAGCTGCCAAAACGTGAATGCAGATTGTCATAAAGTACGGTGAAGAAGTGATTGAAATATTCATGGTCCAGATACATTCGACTGCCGGGTGAAGTGCGAAGCGCTTCATCTGATAGCACAATACCAGCACGTACTACTATAGAAATAACAAACAACCAGAGCATGGTGTAGCCTGGTGATTTAGAATATTTAAGAATGACAATTAGCAGTAGTGGGTAAATAAAATAGAACTGTTCCTCAATTGCCAAACTCCATGTCCAACCTACCGCTTGGTGACCATAATCTATAAAGTTACTGATATAGAGATAGTTTGCCCAGATGTATTCACTATTAGGGCCATTCAATAACCAATAAACGGTTAGCGTGAAGTAGTAGGCGGGGGTAAGTCGAAGGTATCGGCGAATATAGAAGTTTTTCAGATCCATATGACCTGACTTAGCGATTTGTCTGAATAATATTCCTGAAATCAAAAACCCACTCATCACAAAAAATACATCTACGCCTTTGTCACCATTAAATGCCCATGCCCAGCCCATGCCTAATTCATTAATAATGGCGGCGACATCATGGGTTGGGTGTGCTAGTTGGTAGACAAAGAAAGTATGAAATACTAATACTAAAATGATAGAAACAGCACGAATGCCATCTATAGAAGCATAATTGGATGCTCGGCGAGTATAAATAGATTTAAAGTTTTCTTTAAAAGAGAAGGCGCGTTGCAGGGCAGTTTTTGATACATCAACATCTTGAGACATGGTTATTCCAATTATTTTTAGTATTAGATAGTTTTCAAGTATTCAATTAACGCCCATCTTTCTTGTTCAGTTAAAGCGGGTTTACCATAATAACCAGTGCCATACTCATGACCAGAATTACTATTTCCTTTCAGCGTGGTATCAAATAAGAAATGTTCACTACTCGTTCCACATGTAGCTGAGCTTTCAAACCCCATGGTTTTAGGGGCGAATTCTAATGAACCAATAGAAAATTGTTTTACTCGTTGTTCGGCAGGTAAAAGTAATTGATACATATTGGGTACCGAGCCATTGTGAAGAAAAGGTGCACTTGTCCAAATGCCGTTTAAAGGACGTGCTTTATAGGCAAGCAAGGCATGATCGGAGACTTCTTTACCATGTTCAATGATCTCACCATCTACATATTTTGGTGGATGATTGACATCAGGATGGCCTAATTTTTTGGCATCACGTTTAGCCAAATAAGCTTGTAGCGGATTGTCTTTCAAAATCCCAATCATAATATTATTGGCAATATGAATGGCAGGTGCTTCTTCTGGCAATGCATCGCCAGCAAAATAATAACGAGGTCGCCCTTCAAATTTGCCTGTTTTTCCTTTGAAATAAATCGCATTTTCAGCCATCAAAGGATCGGTCTTTATTTCACCTAAGGTGCTCATACGAACTTGGATCTTACGGAGGGGATCTGTTCGGTCTATATCGACATGACATTGAATACAATGGTTTTTGTATAAACCTCGACCTATTTTAGCAAGATTAGTATCAATTTCTGGAAAGCTTTCAGGCCAAACAGGGGAATAAAGTTGAGCAACTACATGTTCTAATTCACGCAATTCACTGGCCTGAATAGATGATTTATAACCACCATCAATAAAGCCTAACCAATTGGTGGTTTCGGTTTCTATATCACCAAATACACCGATAACTTCACCAATATTTCTGGCGAGTGCACCAACACCTGAGTTAGATTGTGAGCCGTTCCATTCAACGTAATCATGTTGTGGTGTATCCCAGAGATAAGGATAGCTTGTTGGTGCGGTCGGTGGATTAGTGTTGTTTGCTTCGCCGGTTGCAAGTAATGCTTGGTTTAAAATTGCACCAAAGGCATCAAGGCGCGTAAACCCAGAAACCACATCTGAATTATTTGCTATCAAATGGTTAGCACGTTTTTCGTAAGCGGCTTGCAAACCTTGTTTTAATTGTTTTTGTTGGACATCAGAAGCCTTATCGCCTAATAGTCTTTGTTGGAAACGTACAAATTTTTCTTTGTCATCCATTGTTGCCTTTAATGATGATGTTATTTCAGTGAGAAATAAATTGAGGTCAATAAAGGCTTGCCCTCCATCAATGCGGACTATCTGATCTTGATAAGTAATTTGTTGGGTATGACATGCGGCACAGGTCGGCCCCATGTGGTCGCCATTTCGAGATAAACCTATTGGCAGACCATCTGGATTGTTTTTGCTGGCATCGGTAGCAATAAAGCCAAACTGAACCATATTGTCATCACTGCGGAGCAATTGCTGATTATTTGCTTGTTCCAGATGAAGAAAATAATCATAAGGAATAAGGCGCGAGCCTTGATCTGCAAAATAAAAATATTCGCGATCTTTATCTGACCAGTTCTGTTCTAAGTAAGTGATATGTTCGCTCTCTGCCATAACGGGTAGAACGATACAGCTGATAAAGAAGGTCAGTAATATTTTTGTTGAATAGCCCATTTTATTATTCCGATGAGTCCCGAGAAAGTAAGGTATTTAATAAGTTATCTTGGAAGTTAAGATTTCCCGTCAAGTTACTATGTTTGACGCACAAGAAGAAAGATTGTTTCACGGGTAAATGAATATATTCATGTCGCCTGATGCTAGGATCTAGGATATTACGGCCTAATAACGATGCTTTGGTAACTGAACCATCACCAGGTTCAAGCAGCAGAGCATTATAATCTACGCCGTCAACAGGTTTAGTTATTTCTTTTGGAAACATTCGAATAAGTGACTCACCGTCGACTTCTTCAACCACAATTCGTGCAGAGGTTAATGTACAACCTCCACCGAATATAGTTAATTTAGGATGTTTATCAGGCAAAGGAACGGTCAACGACCAAACAAAGCGCCGGGCACGTTCAAGTCGTTTTTCAAAATAACGATCTAGTGTCGCTATATATTTTTCGGCTTCTTCTTTATCTTCAAATTTTGCTCGAATCCGCTCTCTGGTTTTGGGATCAAAAACAGACCATTGGAAACGTCGCCATGTATCAACGTCAAATAGATCGCGATCAAGTGGTTCACCTTGACCATTTACAATCCAATTATTAAGAGGATGTGGAAATAGTTGATACAAACTCGGCCAAGTAGCAATTGTTTCGGTACCAATTTGTTTTAAACCAATATCAACACCGGTGATAAATAGATTCAGTGTTTTAACTGAACCTAAATTGGGTGTACCTAATAAAATAACGCGCCGAACTTTATTGCCGCCATACATAGTGATTTTTGTATCAAAATCATTATCATTGAGCACATCTTGTCTGCCATATCGAATATAGTAACGAGAAATGAGACCGCCCATACTATGAGCAACGATATCAACTTTCAAATCTGGATCTTTATAATCAACTTGAATTTGATCAATAAAGTCGGCCAATTGGGCGGCACTAATAACATTGTCTTGTCGCCAATCATAATGAAAAATATAATAATTCTTTTGTTTGGTATCGACGGGCTCACCTATTTTGGCTAGCTTATAACCTGCGGCATCCCCCAACGTCTTAACAATTTTGCCATAAAAGTCTTTTCCTACTGCACCCTCTGAGATGGCATAAGCTTCAATATTGTTAGACATGGGAATTAACGTATCGGGATCAATATCAAAAGCAATGTCAGAATAATCATTTAAGAATAAGCGGCTGGCAGAGCCCGGCCAGAGATCTTTATTGGTAGTTTTATCTCGTAATTTACTACCTAATACACCGTGAATAAGTACAACGGGTGGTTGATCATTGACCATCATACTTTCCATATAAAGTCGATGTAGATCAGGTGCAAATACTTTTTCATTGGAAAAAATACCTGCAGTAAATACAGCCGCCAGAATAAGACCAACCAATACATATCGGTTAAATACTAATGTTTTGATAGATCGGTATGTAAATCTAATCATAAATGTTGTCGCTATTGAATAAAATAAAGTATAAAATTTTGCTATTGTGTCAGTGTGTCATAAGCAGACGGGTTAATGTGAAAAAAATTACAAAAATATGTTGAAGCTTATTTATAGCAATGATTTGACGCAATTAGCTACACGGCTTGCAGATCTTCAGACTTCTCAACCTTTACCACCCTTAGAAGCTGAAACAGTTATTGTGCAGAGTAATGAGCTTGCCCGCTGGTTATCTCTGTTTTTGGCTGGTCAGCATGGTATTTCTAGCCACATTGATTTTCCGTATCCATCAGCATTCATTTGGGTATTATTTCGTCGACTTCTGCCTAATATTCCACAGCAATCACCTTTTTCTACTGATGCGATGACATGGCGTATTTTTCAATTATTACCAAGCTGTCGGAAGCAATCTGGCTTTGAATCAATTGATGCTTATCTTGGGCTGCAAGATGATGCAATAAAACGCTATGATTTAGCCCACCGTATTGCTGATAGTTTTGATCAATATTTGATGTATCGTCCAGATTGGATTCAAGCATGGGGACAAGGTGAAACACCGCATTGGCAGGCACGATTATGGCAGTTAGTTACTAAAGGCGAGGCCAAGCCTTTGCATCGAGCTAATTTGTTATTGCAACTCAAGGATTATTTATTATCGACTAAAACCAAGCCTACAGGGTTGCCTGAAAGGTTAACCTTATTTGGCTTGTCCGCACTACCGCCGGTGTATCTAGAATTATTCGAATTAATGTCGAAGCATTGTGATATTTATTTATTTTTCTTATCGCCTAGTGAAGATTACTGGGGAGATTTACTAAATCCAAAGGCAAGAGAAAAAATAGCATTATCATCCCCCGAACAAGACCAATATTTGGCAACGGGACACCCATTATTGGCAAGTTTGGGTAAACAGGGACAAGACTTTTTTAAGCAATTACAGAATTGTAATCCAGAAGAAGAGTTTCTTTTTTCGGAACCAGAACAAAAGACTTTATTAGAAAAATTACATCATGATATTTATGCCTTAACGGATATAGATTCATTATCACAAAAACAACACATTGATGCTGATGACGACTCCATAATGGTGCATTCATGTCACAGTGCCATGCGTGAGATTGAAGTGTTGCATGATCAATTATTAGCCTTGTTTGAACGACACCCTGAGCTATCACCTACGGATGTTGTGGTGATGACATCGAATATCGAAATTTATTCACCGTGGATTGATGCGGTATTTGATAGTAAAAATGGTACGACGAATAAAATTCCTTATAGCATTGCTGATGGCGGTATTAAAAGCCAGAGCCGTTTATTAACGGCATTTGCTAGTTTATTAGATCTACCTCAGTCTCGATTTGATGTTGAGGGAATTGTCAGTTTATTAGAGTGTGAAGCGATTCAAAACCGGTTCTCATTGGATCAAACACGGCTAGACTTAATACGGCGTTGGTTACGAGAAACGCATACCTCGTGGGGGCTTTCTGCTGACGATAAAGTGAGTTTAGGTTTGCCTGCAAATGATGCCAATACATGGCGAGCAGGCTTAGATCGTTTACTCCTCGGTTATGCAATGCCTGAATCATCAGAAACCTTGTTTGAAGGTAGATTAGGTTTTGATGGTATCAGCAGTGATCGTGCCGAGACGATGGCACAACTATGCTCTTTTATCGATGCACTCGATCGTTATCGACAATGGTTAAACGCAGAGTTAACAGCGAAACAATGGCAAACATTACTATTGAGGCTGTTAGATACTTTTTTTGAATCATCATCTGCTAATCCAAATGATGAAGCCGAATTATTGTTAATAAGAAAAACATTAGATAGCCTCGTTGAAACAATAGAATTAGCCGAATTTGAAGAAAAAATAAGTATTGATTTGGTCAAAGAATGGTTTGATGGACATTTAGATACACAGCAAGCTCAGACACGGTTTATGGGAAATGGCGTCACCTTTTGTGGCATGGTACCGATGCGTAGCATTCCATTTAAAGTAGTGTGTTTGATTGGAATGAATGACGGTAGTTATCCACGCAGGCAAGTTACGGCAGGCTTTGATTTAATGTCTAAGCCACCCATACGGCAAGGTGATCGCTCACAGCGTGATGAAGATAGATATCTATTTTTAGAGTCATTATTATCAGCCCGGTCGCATTTTTATATTAGCTATGTCGGAGCCAGTATTATTGATAATTCAGCTATACCTCCTTCGGTATTGGTGAGCGATGTACGAGATGTGTTGAAGTTAAGTTTTGAGACACATAATGGCGGTGATATTTGGCAACACGTTTTAACTGAGCATCCATTACAAGCTTTTAGCCAGCGTTACTTTGATAATAGTACAGATAAATTATTTAGCTATGTAGCAGCACATTGCCCCCCAGTCAGTAAAATAACATCATCAGGCACGGCTTGGTTTGGACAAGCATTAGCTGAACCTGATGACAGTTGGAAAACGATTAATGTCACACAATTATTGATGTTTTATCGCCATCCGGCACGTTTTTTATTACAGCAGCGGCTGGGCTTGTTTTTAGAATCAGATGAAGAACAATTAGAGTCACGCGAACCGTTTGATTTAGATGGTTTGCAAGCGTGGTCACTGCGTCAGAAATTATTGCACTATCGCTTGAATGACAAATTGGCCGAAGCACTTCCATTAGTTCAGGCTACGGGCATGCTACCGCAAGGCAGTGTCGGCGATATTATATTCAATGAACAACAGGATAAAGTTGAGGCATTTACCGAACAATTATTAGCAGATTATCCCGATGAGTTTTTAACACCACCGCATTTTGAGTTGAAGATCAATGGCTTTGTATTGCAAGGACAGTTAGATGGCTTAACGAGTGACGGTTTATTTAGTTTTCGCATGGCTAAATCTAAAGGAGGTGAATTGTTGGCAGTGTGGTTACAGCACTTGATTTTAAATTGTATACAGCCCACTAATGTGACATGTGAAAGTCGTTGGATAACAGAAGATAAAGAGTATCACTTTCAGCCAGTTGAAAATGCACATCTATTATTAGCTGAGTTGCTGGAATCGTATTGGCAAGGCTTGCAATACCCTTTACCACTATTTTCAAATACCAGTTATGCCTTTGCCAAAGCGAGTTTAAAAGGCAATAAAACAGATTCAGCTATGTTCGGATCATGGGAAGGTGGTCTATATCTTTCGGGTGAAAAGAATGATTTATATTATCAGCAAGTTTATGATGATTCACCTTTAGATGAACAATTTAAAACATTAGCTTTGGCTGTTTATGAGCCGATTCAGGCACATCTGAAAGAGGGTGAACTATGACATCCTTTGATGTGAATACCGTAGCTTTGCATGACCTTAATATCATTGAGGCCAGTGCAGGAACGGGTAAAACGTATACCTTGGCTGAGCTCTATCTCCGTTTATTATTAGAAAATAATTTAACAGTGGATCAGATTTTAGTGGTGACGTATACCCGTGCGGCAACCGAAGAATTACGTGAGCGTCTTAGACAAAAGTTAGTTGATGCACGCGATGAACGAAGCCATCAATCTGAGCAAGAAAGAACCGAGGTAAAAAAACTTAATTTAGCTATTCAGAGTTTTGATGAAGCCGCCATTTTTACGATTCATGGTTTTTGCCAGCGTGTATTGGGCGATTATGCTTTTGAAAGCGGATTGCGCTTCGAGTTAGAATTAGTGGGCGATGATAATGAATTATTACAATCAGTAACTGATGATTTTTGGCGAAAATATGTAACAATGGCAGATAAGGATTTTGTTGCCTATTTATTAGCTAAAAATGAAAGTACAGAAACCTTATTGCAGTCGATTCGAAGCTATATCAGTAAACCTTATTTAAATATCATACCGGTAACTGAGGTTGATATTAAACAGTTTACACGACAGGCTCAGACTCAATTTAAACGTGTCAAAACTGCATGGCTAAAAGAACAAGAGGTTATTATTACAACCTTGCAGGATAAGACATTATTAAACGGTAATAAATATCGTAAGACGAGTGTTGAAAAGTGGTTATTATCATTAGCAGCGTTATGTGAGCATGACATCTTGCCTGCTTCACTATTTGATGGGTTAGAGCGGTTTACACCTGCTAAATTAGAAGATGCACTTAAAAAGGATCAGCATTTACCAGCGTTGTTATTTTGGGTTGAATGCGAGTTATTACTAGAGCAGTTTAATCAATTACAACAGGCTAGGGAAAGTCAGCGCCAGGGTTTGCGGTTGCAGTTGTTGAATTATTTGCGTGAAACCGTGCCGCAACGAAAGCAGCAACAAGGCGTGTTGTCATATGATGATTTGTTATTGAATTTAGAGCAGGCATTGAATGGTAAGCGTGGTGATTGGTTAGTTGAACGATTGCGAGAGAATTATCATGCTGCTTTGATCGATGAATTTCAAGATACCGATCCTATTCAATATGCTAGTTTTAGCCGAATCTTTGCAGATAGCGGTTTGCCTACTTTTTTAGTGGGCGATCCCAAACAAGCAATTTATAGTTTTCGTGGTGCCGATATATTCACCTATTTAAAAGCAAAGTCAGCAGCACAGCACGAGCATACGCTAAGCACTAACTGGCGCTCTCATCCAGATTTAGTTAAAGCTGTTAATACACTGTTTAGCCGACAAGAAGCTGCTTTTATTTATAAAGATATTCCTTTTCACCCTGTTGATGCCGAGAGGTCTAAACATACGGTGTTGAAGATTAAAAGTGATAATACTGCACCTTTAAATATTATTTGGTCTGCCAGTGACAAGGCTATGACTAAAGGCGATTTAACGGCTGTTTCTGCTAATACGACAGCCAATGAAATTGCGAAACTATTAAGCCTTTCACAGGCTGGAAAAGCAACGTTAGGGGATGATAAGACCGCAGTTACAGGTGGTGATATTGCGGTATTGGTTCGAAACCATCGCCAAGCGCAGGCCGTTCAATATTGCTTACAGGTGCGAGGCATTAATAGTGTGCAGCAGGGGCGAGAAAATGTATTTTCGTCAGTAGAAGCACAAATATTGGAGCGAGTACTATTAGCTATTGCCGAACCCAACAATGAAGCACGTATCAAAGCGGCATTGACGACAAATTTTTGGGGGCTAAATGCGACAGAGTTATATCAGTTGCAAGAAGATGAAACAAAATGGCTTGTTCGGCTTAACTTTTTTTATGACTTGCACCAACTGTGGTTAAAGTATGGCTTTATGCGATTGTTTCGACATTTACTGATCGCAGGCGGAGTAGAGCAACGACTACTAGTCTTGCCTGATGGTGAGCGACAATTAACCAATTTATTGCATCTGGCTGAATTGATTCAAGAGTATTGCAGTAGTCATAGTGAGGGTATTGAAGCAGTGTTACATTGGTTGTCAAATCATCGACAATCAGATAATGGCAATGATGATACTGCGCAATTACGGCTGGAAAGTGACGAACAACTGGTTAAGATTATTACCATTCATAAAAGCAAAGGTTTGGAATACCCCATCGTATTTTGTCCATTTTTGTGGGATGCCAATTTACGTGCAGCCAATAATAGTGTGATCAGTTTTCATCAATCTGATAATGATAATCTTGCTAGTGTTGCTTTTTCTGAGCCAGCGTTAAGTCAAGCCGCTGAATCGGTAACCTTAGAAGAGAGAGCAGAAGATCTACGTTTACTCTACGTGGCGTTAACTCGGGCACGAGAACGCTGCGTTATTGTTTGGGCTGATGTTAAAAATGTAGGTCAATCTGCTTTATTTAATTTGCTGCATCCTAATTTAGATGAAGCCGAACCAGCTGCAATGTACACTGAAATAAAGGTGCTAGCGGCGTCGAGTGATGGTGCTATATCAATCGAAGACTTAGATACTGATGATGTGATTTTGGCTAAAGCAAGCCATAATCAAACTCAAACCTTATCTGCCAAAGGATTCACAGGCACGATTCATCAACCGTGGCGGATCGGCAGTTTTAGTGCCCTGACACAAGGACACGATGCTGAATTACCGGATTATGATGCAAATGAATCACTCAACATTACCCCTGTCGTGCGAACAGATGTACTCGATCGATTTAGCTTTCCTCGAGGTGCGCAGGCTGGCACGTGTTTACATGCTGTTTTTGAGTTATGGGATTTTACCAGCAACGATGATGTGGCTTTACAAACATTGGTTTCACGCACCTTATTACAGTATGGTTTTGATGAGAAATGGGTTAATGTCGTTTGCCAGTGGGTGAAAGAGGTTGTTGCTACACCGTTGGGAGAGTCAGGTTTGATGTTGGCTGATTTAACACCGGCTAAACGCTTAGATGAACTTGCCTTCTATTTCTCCGTAGCTGATTTATCAGTGAAGCGTTTGCAAGATAGCTTGCTACCATTATTAGATGCAAGTTCAGCCTTAATAACAGTTATCAAACGTTTAAGTTTTTATGACTTAACAGGGTTTATGAAAGGTTTTATTGATTTAGTTTTTGAACATAATGGCAAATATTATGTGGTGGATTATAAGTCAAATCACTTAGGTAATAATGAAGAAAACTACCAATGTGAGTTATTAAATGATGCCATGATCTCGCACGATTATCCTTTGCAATATTTGATTTATAGTCTTGCCTTACATCGTTATTTAAAATTAAGAATTGCTGACTATGATCCTGAGAAACACCTTGGTGGTGCCTACTACTTATTTATTCGAGGCATGAATCCTGAGTGGGGACAATCAGGTATTTTTTATGACATGCTGGATAGTGCATTATTAGAACAGTTTGATCGTTACTTGCAAGGAGAAGCGTGATGAAATTGCTTCGCCAAGCTGGGTTCAGTGAATTAGCCTGTCAGTTTGCCAAGTTTATTGCTCGGCTTGATGACAGCGATAATGCTGTTGTATCTATAACAGCGGCATTATTGAGTGAGGCGAATAGCCAAGGGCATGTTTGTTTAAACATAGCTCAAACATTAGGCAATGAAAAATATAATGACTTGGGTTTGCCTGAAACTAGTGATGTTTGGATACATCAGCTAATACAAAGCAATGTCGTTGGAGCGGCAGGTGAGTTTGCACCATTGATCCTGACTGAACAAGGCACACTTTATTTATACCGTTATTGGTTAGACGAGCAACAGGTGGCTGAAGCGATACGGCAACGCTGTCAGCCTATACCGTTAAATCATCCAAAACAGATCCAACAGCTATTTTCTGATTGGGTTAGCAATATTGACGGGGTAGATTGGCAAAAAGTAGCTGTATTTGCAGCGCTAACACAACAGTTTAGTGTTGTTTCGGGCGGGCCTGGAACAGGAAAAACGACCATTGTATTGCGATTGTTAACTATGCTGTTTACAGAAAATAAAACAATGAATATTGCACTAGCCGCCCCAACAGGCAAGGCGGCAGCAAGATTGCAACAATCAATAAATGATAGTGGTTTTGAGGGGGTAGAATCTAAAACATTGCATCGCTTATTGGGGATAACGGCTGAAAATCAACAAGGTCGCTACAATGTTCAGCGGCCATTAGCTGTCGATATTGTGATTGTCGACGAAGCATCGATGATCGACATTAGCTTAATGGCTATTTTGATGACCGCACTGCCAGAAAATGCTCGTGTGGTACTGCTAGGTGATAGTCAGCAACTAGCATCAGTAGAATCAGGTGCTGTATTGGCAAATTTATGTCAGCACATACCGCAATTTTCACCGGAATTTTGTTCAAAATTATTGGAATCTACAGGCATTACTATTGCAGCCAGTAGCACTCCTTCAATCTTAAGTAACACCGTCGTAGAGCTACAGCATAGCTATCGATTTGATCAAACTAGTGATATTGGTCGATTAGCCACTGCGGTGAAAACAGGTGATATTCAACCTGTTTTTGATGTGATCGCCAACGCACCAGCCCCTTTATGGATGCAACAATGTGATGCTGCTAATTTATTATTAACTATAAGCAGACTTTACCAGCCATTTTTTGAAGCAATTAGTGAAAGTGCACCGCCATTAATGTGCTTGCAAGCATTTGAACAGCAGCGAGTATTATGTGCTTTGAAACAAGGACCGCAGTCAGTTCAATCCGTTAATGATGCTATTGAACGACATATTCAAAAACAGAGTTGGCGAACTCAGCAAGGTTTTTATCATGGTCGTCCCATCATGATTACGCAGAACGATTATCGTCAGCAATTATTTAATGGTGATACAGGATTGATATTGTGTGATGAAACCGGTGAATTGAAAGCCTGTTTTCTATTTGATAATTGCTTACATTGGTTTGATCTGGCACGATTGCCGGCACATGAAACGGCTTATGCCATTACCATACATAAAAGTCAGGGCAGCGAGTTTGATAAGGTGCACATCGTGTTAGCTGAAGAAGAAAGCCTTTTACTCACAAAAGAGCTACTTTATACTGCCATTACTAGAGCTAAAAAACAGGTCATGTTATTGTGTAGTGAAGCAATTTTAACTAAAACTGTAATGACACAGCATCAACGTGAAACGGGTTTGGCTAGATTATTAGAAGAGGAATAGACGTGGACGAAGCAACAATTTTTATCGGACAAAGCAATGAAGGCGAAGCGATCGCCATGTTGCCTAAAATGGCAAATCGCCATGGCTTGATTGCAGGTGCAACCGGTACGGGTAAAACGATTACTATGCAAGGTCTTGCAGAGGGCTTTAGTGAAATGGGCGTACCGGTATTTTTGGCTGATATTAAAGGTGATGTATCGGGCGTGACGCAACCGGGGCGAGAGCATCCAAAAGTAGCTGAGCGTGTTGAAATCATGCATTTAGATGATTTTAGTTTTCAAGGTTTCCCCGCTACGTTTTGGGATGTGTTCGGTGAGAAGGGCCATCCTGTTAGAACAACCATTTCGGATATGGGCCCTTTATTATTAGCGCGATTATTAAAGTTGAATGATACCCAGCAGGGCGTGCTAGCTTTGGTTTTTCGTGTGGCAGATGATAATGGGTGGTTGTTACTAGATCTTAAAGATCTCCGTGCCATGCTTAAATTTGTATCAGATAATGCCAAAGAATTTCGTACTTTATACGGCAATGTATCATCGGCTAGTGTGGGTGCTATTCAGCGACAATTAATTAGTCTCGAAGATCAAGGTGGTGATCTGTTATTTGCTGAGCCAGTATTGAATTTAGATGATTTAATGCAAACTGATGAAAATGGTAAAGGCATTATTAATATGCTGGCAGCAGATAAGCTAATGAATTCACCACAGTTATATAGCACATTCTTATTATGGCTAATGTCTGAGTTGTTTGAACAATTACCAGAGGTAGGCGATCCTGATAAACCTAAATTGATCATGTTTTTCGATGAAGCACATTTGATATTTAAAGGTGCCCCTAAA